>CAYLQV010000003.1:0-154493 GCA_964385925.1 uncultured Galactobacillus sp. | reverse complement strand
CTTCTCATAATCATACAGGACCACTTTTCTGTCCTCGCGATCGGCGGAGCGATATGCCCACATATAGCTGTTGGCCATGGCCGCCCGGCTGTCTTTCCTGACTTCCACCGGTGTCTCATCCGCATGGATCAGGTGCTGGCCCATCAGATGCTCCTTGTATGAATCATACATCAGGCTGAGATGGTCCTCTGCAGACCTTACCATCCAGTTCGCCATGGTCTGCCGTGATATGTTGACCTCGCTCTCAATGAAGCCCTGCTCCTGTCTGTAGAGGGGCAGTGAATTTGCATACTTTGCATGCATGATGCCGGCGGCCAGGGACGGTGTGGCGATGCTGTTGCGGAACAGATCTGCCGGGCGCTTTCCCTTGACAATTGTCTGGTTGTCCATGCCGGCATATACTGCCACATGATGCTCGACCACTTCCAGTCCTGCCGGATGATATTCCAGCCGGCTGTATACTTCATCTGGCAGTCTCTTGAACCCATCCTTGAATATGTCCTTCAGTTCATCCTCGCTCAGCTCATGGTCCTCGATGCGGATGTCCGTGATCGTTGAGAGGTCAGCTTCTCTCTTGCCTGCCGGGCGTATGCGCCTTTTATAAGACGGGATGACCTGTTCGATTTCTGATGGCTCTTCTGCTGCTGGATCGGAATCTGCTTCCGCTTCGTTGAAGGCCAGCTCCATCTGTCCTTGGATGATATCTTTCTCCGTCTTCTTTCCAAAGCGTGCCTGGCTGCTCACCTTCAGCTGTTCGATCAGCAGATCGATGTTCTTCTCCATGCCGTCCATCTGCTGCTTCATTGCCTCAATATCTGTATACAGGCTTTCCGTCACATCTAAAAGGGCCTCTTTCGTGAGGCTGCTCAGTTCTTCCCTTGTCGGTCTGCCCGTATCCTGCATGCTTTATGTATACATCATCATCATGATCTGTGCAAATGTGGAGAAATGCAGATATCAAACAGCTCTTCTGTCTCTTGCCACATCTCATGTGGCGCATTATGAAAGGGCACAGCGCACATTGTGAATGCCAGATCCTTTGATCTTCATCCATTGCCCGCGTGTGCCCTTATATGGCTCTTATCGGCCTGATCCTGTCCTGAAAGCTGTGGATAACTTTTTTACAGTATGTACTTCGGTTCTGCTCCTTTGATGGACGGATAGATCGACAGCCCGCTCATGAGCCACTGATACTGTTCCATTGTCATGGCTTCCATCTCATTGCGGCTGCGCGGCCATTGGGATTTCCCATTCTCGATCCGTTTGTACAGCAGCAGGAAACCATCGCCTTCCCATAGGAGGCCTTTGATCCTGTCTGCTTTTGTGCCGCAGAACAGGAACAGTGTCCCTTCATCGAACGGATCCAGATGGAAGACATTCTGTACCTGTGAGGCCAGCCCATCGATGCCATACCGGAGATCTATCCTGCCGACAGCGATATATACGGCCTTTAGATCCTTGGCATCCTTAAACATGAGATGCAGCCTTCAGTATCCTTATGAGCAGGTCATCTGAGATATCATTGTTCAGCTCGATCGTGATGCCGTCTTTGTGGATCACTGCTGATGGCCCTGCGGCATTCAGTGCGGCTGGTGCCTCGAGCCGGCTGAATGTGCATTGTTCAGGCAGCTGTGCGGATGCTTGTGCTGCCACCAGCTGCAGTGTCCCATCACTGCGGATCTTTCTCTGCCAGTAATAGAAGCTCTTTGAATTTATCCCGTGCTCTGTCAGCCATTTTTCTTTGCATTCATCGCTCTCGTTGTATTCCTTGATGATCCCGCGCCAATATTGTTCGCGCATCTGATGTGTCATATGGTCCATTTTAGGTACCTCTGATTAACCTTAGGTTTTCTCAACTATTATCCAAGGTTTTTAAGTATTACGACAGGTACCTATGATTTACCTTTTACAGAGAATGTGCTCTGAATAAGGATTGTTTTCGTAGTGCACTAGCCATTGAAAAATCACTTGGTTGGCTTTTACTGCCTCTCAAGTGATTTTTCTTCGCTACTTAACTTAATGACGTTGCTTTCATACCCTGAATTTTTCTTTTGGATTTTATATGGTTCTGATGAATAATTGATTTATTAAGTAGGTTATATTTTGGGGCATGGTCACTATTGGCTAAAATTATCATATTAAAGTACTAATTAATCGAGAGGCTTCCCCATACATCAGATGGTACATATGTTATATATGTCTTACCTCTATTCAATATGAGTTGCTTTCCATTGGCATCAAAATATTGGGTAATACCATTTTCTCCTGATTTTTTCCAAGTAATCTGTTCTAGTTTTCCGTTAGTCAGATAATACCCATCACCATTATTATCAACAATATGATAGAAAATATTACCTTGATCAGGATAAACAGAATAGTCACTGTCTAATAATAAAACATTTTTAAATGATAATACTTGATTGTCTTCTGCATCTTGATGAATCTCACCGTACATTGACAAATCAAATGTTTGCGTGGTTGAATTGTACGTTAATGCAGTTTGATTGTGGTCATATGGCAGTTGCACATTAGTAGCATTTTGAAAGTTTGACGTGTCAAGTTCGGTAGTATATTTTGTAAAGATAAAATGCTCTCCGCTTTGTTTATACTGATTATAGTTTAAATCAATACCGTATGAAGCAGCATTATTGGCAATGTCTCCTGCCATGATATATTCTGTAAATTCCCAGGCTTTGCCATTTTCTATCCTAGTAAATATTCCAGATAAATGCTGTTGCGCGTAATCTTTTGCTAAATAGTCTAAAGCATATTCAGCTTGACCATCATGGCAAATAATGGCATTCCATTCTGAAGCGAGCCAAATATTTGTGGTACGGGTGGAACGAATGCTTCCAATTTGAGGTATTTTGGCATAATCTTTGTATAATGCCATAAAGCGAGTGATTCGACCATTCTTTATGCTATTCATCAACTCATAAACAATATCTGCTTCAGCAATTCCATAATGAGGGAATGCCAAAGTTTCGCAGTCAACCATGGCTGCAATAGGACGCTGATTTTTTAAATTTTCTGCAATTGGAAGTCCTGTGGTTTCGCTGAAATAAGTTCCAGCAGGTGCTGCATATGGATCGGGTGTAGCTGTGGGCGTAGCTGTAGGAGTTGGCGTAGTGATTTCTTGTTCTGCATTAACGTTTTCCTCAGACTTTTTTCCGCATCCAGTCAGACTGAACAATAGGAAAAATGGTATAACAATAGCAATTGTTCTTTTTTTCTTCATATTTTCACCAATTTCACTATAACAATTATATTAGTGTTTTTAGATTAAGTAAAAAAGAATGTGAATAAAATATAAAATATATGTGTAAATATCGTGAAACAGTATAAAGATTATGTAAGTTTAGATAGAAATTCATGTTGAAATCAGTATAATGAAAATGCTTGCAAAAACGCGAGCATGGTCATGAAAATGAATAAAAATGTAAGAAATATTGTACTGTTTCTTGTTGGATTGGCGTTGCTCTTAACTGGGGCATCTTGTTTTATCATGCCCAAAGATTATACAGCATATGATATTCTTGCGGTTGAAAGAAAAGTAAGAGCAATGGAAAGTGAACCGGAGTACAGTTTAGATGTGCTTTTTTTAGGTGATAGTGAAAGTTGTGATGTTTTTTCACCATTGCAGCTATATGGTGAACAGGGATTTACGAGTTACAATACTGGTTCACGAGCACAAAGAATCACTGATGCATATGCTATTTTGCAAGAAGAGTTAAAAAGGCAAAATCCAAAAGTAATCGTCTTAGAGGTAAATACTTTATTCACAAAAGATACATTATTCAATAGTAAAGACAGCGGGCAGATGCTTGCCGAACAACTGTTGCCAATTACTCATTATCATTCTTTTTATAAATTAGCAGAAATTCCAGAGATTATTTCTGGAATGAATACAGAATATGCTAAAGCGAGTATATTGAAAGGATTCTGGTATAGGAAAGTGACTGTAGCCTACACTGGCCCTAAAAATTATATGAATTCTTCTACAAAGAGGGAATCTATGTCAGAAGGAGCACAATCATATCTGGAAAAAATAGTCAATCTTGCCGAGTCAAAAAATATAAAAGTTCTGTTGGTTGCTTCACCTTCGCCAAAAAACTGGACCGAAGGGAAAAGTATTACAATATCAGACTGGGCAAAATCGCATAATATCACTTTTTTAGATTTGAATGAAAAAGTAGACGATATTGGAATTGATTGGTCTCAAGATTCTTTGGATAAAGGAGATCACGTTAATTTCAGTGGTACTTTAAAAATCAACTCATATATTGGATCTGTATTGAAGGAAAATTACTCGCTACTAGATCATAGGGATGATAGTAAATATCAATCTTGGGAAGATTTATATAATTCGACAAATATTTATACAAAGGAATAACCAATATAAACAACACATACGATTGAAAGGAAGGAAAATGACAGTATCATACAATTCACCATTGTTCTTTGCGGCATTTGTACCAATTGTCGCTGTCATATATCAAATAACGCCTAAGAAGTTCCGCTGGTTTGTTTTGTTGATTGCAGATTATGCCTTCTTCTTTATGTGGTCAAAGTTCCTTCTTTTGTATAATGTAGCTACTACGTTTATGACGTATCTATTTGCCTGTAAGCTTTCTTCTATGAAGAAGGCACCAGAGGAGATGGACCGGAAAGTTTTCAAAAAAAAGAAGCATCGGATCTTAGTTGTATCTGTATTATTGAATCTAGCTATCCTGATTATATTAAAGTATACAAACTTCATTGGTTCTTCAGTAACGAGCTTATGGGGCGGAAGCTTTACGGCTTTGACAATTGCTGTGCCAATCGGTATCAGCTACTACACACTTCAATGCATCTCCTACCTTTCTGATGTATCGAATAAGAAGATTGAAGCAGAGCAGAACTTCTTCAAGCTTGCTTTATATACAAGCTTCTTTCCGACAATACTGGAAGGACCTATTACACGTTTTAATGAATTGTCTGCAGATCTGTTTGCTGGGTATTCAATTACAGCAGATAATCTGGCTGCCGGATATGAACGTATTATCTGGGGTTTATTCAAGAAAATGGTTATTGCTGACCATTTAGCACCAGTTGTGACTGCGATTTTCAGAGATCATTCCGATAATGGCGGTCTCTGTCTGATTGGTGCGGTGTTCTGCACGATTCAGTTGTATATGGATTTTGCGGGTACCATTGATATTGCAATCGGTGCAGGTAAGATCTTTGGAATTACAATCACTGAAAACTTCCGTCAGCCATTCTTTGCCAAGAATGCTGGAGACTTCTGGCATCGCTGGCATATCACCTTGGGAACCTTCTTCCGTGACTATATTTTCTATCCTGTTTCATTATCTAAGCCAATCCAGAAGCTGACCAAGCATTTAACGAAAAAAGATCATAAACTGCTGGCTCGATACCTTGGACCTTCTATTGCATTGTTATGTGTATGGCTGGCCAATGGCTTCTGGCATGGACCATATTGGACTTATGTTTTCTATGGCATCTATTACTTTGTATTCATGATCATCGAAATGTTTGCGGAGAAGCCGTTTGAGGCATGGTGCGAAAGACACCATTTGAATGTAAATGGATGGGTCATCAGGACATTCCGCTTCATTAAGCTGTTCATTATTGTTATCTTTGGTGAAATGTTCTTCCGTGCATCTACATTTGCTCTAGGCTGGAAGATGTTCAGTAATATCTTTGTGAACTTTAACTGGAAGGGATGCGTCTCTACACTTCCGTATTTAGGCATGGATGTGTGGGATTATGTAACGGTATCTTTAGCATTTATTGTTGTGATCATTGTCAGTGTATTGAAGGAAAAGAAGTACCCGATCCGTCAGAAGTTTGAAGGCATGCCTTTGGCTGCTCGCTGGGGAATTTTGTATGCATTGATATTTGCGGTTATACTATTTGGTGCATATGGACCTGGCTATGATGCAGTTGCAATGATGTATGCTGGGTTCTGATGAAAGCAGGGTTTTATGAATAAGAAAAATGTATTGCAGTGGCTGGAAGACAGTGCACGCGTGTATCCGGAAAAGACAGCATTTGCGGATCCTTCTAGAGAAATAACATATATACAGCTGGTTACCAATGCCCAGAAGATTGGCTCTTTTCTGGCAGAGAAGATTGCCATGAATGAACCGGTATCCTTCTATTTAGAGAAGAGTGTATTAGCAATTTCCGGTATGTTCGGTGCTGTATACGCCGGTGGATTCTATTCCTTATTGGATACCAGACAGCCGGAAGTACGTTTATATAAAATATTAGATGTATTGGAATCAAAGATCCTGTTAACGGATGAAGAAAACTTTGCCAAGGCACAGGAACTGTTTGCGGAAAGAGAGATTGAGATCGTCAAGATTGAAGATATCTTGAAGAACGCAGCAGTCAATCATTCTGTATTGGACAGGATCCGCTCAGATGCCATGGACACTGATCCTCTATATGTCAACTTTACATCTGGCTCAACCGGGACCCCAAAGGGTGTGACTGTCTGCCACCGCAGCGTCATTGACTTCATTGAAATCCTGGATCAGACGTTTGGCATCCGCAAGGATGATATTATCGGCAACCAGGCACCATTTGACTTTGATGTATCGGTGAAGGACATCTTCTCCGGCATTTATACGGGTGCGACGGTTGTGATCATTCCGCGTGAATACTTTTCCAATCCAACGTTATTAATGGATTATCTTTGTGACCGTCATGTAACGGTTCTGATCTGGGCTGTCAGTGCGATGTGTTTCGTCTCCATCATGAATGGCTTTGGCTATAAGATTCCAAGTGATGTCCGCCTGATTATGTTCAGCGGAGAAGTCATGCCAATTAAGCAGCTGAATAAGTGGAGAGCGGCACTTCCAAATGCCACCTATGTCAACTTATACGGACCGACTGAGATTACATGCAACTGCACCTTCCATGTCTTAGAGAACAGAGAATATGCCTTGGATGAGAATATTCCTATCGGCAGGTCCTTCTCTAATGAGAAAGTCTTCTTATTGGATGAAGAAGACCATCTGGTCACTGCTCCAGGTGTGCAGGGCGAAATCTGTGTTGCCGGCACCTGTGTTGCCTTGGGGTATTATAAAGATGAAGAGAAGACAAAGGCTGTCTTCACCCAGAATCCATTGAATAAGAAGACGTATGAACGAATCTACCGTACCGGTGATCTCGGTAAATATCTGGAAAATGGAGAACTGGTCTACACATCCAGAAAAGACTTCCAGATCAAGCATCTGGGACATCGTATTGAACTTGGTGAAATTGAAACAGCGGTACAGGCAAGAAGAAATATTACCAGAGCCTGCTGCCTGTATGACCAGACAAAGAAACGGATCCTGCTGTTCTACACAGGTGACAGAGAAGGCAAGGAGCTGCTGACAGAATTGAGAGATATCCTGCCGCCGTTCATGCTGCCGAATAAGCTGACACAGCTGGAAGAAATGCCGATGACAAAGAACGGGAAAATTGACCGGAATCAGTTAAAGGCACTTGGAGGAATCGAGTAATGTTAAAAGAAAAGGAACTTTCAAAGATTGCTGAAGAATATGGCACACCATGCTATGTTTTTGATCTGGCTTCTTTGAAGGAGAGAGTTGCAGAGATGAGAAGGATTGCGGCTGGCAGATACCACCTGTGCTATTCCATCAAGGCAAATCCTTTTCTGATCCCTGTCATGGCAGAGCTTGTCGACCATCTGGAAGTCTGCTCGCCAGGCGAATTATCCATCTGTGAGAACCTCCATGTAGAACCGTCAAAGATCTTGTATTCAGGTGTCAATAAGACACCAGTGGATATCAAGGAAGCGATGACATACGGTGTTGATATCTTCACCGCTGAGTCATTGAAGCACATGCATGAAATCAGTGAAGAAGCAGTACGCGAGAACAAGGCTGTACCAGTGCTTCCTAGACTGAATGCCGGGTCACAGTTCGGCATGTCAAAGAGTGATTTATTATATGTTATTGATCATCCAGAAGAGTTCCCAAATACTGTGATCAAGGGCATCCATTACTTTGCTGGAACGCAGAGGAAAAATACGACCAAGCAGCTGAAGGAACTGGCTCTGTTAAAAGATCTGTACCACGAGATTGAAACAGAACATGGGCTGAAGCTGGAGAAGCTTGAATATGGTCCAGGACTATGTGTATCCATGTTCGATAAGGATAACTACAGTGATACATTGAACCCATTAAGGGACATTCATGAAGAATTATGTTCTATCAGTGAGACAGCGGATCTGACAATTGAAATGGGAAGATTCTATGCTACATACTGCGGGACCTACATTTCCCGGGTCATGGACCTGAAGGAAAATGAAGGTGTGAACTACTGTATTATTGATGGCGGCATCAACCATATCAACTATTACGGCTCCATGATGGGCATGAACAGTCCAGTCATGCAGCAAATCAAGACAAATTCTGATACAGAAGACAAAGAATGGTGTATCTGCGGATCATTATGTTCCACCAATGATGTTGAGATCCGTGCCTTTAATGGGAAGGGGCTTTCCATCAATGACTTACTTGTCTTCAACAATATTGGCGCGTATTCCATTACTGAAGGCATCTATCTGTTCTTGAGCAGAACAATGCCGAAGATCATCCTGAGAAATGATGAAGATGATTATGTGGTTGCCAGGGACTTCATGGAGTCCAGTATCTTGAATACACCTGCAATTAGTGTAAAATAGGGCATGTAAAGAGGTAAATAAAATGGATGAATTAATTGGTTTATTAGAAGATATTAAAGAAGATGTTGATTTCGCTAATTGTGAAACATTGATTGATGATCATATTCTGGATTCATTTGATATTCTGCAGATCATCTCTACATTGAATGACAATTACGACATTTCCATTCCTGCTTCAGAAATTGTTCCGGCAAACTTTAATTCAGCTAAGTCACTGCTGGCGATGGTCCAGAGAATACAGAACGAACAATAAAAAAATGCGCGAGAGCGCATTTTATAGTTGTACAACAGCCGCAGCAATTCCGCCATCATGAGAGATGCTGACATCAATTTCTGGGTGATCCTTAATATAAGGCTTTCCATTACCAGAGTTTAAACATGCATACTTTAAGTAATTTTGGTCCTGGGTAGCCTTGAAAATGGCTTCTTTGACTGCAAATCTGCCGGCAAGATACTCTTTTTTACTTGCTTCGGTATGCCTGTTGAGCAGTTCTTTCTGCTCTTCCGGGGTTAGAACCAGCTTAATAAAAGCATCTTTGAGTTCGACCCTGCTGATCTGTACAATATCAATCCCTATCATTCACATATTATCCCACAAATAGTTATTTTGTTGCATCAGTTTGTGAGGAAATGTAAAATAGGAAGGAAAAGGAAACAGAAATGTCCGAAAACAACGAAAAGAATACAAAAAAGATTCTCAATAAAAAGGGAAAAATAGCACTGGATATTGTTCTGGTAGCTGCTTTAATCGTGGCTGGTTTTTCAGGATATAAACTTGTTTCAGGATTAATAGGATATAAAGAAGCAGATAATAAATACGATACATTGAAAACAGAAGCCAAGCAGGAAGCTACAGCGTCCAGTACTGCTTCTGCAGCAGCAAATAAATCATCGATTGACTGGGATTATCTGAAACAGCAGAATGAAAATGTTGCGGCATGGATTACTCTGCCTGACAGCGTAATTGATTATCCAGTAACTTACAGTGATGATAATTCATATTATCTGGACCATTTGTTTGATGGGACATCGAATTATGCTGGATGTGTCTTTGTTGATTATCGTAATTCCAGAGGATTTACAGATAAGAATACAGTATTCTATGCGCACTATATGTATAACGGTGAAGGCAGAATGTTTACGGCATTGAATAACTATATTGACCAGTCCTATTATGATTCACATAAGATATTTACCATAGACACACCGACAGCGTTATATCAGGTGGAAGTGGTTGCCGGTATTGAAACGGTTGGAACAGCAGATTATGTACATCTGACATTTGATACAGCAGATGATTTTACCAGCTATGTAAATAGCTTTGTGGAAAACAGCACATTTACTTCAGGAGTTACTGTCAGTTCGTCTGATCAATTGATTACACTGTCTACGTGCTCACCAAAGAATACTGACGGCAGATATGCTTTAATTGGAAAATTGGAAAAAGTAAAAGACTATCAGTGATCATTCTCATATAAGGGAAACAGTCTATACATATAAATTACAGGATGGGCATGAAGCTCATCTTTTTTGATAGTCTTATATTACGCATTTTCTGGTTCACTCATGTGTAGAGTGATATAATTCAAGCAGACTAACAGGGGATAGAATGAGAAAGATACGTCTGACAAAAAGCAGAGTGACAGGTATTTTGACAATTGTGGTCGGTTTATTAGTCATGGGTGTCTTTTTGGGAGAACTCTACGCCCGCTCGGCAGTTGATGAACAATATAATAATTCACTGGATAAACTGGAAGTGGCGGCAGCCAAACTCTCAGACAATCAGACAGAAGCACAGGAGAATGAAAAGATCTTTGATGAATTCTCGATTGGACGAGCGTCTATCCTTTCTTATTACCTGGATCAGAATCCAGCGGAAACAGATCTGAGTTGGTTTGTAACACAGTGCCATGTGGAAGAATACTATCTTTTTGATGCGCAGGGAAACATGGTGGATCATTCGGGTTATGCCTGGGATAAGAATGAAGCAGAAATGAAGACACTGCTGAGTGACCGTATGCCGGTCATGATTGGTGCTGTTAAGTATTATTACAGTACGTTGAAGAACGGTGGGTCATTGATTGTCGGACGGACATACACAGATGAATACAATGATCTGCTGAAGATAGAATCACCGGAGTATTCTTTAGGTTCGATTGTGGTTGGCGAAACAGGGTATATTGCAGAAGTATCACTGAGTGACAATACGATTCTTTATGCGAAGAATACGGCTGAGATTGGAGAAAAATCAACTGAAATCGGTATGGATTCAACAGTATTAACAGATGGCTATTCTGGCAAGATTGAAATCAATGGGAAATACAATTATGTTGTAACAAAACGGATAGATAACAATATGTTGATTGCTGTTGTCCCATGGAGCGAGATCCAGTCCAATTACAGCGACATTGAACTGCTGAATATTCTGCTGGTTTCTATTACAATGATATTCCTTCTAATCTATGCTGAATTGATCCGTAAGGAAATGGCGCAGACCAAGCCTTCACCAGATGACTACAAGCAGATTGGAAAGCATTTGTATCTGAATAAGAAGATCATGTCCAGAATGAAGAATGTCGTGGTCATGGGAATTATCATTGTATTCATCATGACCTATTATCTGCATACACTTTCTCCATTGTCGCACCAGGGAATCAAGAATGAAATCAAGGTGGATGCAGTATCAGAAATACTGGATGTGAATGAACAGCGGATCCAGAGCTTGAAGGATCAATATACAAAAGAATATACAGAACGAGCGAAGAACATATCGTATCTGCTGTATAAAGATCCAGCATTAGTATCGAATGAAGCATTGAGTGAGATTGCCAGCAGAGGTGGTATTGAAGCAGTGTATCTCTTTGATGAGAATGGGCATGTGACCACTTCAAATAAGGCATATTTGAACTATACATTGAGTACGAATGAAGCAGATGATTCCTATCAATTCTGGGATGTCATCAATGGATATCAGCCTGTTGTTGCACAGATTTCAGGAGATGGGGACAGCTATGAACAGTTTATTGGTGTCTCCCTTCAGAATTCTCTTGGCATGTTAGAAATTAAATTGAATTCGACAGTCATGGCAGAAAGACTGAAGACAACGCAGCTGAGCTATGTGCTGTCACACATTGCAGTGATCAACAAAGGAACAATGGTCGCTGTCAACGCAGAGACGCAGAAATTCGACTACATCTCTGAAGAGAAATTAGTCGGGCATTCTGCTGCAGAATATGGTATGAAATCAGAATCGTTCACTGATGGTTATGAAGGATTCCAGACGATTGCCGGTACCAAGTATATGATGAATGGTATCCTGCGCGGTGATGACTATATCTACTGTGCTGTGCCATTAGTTTCCATTTACAGCAGTCGGATCAGTTCAACCTTATGGACGACTGTGATCTGCGGACTGATCATGTTTGCAATCACAATGATGCTGGTGCTGAATAAAGAACCGGATGAAGCTGAGATTCAAGCTGAAGTGGATGAAGAAAATGCTCACAAAAAAGACGGTAATGCGGCTTTCTTCCAGCATAATACAATTGATGGAACAAAGAGATTAGTTCAGTCTGCCACCAGCAGATATGAAACACATATTTTATGGGATGATAAGACATCGGAGCAGAAGTTATATTCTGTCATTGGCTGGACAATCATTCTGCTGGCAATCCTGATTGTTATTAACACAATGACAATTGATCCTAATGAGACACATTCTGTCTTAGCTTATGTATTGAGCCAGAAATGGGAGAAGGGCATCAACATCTTCTCATTGACCTTCGTATTATTGACGATGCTGGAAGTAGTTGTGGTGACCTGGGCAGTGCGCAAGACTATCCTTCTTGTCTTAAGAAAATTCGGTGCCCGCAGCGAAACCATTGGACGGCTGCTGGACAGCTTCTTGAAATATGCGGCAGTCATCGGCGGTATCTTCTACTGCCTAGGAGCAATGGGTTTAGACTCTATGTCATTATTAGCTTCTGCAAGTATTTTAGGATTGATGCTGTCATTTGGTGCACAGTCGCTGATTGGTGATATCCTAGCAGGAATATTCATTGTCTTTGAAGGAGAGTTCCGGGTCGGCGACATCGTTACAATTGGCGACTGGCGCGGTACCGTTGTAGAGATTGGCATCCGCACAACCAAAGTACTGAGCGGCGGTCATGATGTGAAGATCTTCAATAACTCTGAAATCAAGCAGGTCATCAATATGACCAAGCAGTACTCTACGGCAGTCATTGATGTTGGTATTGACTACAATGAATCTCTGGAAAGAGTGGAAGCAGTCCTGAAGAAAGAACTTCCGCATATCCGTGAACATGTGCCGGCAATCATTGAAGGACCGTATTACAAGGGCGTGACTTCATTGGGAGATTCTTCAGTCAATATTCGAATCCTGGCAGAATGTCATGAAAAGGACAGAATCCAGGTTGTCCGTGATATGAACCGTGAGATCAAGCTCTGCTTTGATCGGAACCACATTTCTATTCCTTATCCGCAGATTGTGGTCAATCAGCCGGCACAGACAACAGAAGCAACGAACGAAGATAAAATGAATGCAAACAAGTTCCTGCATGAGCAGAAGGAAGCCAGCAAGAACCTGACCGCAACACATGAAGACTAAATAGAAAAGAGAGAGAACAAATGTACACAATCAAAGACTTGTATGACTTAGATCATACCCTGGCAAAGGATTATCTGTCACAGTATCAGTATCCATGGGAAGCATTAAAGGGAATCAAGGACTTTATTCTGATGTTAGGACCAACACTTCCAAAGGATGAATACACCGAGGTAAGTGAACATGTCTGGGTCCATAAGACAGCCCATGTCTTCCCAAGTGCTTATTTAGGCGCACCATGCATTATCGGCCCGAATACAGAAGTACGGCACTGTGCATTTATCCGTTCCAGTGCATTGGTCGGTGCAGACTGTGTTGTTGGCAACAGTGTTGAATTAAAGAATGTTATCCTCTTTGATCATGTACAGACACCGCATTACAACTATGTCGGTGATTCCATTCTTGGCTACTATTCACATATGGGGGCAGGTTCTATTACCTCTAATGTGAAGAGTGACAAGCAGCTGATTGTTGTTCATGACCGCTTCAATAATGAAAATATTGAAATTGGTCTGAAGAAGATGGGCGCAATGCTGGGAGACCACGTGGAAGTTGGCTGCAACAGTGTCCTGAATCCAGGAACTGTAATTGGCAGGAACTGCCGTGTCTATCCAACAAGCTGTGTCAGAGGCGTAATTCCAGAAAACAGCATCTGGAAAAATGATGGAACGGTCGTTCGTCAGAAATAAGAATCGATAAACAGAAGTTCCCTGATCCAGGGAACTTTTTATGCTGAATGCTGGAGTGGTATAATAAAATCGCTTTTATAAGTATATAAAGGAGACTTGTATGTTAAATTTCACAGTCGGGCCAGTGATGTCTGATGATGTTGTATTAAAAGTAGGTGGAAGATCTGCTCCATACTTTCGGACACCTGAATTTTCAGAGATCATGAAGGAGAATGAAAGTCTGATTCTGAAATATATGTATGCGCCAAAGAATTCTCGCTGTGTTTTCTTAACAACTTCGGGAACAGGTGCGATGGAATCCTGCGTCATGAATATCCTGAATGAGAAGGACAAGGTGCTGGTAGTCAATGGCGGCAGCTTTGGTCAGAGATTTGTTGAGATGTGTGAACTACACCACCGCAGTATGACAGAGATTAAATGTGAGTTCGGCCATCAGATCAAGGCTGAACAGCTCGAACAGTTCAGCGGTCAGGGGTATACTGCATTCTTAGTCAATATGGATGAAACCTCATCCGGTACTTTATATGATATGAAGCTGATCTCTGCTTTCTGTAAGAAGGAAGGGATTATGTTGATTGTCGATGCCATCAGTGCCTTTATTGCAGATGAACTGAATATGGAAGAGCTCCATGCATCTGCTGTCATCACTGGTTCGCAGAAAGCACTGGCTCTGCATCCAGGAATTGCAGTGATTGCATTAGGTCCGGATGCATTGAAAAGGATTGAAGAGAATCCTGAAGTATGCATGTATCTGTCACTGAAGCTTGCTTTAAAAAATGGAGAACGCGGTCAGACACCGTTTACTCCAGCTGTGAATACACTGCTGGAACTTCATGCAAGATTGAAAAATATTGAAACTGACGGCGGTATTGAAGCTGAAAGAAAAAGAGTGGCAGTGATTGCGGAAGACTTCCGAAAGAAGATCAGTGATCTGCCATTTACACCTGCTACAGAATCACCATCCAACTGCGTGACTTCCTTGAGACCAGTCCATGGCGGTGCGAAGGAGATCATCCGCATCATGAAAGATGAATACAACATCTGGATCTGCCCGAATGGCGGTGCACTGGCAGATGAAGTATTCAGAGTCGGACATATCGGTAATATTACATTGGAAGATAATCAGACATTGATCAATGCATTTGAAGACATGCAGAAGAGAAATCTGCTTTAAAGGGAATCTATGATCAAAGTAATTACATACGGTACATATGATCTGCTTCACTATGGACACATCAATCTTTTAAAGCGCGCAAAAGCTTTAGGAGATTATTTAATCGTTGGTGTGACTGCAGAAGACTTTGATAAGTCCAGAGGCAAAATCAATGTCCAGCAGAGCCTGATGGAGAGAATTGAGAATGTCCGTCAGACTGGACTGGCTGATGAGATCATCATTGAAGAATATGAAGGACAGAAGATCGATGATATCAAACGATATAACATTGATATCTTTACTGTTGGCTCCGACTGGAAAGGGAAGTTCGACTATCTCAATGAGTACTGCAAGGTTGTATATTTAGACCGTACTGAAGGTGTCTCCAGTTCTGAGATCCGTTCTGAACAGACAGCACTTCGGCTGGGCTTTGCGGGCGGCTATCTTGAGGTCATGAAGAAATACTATCAGGAAAGCAGATTCGTCAATGGCATCAGCTGTGCTGGGGTATGCACCTTTGGTCAGCCGCTCGATTCAAAGGATGCGGCATCCGTTCATCAATTCTCTTCCTATGAAGAATTACTAAAAGAATGTGATGCAGTCTATATTGCTTCCTCACCAAAGGACCACTATGAACATATCAAGAAAGCGCTGGTTAAGGGAAAACATGTTCTGTGTGAATCACCAGTATGCAGTGATGTGAAGCAGTACCGGGAATTGCAGGAATTAGCGGAAAAGAATCATCTGGCTTTTGTTGAAGCAATCAAGACAGCGTATGCAACTGCGTATGACAGACTGATGCTGCTGATCAAATCTGGCAGGATTGGGAAGGTCGTATCAATCAGTGCGACCTGCACAAGCTTAAAGGATGTGAACGATCCTAATTATCAGGAAATTGGCTGGAGCTGTTTTGACCGTTGGGCACCGACCGCAATGCTGCCAGTGTTCCAGCTTCTTGGTACTGAATATTCACAGAAGAATATTGTTTCATGGCGTTCTGAGAATCCTGATTTTGACATTTACAGTAAAGTGGACTTTATTTATCCAGATGCTGCTGCAACAATACAAGTCGGCACCGGTGTGAAGTCAGAAGGTGAATTGATCATCTCAGGGACAAAAGGCTATGTCATTGTGCCTGCGCCATGGTGGAAAACAGATTACTTTGAAATCCGTTATGAGAATCCAGCTGACAACAAACGATATTTCTACCAGCTGGATGGTGAAGGAATTCGGTATGCATTAGCTTCATTCCAAAGGACAATTGCCAGCGGAAAATCAAATAATGCATATATTAATTCGGCTGTAACAGAGGCAGTCTGCAGTATTGTGAATGATTTCAATACACAGAAGGATTCATGGATCCTGCATGTGAATGAAAATTGACAGTGTATAAATGTGAACAACAGATGTCTGAATTCAGGCATCTGTTTTCTGGTTTTCCATGGAACTGAGCGGGTGAAAATGGTATCATATCTGCTGTATGACTTTCATACGGCATTAGATTTATCAGTAGGGAGAAAGAAATGCGTCTGTTATATATCGACCCTGGAACAGGGAGTATGTTGTTCACTATCCTTATAGGATTGATTGGTGCGGGTATCTATTCCCTCCGCATGCTTTTTGTGAAGATACGGTTTGTTGTCAGCGGCGGTAAGAAAGTCGCAGTCAATCAGAACAAGATTCCTTTTGTGATATTTGCTGACCATAAGAGATACTGGAGTGTTTATGAGCCAATCTGCAGGGAAATGGACCGCAGAGGACTGGATGTTGTTTATATGACTGCTTCACCGGATGATCCAGGGCTGAAGAATCCATATCCGCATGTGAAGGGACAGTTCATTGGTGAAGGAAATAAAGCTTTTGCAAAATTGAATTTCCTGAATGCCGGAATTGTAATCTCTACAACACCAGGACTGGATGTTTACCAATGGAAGCGTTCCAAGGAAGTACAGTACTATGTGCATGTGCTCCACGCAGCTGGCGAAGTCACGATGTACCGTATGTTTGGTATCGATTACTATGATGCAGTGCTGCTTTCAGGACAGTTCCAGGAAGATGATATCCGCAACTTAGAGAAATTAAGAGATCTTCCGAAGAAGGAATTAGTAAGAGTCGGCATCCCTTATATGGATGAAATGCGCAAGAGGTTGGTGGAAGCAGGACCAGTACCTGAACATCCGATCACTGTTCTTCTGGCACCATCCTGGGGACCGGAAGGTCTGCTAACAAAATTTGGAGATACGATCATTCAGCCGTTATTAGATACTGGCTTCCATGTCATTATCCGTCCTCATCCACAGTCATTCACTTCTGAAAAAGATATGATTGATGGGTTTATGAAGAAATATCCTGCTTCTGATCAGCTTGAATGGAACAGAGACAATGATAACTTTGAAGTCCTGCGCAGAGCGGATCTGATGATTTCAGATTTCTCGGGTGTCATCTTTGATTACACACTGGTCTATGATAAGCCAGTCATTTATACAGCAGCACAGATCGATACAGATGTCTATGATGCATGGTGGCTCGATACACCAATCTGGACAACAGAAATTCTGCCGAAGATTGGCCATGTATTGAATGAAGATAATATTGGTTCTTTAAAAGAAGTAATCGAAGAATGCCTTCATGATACACGTTATGCCAAGGGCAGAGATCAGGCTCGTAAAGAGTGCTGGTGTTTTGAAGGAGAAGGTGCAGTCAGAGCTGTTGATTATCTGGCAGCAAAGCAGAAAGAATTAGATTCTTCGGAGGAACAGGCATGACTTTTGGTTCTATCTTATATACAATCCTGATCAGTCCTCTGCAGATGCTGTTTGAATTCATCTTTGATTTTGCCCAGCAGTTTACAAATGATTATGGCATTTCGATTATTGTTCTGAGCTTGGTCATGAATTTCCTTGTCCTTCCTTTATATAAGCGTGCAGATGCAATGCAGGCGGAAGAAAGAGACACGGAAGCAAAGCTTCATAAGGGATTAGCACATATTAAAAAGGCATTCTCCGGTGACGAGAGAATGATGATCCAGCAGACTTACTACAGACAGAATCACTATAAGCCTACAGATGCATTCAAAGGATCTGTATCGCTGTTCTTGGAGATTCCTTTCTTTATTGCGGCTTATCAGTTCTTATCAAAGATGTCTGCTCTGCAGGGTGTTCCGTTTGGCCCGATTACGGATCTTGGCAGTCCGGATGGATTGATTGCCATCGGTGGAATGTCGATTAATTTACTGCCAATCATTATGACAGCAGTGAACTTGGTGTCATGCATTATCTATACCAAGGGCTTTCCAATGAAGACAAAGATCCAATTGTACGGCATGGCCATCTTCTTCTTCTTTTTCCTGTATGATTCTCCTGCAGGATTGCTGTTCTACTGGACATTGAACAATGTATTCTCACTCGTGAAGAATATCTTCTATAAGCTGAAAAATCCTGGCTTGATCTTGACATGGATGGCTTCTGTAACTGGAATTGCACTGCTGATGTATGCTTTACTTGTTTCAACAGCAGTTCTAGAAGACAATGCAGTTTTAGTAATTGGAAGTATTGCACTGCAGTATCCGCTTGTGAAGCTGCTCATCAAGAAAATACATCCATATGCGGCAGACAAGAAAGAGGCAGTGCCAAATACAAAAATGTATCTTCTGGCTGCATTGATGCTGGCGGTAATTCTTGGTGCTTTGATTCCTTCTTCTGTGGTGAGTTCTTCTCCGCAGGAATTTGTAGACTTGTATAACTTCCATAATCCATTATGGTATGTGGTCAGTGCTTTCTGCCTGTCCTTTGGAACATGTCTGATCTGGTTTGGTGTATTCTACTGGCTTTCTTCGAAAAAAGGCAAAGTCATGTTTGAAAAAGTGATGTGGATCATATGCGGCATCAGCATCATGGACTACATGTTCTTTGGTACAAAGTTCGGCACATTATCCTCTGCACTGGTATATACTGCAGGATTCAAGATTACGGGTGTTGAGATGCTTGCCAATGTCGGCCTGATCATTATCCTCTGCATTGTTATGGCAGTCACTTTCAACCGTTACAAGAAATTTACAGCAGGTGCATTGGCAACCGGCATCATTGCGATTGCAGGCATGTCTGTAGTGAATATGAACAAGATCAGCACTGCTGTTTCTCCATTAAAGGAACAGGCAGCAGAGATTGCTGAAGATACACCGAACTTCACTTTAAGCAAAACTGGAACGAATGTTGTTGTCTTTATGCTGGACCGTGCGATGGGACCGTATATTCCATATCTGCTGAATGAAGACCCGCAGCTGGAACAGCAGTTCGACGGCTTTACCTATTATTCCAATACATTGTCTTATGGCTGGCACACGAACTTTGCTTCAGCAGCACTGTTTGGCGGCTATGAATATACACCGACAGAATTAAATGCAAGAAGCAGTGAATCCTTAGTAGATAAGCAGAATGAAGCACTGAAGGTCATGCCGGTTTTGTTTGATCAGAATGGATATAATGTCACTGTCTGTGATGTGCCTTACGGCAACTATCAATGGATCACTGATTTATCAATCTATGATGAGTATTCAAATATCAACAAATATCATACAATCGGCAGATTCAATGACTCTGCTGCAAACAACGCAGTATACACCAACAATCTCCGCAACTTCTTCTGCTACAGCTTGATGAAGTCGTCCCCTCTGCCATTCCAGGTATTCCTCTATGACAGCGGCACCTATTTCCAGCAGAAGAACATCAATGAATATGGGTCACAGGAATGGGGCTCTGATGGAACCGCTACTGGATATGATCAGACATTTATGGACAACTATAATGTTCTGAAGAATCTGTCGAACATGACCAATATCACCGAGGAAGAATCAAATAACTTCCTGATGATGGATAATGAGACAACACATGCAGAAACAATTCTACAGGAACCTGAATATGAGCCTGAGGCAAAGGTAGACAACAGAGAGTACGATGCTGAGAACAGCGACCGGTTTACAGTCAATGGGGAAACGATGGATATGTCAGACGGAGAGAGCCTGCCGACATATCACATCAACATGGCTTCTCTGAAACAGATGGGCAAATGGTTCGATTACATGCGTGCAAACGGCGTCTATGACAACACTAGAATCATCCTTGTGGCAGATCATGGCTTCCCATTGGGACAGTTCGATGAATTGAAACTGAAAGATGGAGATACAACCATTGAAGATCTGGAATCCTATGCACCGTTGTTGATGGTCAAGGATTTCAACAGCACCGGTTTTACAACATCAGATGAATTCATGACAAATGCGGATGTGCCGACAATTGCGACATCTAATGTGATTGAGAATGCGGCAAACCCATTTACAGGCAATCTCATTACCAATACCGCAAAGCAGGGAACGCAGTATGTCATATCTTCAACCAATGCAGCAGACTGGGATACAAGCAGAAATAACGGCTATCAGTTCCTGCCGAACAACTGGTTCTCAGTCCATGACAACATCTGGGATATCAATAACTGGAAACAGGAAGCACAGATGTCCACCAGCCCTACAAAGTAAATGAAAAGGATTTCTTCCAATGTTGGAAAAAATCCTTTTTCTTATAGCTGACTGATCAGTGCATCAACTGCTTCTTCTTTAGTCATAAAGGAAATGACAAAGCGTACAGCAGTATGTGTATCATCCACTTTGCCCCATGATTCAAAGGCAAAGTTCTGTGCAAGTTCCTTCATCTTAACATTGGATAAGATTGGGAAGATCTGATTTGTCATAGCAGGGAAATAGAACGCATATCCTTTTTCCTGCAGTGCATTTGTCAATTTATCTGACAGGTCAATTGCATGCTTTGCAATGGTGAAGTATCTGTTGTTGGTGAACAGTTCTTCAAACTGGATACCGAGCATTCTTCCTTTTGCCAGCATGCCGCCTCTCTGCTTGATGTTGTAGCGGAAGTCTTTTTTGTATTTGTCATTGGTGATGACAACAGCTTCACCGAACAATGCACCGACTTTGGTGCCGCCGATATAGAATACATCACAGAGATTGGCAATATCCTGAATGGTCACATCGTTGGTGAGTGCCATCAAGCCATAGCCTAAACGTGCACCGTCAATGAACAATGGAATGTCATACTTCTGACATACAGCATACAGATCTGTCAGCTGCTTTTTTGAATACAGTGTGCCGGATTCGGTAGGGAAGGAAATATATACAATTCCTGGCTGAACAGTATGTTCAACAGATTCTCCGTTATAGTGATCTTCAATCAGCTGTTCGACCTGAGAAGCAGTGATTGTTCCGTCTTTGGTCGGCAGTGTCAGGCACTTATGTCCTGTTGCCTCCAAGGCGCCGGTCTCATGGACATTGATATGTCCTGATTCAGCACAGACTGCTCCCTGGTAATGTTTCAGAATGGAATCAATCACGGTGATGTTAGCCTGTGTGCCGCCGACTAAGAAATGCACATCCGCATCTTCTCTTCCGATAGTCTCTTTGATCAATGCACGGGCATGTTCACAATGTGGATCAATCCCGTATCCCTGGGTCTGTTCTTCATTGGTGCGCTGCAGAGCTTCAAGGATCTCTGGAATGCAGCCTTCGATGTAGTCACTGTCAAAACGTATCATAATGCAGTCCCTCGCTTTTCGTACTATAATACTTTAGCGCAAAGGAGAAAGCAATGAACAGCAAAAAGCTATCAAAAGTACTATTTATGTTGATTCTCGTTTTGGTTGTATTTTCAATGGTGCTGTCCATGTTCAGGTAAGTATGAAAAGATATTCGCAGAGTGAAATTGCTGCTATGGCAGAGATATTAAAAAATGACGGTGTCCTGTCAGTTCCGACAGATACTGTTTATGGTGTGTGTGCACGCATGGATTCAGAGAAGGCACAGGAGAATCTGAGGGATGTGAAGCATCGTCCTTTGACTAAGGCATTCCCTGTGATGTGTGCGGATGAAGATCAGATCAAAGAGATTGCCTATGTAGATGACAGAGCAGAGAAACTGATCCGTGCCTTTATGCCGGGTCCGGTTACCTTTATCTTAAAGAAGAAGGAAGAAGTGCCTGCCTACGTCAACGGAGGTATGGAGACATTGGCTATCCGTATGGCAACCAGTGATGCTTTGCGAGAATTGATCAAGGTAGCAGATGCACCGGTCTTTATGACCAGTGCCAACCAGTCTGGGGAACCAGTATGTACATCTCTGGATGAGATTGAAAAGTCCTGCCCGACATTGGATGGGATGATGGAAGGAAATGTTTCCTTTGGGGAAGCAAGCACCATCATCGACTGCACAGGAAACGAGCTGAAGATCCTGCGTCAGGGGCCGGTCACGATGGAACAGATTGAAAAGGTACTGCAGTAAATTTCAGATTCAGGAACACGGTGAATCTGTTTATCAAATACAATGAACATACAGGAGAAATGACGTATGAGTAAAATTGTGTTCTTGGATGTGGATGGGACATTGATCGACTATGAGGCGAAACTGCCGGCTTCCGCTGCCAAGGCAGTTGAAGAAGCAAGAGCGAACGGACATCTGATCTATCTGTGTACCGGATGCTCAAAAGCTGAGATAGCCCAGCGGCATCTTTGTGAAACAGACGGTATGATCGGCGGCAACGGTGCCTATGTTGAATCCGAAGGGAAGGTCGTCATGCATCAGGGACTGACTAAAGAAGAGACAAAGCACATTGTTGACTGGTGCAATGACCGTCACTTAGGCTTCTACTTGGAAGCCAACAGCGGTATGTACTGCAATGACTATATGCTGGAACAGGGACCGGAGACCATGATCAAGTATTCTCTTGGCAAAGGTGCGAATCTTGAAAAAGCAAAGAAAAGTGCCAGCGGCTTTGTGGACAGCTTCATTCATCTGCAGGGAGATGCTCTCTACAGAGATGATGTAAATAAGATTTCCTTTATTCTTTCATCCTATCAGGATCATCTGGATTCGAAGGAAGAGTTCCCGGAATTGGTTGCCAATACCTGGGGCGGCAAGGGAGAAGAAGCACTGTTCGGTGACTTAGGCCCAGCCGGAATCACCAAGAAACATGCAATTGATGTTCTGCTGAAGTATCTGAACAGGAACAGTGAAGATACAATTGCGTTCGGTGATGCAAAGATTGATATCTCGATGTTTGAATTATGCAGTTACAGCGTAGCAATGGGAAATGCAGGACCTGAATGCAAGGCGGCAGCAGACTATATTACTACGGATGTCAATGACAACGGGCTGGAGAATGCTTTCCGTCATCTTGGCCTGATCAAATAAAAGGAAGCATCACTGCTTCCAGTATTTCAGAATTTCTCTTAGATCACCCTGAGCGGTGATCTTTTCTTTGAGTGCCTGATTGTTGTCGTAATAGCTGTCATCAGCCAGTACCTTGCGGAAATTCTCGTATAGATTTCCCATGGTCAGTTCATCTTCATAAAGATATCTGCCGATGCCGTTCCTTTGAACAGCCTGGCCGTTGTACATTCTAGCATATTCATGCGAAGAAATGATGACCTGCGGAATTGCCTGGGCAATACATTGATTTGTATAGTAGTCATTGCCGTCATGGATGACACAGATGGAACCAGGAATCAGATCTGCTCTTGGATGGGCTATGAAGTGAATATTCTGGATCTTCTGCGGCTTGCAGCCAGGATACCAGACATAGACAGCATATGGGGCACCAAGGAAGGCGTCTGTCAGGATCTTTCTGAGCGCAAGAGAAGTCCGGTGAACATCTGGAAAGAAGACGCAGACACGGTTGGTCAATCCTTTACGCATTGGATAGACAGAAGCGACTCCTATGCGGTGCACGTCGGTCTGGATGGTGAACGGTTGCGTTTCGACCGGTCCGAAGCCAAAGCGGTTCTGGCACTGGGCATAGATCTCTTTTAAGGAAAGGACCTGTTCCAGACGGTAGGAAGATAAAAAAGCATTATATTCTTTTAAGGTTGTGCTTGGAAAGACAACCGTCTTATACATCGCGGAATTAACAACAGCATCTACCGGGATGGTCTTTAACCTGCCGGCGGAAACAGCTGCCAGGCGGTCAATGGTCAGGATCCGGTCTGGCTGAAAATGGTCAATGGCTTCTAGAAGAAGTGACATATCTTCACTGAGATAATCCTCATCAATAGCACCATGGTTGTACATCCACTCTTCATAGGAACGGTTCTCTTTTTTCCGCCGGAACATGGGTGTTTTTGGCTGCGGGGCAGGGTAGGCAGAAGCATAATGAAAAGCATTGGCCTGATCTGCTGAAATGGCCACAACATGGCCGAGACTGTGCAGCAGGGTTGCCAGGTTCTGCGTCAGATAATAGGAAGCATCGCTCTTTGGATGCTGGATCAAAGGTGTAATTAGGATCTTCATTGTTTTAAGTATACCATTGTTGTCAGTTGCGATTGAAGCGCATTTGGAATAAGATAGAACAGAAAAAAGAGAGCGAGGATATAGACAATGTTAGAAGTACTGAACCACCCATTGATTACTCACAAGCTCACACAGATGCGCAAGAGCAGCACAGGTACCAAGGATTTCAGAGAGAATCTTGATGAAATCGCTGAATTGATGGCATATGAAGTATGCCGTGATCTGCCGGTCAGGACCATTGATATTGAAACACCGGTCGCTCCATGCACAGGTTTTGAATTATCCAAGGAAGTTGTGATTGTTCCTATCTTAAGAGCCGGTATCGGTCTGTTAGATGGAATCAGAAGATTAGTTCCAACAGCGAAGGTCGGCTTCATCGGTATGTACCGTGATGAAAAGACACTGGAACCGCATGAATATTTTGCTAAGTTCCCTGCTGGTATGGAAGATGCCATTGTCATGATCGTTGACCCAATGCTGGCAACTGGCGGAAGTGCAATCGATGCCATTGAAGCAGTCAAGAAGAGAGGCGCACAGCAGATCAAGTTAGTCTGTCTGGTCGGTGCTCCGGAAGGCGTCAAGGCAGTGCAGGCAAAGTATCCGGATGTTGATCTGTACTTAGCTGCATTGGATGATCATCTCAATGAGAACGGCTATATTGTCCCAGGCTTAGGTGATGCCGGAGACAGAATCTTCGGAACAAAGTAATGTCTTTAGTACAGTTCATTGTCAGAGCATGTATCTATATTCTGGCATTTGCAGTGACATGGTTTGCAATGGATGCAGTGAATTATGAGAAACTGCTGAAAAAGGGCCATGTAAAGCAGGCACAGATCCTGTATTTTCTGATTGTGATTGCAGTCGCATATCTGGTTGGATCCTTCTGCTGTGCATTTCTATATCAATAAAACAGACCTTCGGGTCTGTTTTTTGATGCAGACCTATTGACTATTGAATTATATGTATTATATTCAATAATACAAACGGAGATGAGAATATGATCTTGAAATTTGATTTTTCAAGCAAGATGCCGCTGTACCTGCAGCTAAGGAATCAGATTGTCATTGGCATTGCGGAAGGAAAGCTTCAGCCTTCTGAGAAACTGCCGACAGTCAGAGCACTGGCGGATGAGTCCGGCATCAATTCGATGACAGTTTCAAAGGCCTATCAGCTTTTGAAGCAGGAGAACTATATCGTGACTGACCGCAGAGGCGGAACGATGGTCGCACCGAACGCACCGGCGAAGGTCGATGCAAAGACAGTCAATGCACTGCGTCTTCATATCTCGGAACTTCGCATTGCTGGAATGAGCAGAGATGAAGTCATGGAGATGTGCGGAAAGCTGTACGAGGAGAGCATACAGAAATGATGTTGAAAATTATTCTATGGGCATCGATTGGATGGATGCCGATTTTGATCTGCGTCATGCTGATCAATGAAGCAAAGTTCAAGAAGAATATTGCCGTTGGCGTAACACTCCCTTATGAAGCTAGAGAAGATACAGAGATCCAGAAGATCTTAGCAAAGTATCGGAAGAATATGATCATTGTCAATGCCATCATGCTGGTGCTGGCATGTGCATGCATGTTCTTCAATGATGAGATGTCGGTCATGACATCCTGGTTCATCTGGCTGGATGCAGCGATTGTTGCACCGTATATTCCTTATATTTCAACCAACACAAAGTTAAGAGAGATCAAGGCCCAGAGAGGATGGAGACATCCGGAGGAACAGCATACTTTGTCTGTAAATATGGATGCCATTCCTTCCAGCACATGGATCTCGCCATGGGTATTTGCACCGTCAGGGATCATCTGTCTTCTGCTGATCGCATTTGATCAAGAAATGGCAGTCATGTACATCATGTTTGCGGCCTTCTGCGCTTCCTTCTGGATTGGTTACCGCTATCTGTACCGCAACAAGGCAGAGATGGTAGATGAAGATACTGATCTGACCATTGCCTTGAGCCGGATCCGCAAATACAACTGGGGCAAGATGTGGATCATCTGCAGCTATGCAATGACAGCATATGCAGTATCCATGTGCTTCCTGCAGCAGATGCCGGTCCTGTCCATGGCACTGATCCTGATCATCACGGTGGTGCTGTGCTTCTATGCCTTCAAGATTGAATTCAAGACAAGACATCTGCAGGAAAAGCTGACCAAGGATTCAGGACACGAATGGTATGCCGATGAAGATGACCATTGGATCTGGGGACTGTTCTACTACAACAAGGATGACTCCCGCCTGATCATCAACAACCGTATCGGTGTCAATTCAACGATTAATCTGGCCAGGACTTCAGGCAAGATCCTCATGGCTTTGACTGTACTGCTGCTAGCTGCGATGCCTTTCACAGGAATCTGGATTGGCTCGATCGGCTCACAGGATATCCTGATGTCCTCGGATACACAGGAGTTTACGGTGCAGTCCGGCTCTACGGTCTACCGCATTGAGCTGAGTGATATCAAGGAAGTGACTCTGCTGGAAGAACTGCCGGAGCACTTGAGCAGAAAGATGGGCACTGGCATGGAACATTATCTGGAAGGAAAGTTCTCTGCTTCACAGATCGGCAATGTCACAGTGCTGCTTGATCCGACCGTTCCGCCATTCATCCTGATCCAGACAAATGAAGGAAAATACTATCTCTTCGGCAGCCGTGATGAAAGCACCACAAGAGATGCCTGCGCCAAGCTGCAGAGCACTGCAGCAGTCACAGATGATGAAGTTTCACTGATGATTCAGTTTTCTCCTTGTTGCGCGTGTTAGAATAATAGCGGACAAGTGAGGTAGATGAAATGAGCAAATTACTGAGTATCGTTGTCCCCTGCTACAATGAAGAAGAAGTCCTTCCTCTGTTCTGTGAAAAGGTCGGAGAGATCACTGCTTCTCTAAAGAAGGACAAGGATATTGATACAGAATATATCTTTGTGGATGATGGCTCCAGCGATCATACACTGGATCTGATGAGACAGTATCATCTGAAAGATGGACGGATCCACTATATTTCCTTCTCCCGCAACTTCGGCAAAGAAGCTGGACTGTATGCTGGACTCAAGGAAGCGAAAGGCGATTTTGTGGTCGTTATGGATGCTGATCTGCAGGATCCGCCGACACTTCTGCCAGAGATGATTGATACGGTAGAAAGCGGCAGCTATGACTGCTGTGCAACCAGAAGAGTTACACGTACAGGTGAATCAAAAGTGCGTTCCTTCTTTGCCAGATTATTCTACAAGCTAGTGAATCATGGTTCGGATACAGAGATTGTTGACGGTGCGCGAGATTTCCGCCTGATGACAAGAAAGATGACGGATGCAGTATTGTCGATGAGTGAATACAACCGCTTCTCAAAGGGCATCTTCTCCTGGGTCGGCTTCAATACAAAGTGGATCGATTATGAGAATGTCGAAAGAGCAGCCGGCACGACCAGCTGGTCCTTCCGCAAACTGTTCCATTATGCCATTGACGGCTTAGTCGGTTATACAACAAGACCTCTGGAACTTGCTGCATGGTTCGGCTTCTTGTTCTCATTCATTTCAGTTATCGGCATTATTGTCATCATTGTGAAAAAGCTTGCCTTTGGCGATCCTGTTGCCGGGTGGGCAAGTACTGTTGTTATTATTCTATTCTGCTCTGGCATTCAGCTGCTGAGTACAGGCATCATTGGTGAATATTTGGCAAAGACATATCTGGAAGTCAAGAAGCGTCCAATCTATATCGTCAAGGAGAAGGACGAGGAACCAGAAAAGAAATAGAAAAGAAACAGCTCTCCGCCTGTGTATATAGGATGGGAGGGCTTTTTTATGTGCAACGAAGAAATTATTGATCATTACCTGCAGAGCATGCGGGAGGCGTACCAGGAACTGATGCCGGGGAAAGTGGGCAGGTGCATGATCTCGGAAGAGAATTGGATTGACAGAGGTTCGTTGACATGCGGAGAAGAAGCAGGTGTCAAAGTCAGGACAGGCGATATCTGCTGGATGGATTATGGCCAGGCATATCTCAATGAGATGGGTTACCAGCATTTTGGTCTGGTGGTCGCGATTATAATGCATAAGGCTCTGGTCGTACCTTTGACCAGTAATACCAGTGCATATGCAAGGGCATATGACCCTGTTGACAACCCGTGCGGGAACCGATGCCTGATGCGGATTGGCTTAGTTGAAGGACTGCGCAAGAACAGTACGCTGTATCTGAATGACATGAAGTTTCTGAATACTGCCCGTATGTTTGATGTCCGGGCACATCTTGACTCACAGGACCCGCTGTTTTTAGAAGTAAAGGACAGGCTCAGGGAGATGCTGGCTCTGACAGGAATCCTGTAAGTATCTGAATGGAAAGAAAGATTGTATTCGTGATAACATAAGGGCATGCAGAAATTAGCAGGAAAATGGCTTTGTGCAGTCAGCGGCGGTCCGGATTCAATGGCCCTGCTGGGAATGTGTCTGGAAGCAGGCATTGACTGTGCCGTGGCCCATGTGAACTATCATCACCGCAGCAGTGCCGATGAAGAAGAGGCATATGTGCGTTCCTTTTGTGATGCACATCACATTGATTGTTATGTACGCAGTGAGCCTTTCCAATGGGAGGGGAACTTTGAAGCGGCGGCAAGAGAGTGGCGCTATGACTTCTTTGTCAAATTGGTCAAGGAAAAGCAGTTCGCCGGTGTGCTGATTGCCCATCAGGAAGATGATTTGCTGGAGACCTATATGATGCAGGAAGAAAAGAATCTGGTGCCGGCATACTATGGCCTGAAAGAAGAGAATATGTATCACGGTATCTTGGTAAAGAGACCGCTGCTGAAGGATACCAAAAAGGATCTGGAAGAATACTGCATCAGTCATCAGATCCGCTATTATGTGGATGAGACAAATGCGGATGATACATACGCAAGAAATAAAGTCCGTAAAGAGACGGTCGGACCGATGACAAGATTCGAAAGAGATATGATCCTGCATGAGATTGCTTCAAAGAATGCCATGCGGCAGGAACGGAAATGCCGGGTCAATACAATGATCCAAGTTGACCGGGTGAATCTGGACCAGTACCGTGCTCTTTCAGAAGACGACAGGTCAGCTTTGCTGAGAATGGTCATTGAACCGGAAGAACGTGGAAATTCAGATGCACTGCTGGAAAAAGAAAGCAGCAGCATCTCACTGCTCCATAGCAAAGAGATTGATCATATCCTGATGACTCAGGATGATTTTGAAATCCCTGTCCATGGCCAGTATCTTGTCCAGCAGGGCCGCTTCTTCTTTCTTCACTCTGGCTTTCATGAATATCAATATACTTTAAAGAGCGAAAAAGAACTGACAGCGCTCGGCAGACAGGAGTGTTTTGCCGTGGAAGCAGGCAGTCCTGGCATCTATGCAGTGACCCTCAAAGACGAAGATTATCCGCTGCTCCTGCGGAATTTCAATGAAGGGGACACAATTTCACTCCGGTATGGGCAGAAAAAGGTCTCCCGGTTCTTTATTGACCGCAAGATCCCGAAATATCTCCGCCGGACATGGCCGGTCCTCTGTGACCAGAAGAATAATGTTATTTTTGTGCCGGGAATTGGCTGTGATGTGTTGCATTTCTCTGACAGGCCTACGGTCAATGTGATACAATATCCTTTAATTAAGGAGATTTTTTGAAGATGTGGGAAGAAAAGGATATTAAGAAAGTTCTTGTCAGTGAAAATGAGATCAAAGACCGTGCAGTTATTTTGGGAAAACAGATTACTGAAGACTATCAGGGGAAATCTCCTTTAGTAGTAGCTTTGTTAAGAGGATCCGTTCCGTTCCTGGCTGAATTGATCAAGCATATTGATCTGGATCTTCAGTATGACTTTATGGATGTCAGCAGCTATGAAGGAACAGAGTCCATTGGTGACATCAAGATCATCAAGGATCTGGATACATCCATCATTGGACTGGATATTCTGCTGGTCGAGGATATTGTCGATACGGGCAGGACCATTGAAACTGTAAAGAAGACACTTCTGCACAAGGGTGCAGCTTCAGTAAAGATTGCTACATTACTGGACAAGCCAAGCAGAAGAGTTGTTGATATGAAGGCCGATTATGTGGGCTTTGAAGTAGAAAATGAATTCGTCGTAGGATACGGCATGGACTTTGATCAGCGTTACAGATGCCTGCCTTATGTCGGCGTATTAAAGGATGAATGTTACCAAGGTAAATAAGGAGTAATCAATGCAGAAAAACAAGATTATCAACTGGCTGCCGTATTTAATTGTCATCATTGCGATCATCAGCTTGTTCTCAATGAGCAGCAGTGCCGGTACACAGACTCTTTCTTATAAGGATCTGAAGAGCACGCTGAGTGACAGTTCAATAGAAGCAGCGAATGTATCGATTGGATCCAATATCACGACCATCAAGATGAGCGTGAAGGATTCCAACGGAAGAAGCGTCACGGTTGAAGGAACAATTCCTTCCACCAATGACGAAATTTCAGATACATTGACTGCTTTGAACAAAGCAGACGCAAAGGTCACAATTGTAGATGCTGCGGCATCCAACATGTTTGTGGATACTTTGATCTCTTTGATTCCGTTTGTCTTAATGGCAGGAATTGCTGTTTGGATGATCAACAAGATGAACGGTGCGCAGAGCGCAAACGGAAAAGCGTTTGAATTCTCACAGAGCAGAGCGAAGCTGGAAGGCAAGATCAGAGTCAGATTTACTGATGTTGCTGGATGTGATGAAGAAAAACAGGAAATGGCAGAGATCATCGAATACTTAAAGTATCCGAAGAAATTTGAAAAGATGGGTGCCAGAATTCCAAAGGGAATCCTGCTTGCAGGCCATCCAGGTACTGGTAAGACACTGCTTGCCAAGGCAGTTGCCGGTGAAGCAAATGTACCGTTCTATTCCATCTCTGGCTCTGACTTCGTTGAAATGTTCGTCGGTGTCGGTGCAAGCCGTGTCCGTGACATGTTCAAGAAGGCACAGCAGACAGCACCATGCATTATCTTTATCGATGAAATTGATGCGGTCGGCAGACAGAGAGGCGCAGGCTTCGGCGGCGGTCATGATGAACGTGAGCAGACATTGAACCAGTTATTGGTTGAGATGGATGGTATGGAAAAGAACACAGGTGTTGTTGTCATTGCGGCAACAAACAGACCGGATGTTCTGGACCCGGCATTATTGAGAGCTGGACGTTTCGACCGTCAGATTACAGTTGCGCTTCCTGATCGTAAGGGCAGAGAGGCAATCCTTGCAGTCCATGCACGCAACAAGCACTTTGCGCCGGACATGGATCTAGGTGCTTTAGCAAAGAGAACACCAGGATTCTCTGGTGCTGATCTGGAAAATGTACTGAATGAATCAGCCATCATGGCTGTGCGGCATAATGAAACAGAGATCACCATGGCAGATGTCGATGAAGCAATCGACCGCGTCATGATGGGACCTGCAAAAGTATCCCGTACCTATGATGAGAAGACAAAGAAGCTGGTCGCATATCATGAAGCAGGACATGCAGTTGTCGGCCTGTTCATGGATAATGCACAGGTAGTTCAGAAAGTCACGATCATTCCTCGCGGTCAGGCAGGCGGATATAACCTGATGACACCAAAGGAAGAAAAGATGATGGAGACCAAGAATGATCTGCTTGCTACGATCACTTCCTATATGGGCGGCCGTGTCTCAGAAGAAATGTTCTTTGACGATGTAACGACAGGTGCTTCCAATGATATTGAAAGAGCGACAAACCTTGCAAAGGATATGGTCACTCTGTATGGTATGTCAGATCTTGGCCCAATCAAGTACAACTCTGGAACAGAGAATGTCTTCCTGGGAAGAGACTACAATTCACCGAACAATGTTTCCGGTCAGGTCGCATTTGAAATTGACCAGGAAGTACGTAAGATTGTCAACAGCTGCCATGATGCCGCAAGAGATCTTCTTGAAAAGCATAAGACAGAACTGGAAAGCATTGCCAATGCCTTGATCGAACATGAGACATTGACAGCTGAACAGATCACTCGTTTAGTCAAGGGTGAAGATATCTCGGCAGACTTCGCTGTTGACCCAGCTGTTTCCAATCCAGCTGAAAAGATGGAAGAGACACAGCCGTTAGAAGAACCTGTTCAGGAAGAAGAAAAGCCTGAAGATCCTTCCAGTAAGCTGACAACGGAAGATACACCGAAGGATGCATCCTTCAAGGACAGCAATGATCAAAAGTAACCAATAGAGAGACTGCAGCAATGCAGTTTTTCTTTTTGATTATTCATAACCGATAATATGTATATTAAAAACTCTTGACAGGTTATTTAAAAACCGATAGTATGGAGACACATCAGGAAGTGTTTCCTGAAGGAGGTGGACTATGACAACCCTTTCCACAAACACAGTGCTTCACGATACTGTCAAGAAATCCAGCGGTTCTTTTCATCCGAAAGATCCGGTCAGTGCATATACGCATTTCGGCGGCTTTATTGCAGCCATCATTGCCATGCCGCTGCTGCTGATCCATGCCTCGGCATATGGTGCTTCCACCAGCAGTTTGATCAGCTATGCCGTCTTCATGATGAGCATGATCCTGCTGTATGGGGCAAGTGCTTCCTATCATTCCTTCAATGTTTCTAAAAAAGTGAACATGGTATTGAAGAGAGTGGATCACATGTCGATCTTTGCGCTGATTGCGGGTTCCTATACGCCAATCTGTGTGGTTGCCTTAAAAGGGTCCAGCGCAGGCACACTGCTGTTGACCGTCATCTGGATCATGGCTGCAGCTGGCATGCTGTTCAAGCTGTTCTGGGTCACCTGTCCAAAGTGGGTGTCCTCCGTCATCTATACAGGAATGGGCTGGGCATGTCTGATGGTCATGCCGGCAATTCTCAAGGCAATGCAGGGCGGTGCCTTCAACTGGCTGCTGGCAGGAGGAATTCTCTATACTGTCGGTGCCGTCATCTATTCGCTGAAACCGGCAGTGCTGAACCGTCCGGGCTTCGGCAATCATGAATTGTTCCACTGCTTTGTATTAGCTGGCAGCATCTGCCACTTCATCTGCATGTATCAGTTCATCGCATTAATGGGATAAACAATCGGAGACATCTGTTTCCGGTTGTTTTTTGTGAACTGGCGTTATGAACATTTTTTCGTATTATAATAGTACCGAGGTAAGCTATGAGCGATAACACAAGAAGAAATCTGATCAGTATCCTGATTGGACTGGGTACGGGACTTTTCATGAGCATCCTTGTACTGTATATGATGATCACAAGCTATTTTAATATCATGTCACTCAGCTTTGTGCTGACGGTGACTGCGGCATGTGCTGTTCCTTTCTGCCTGACGTTCCTACGGAAAACGGAATGGAATGTATTCCTGGCACAGATTGTCATGATCCTGACATCTTTTGCGATTACAGTCATTTATGGTTTTTATGTCACCTATGCCGGTGAAACAGTATCTGCCTATTCCTCATTTTGGACACAGGTGCTGGCTGCTTCTGCCTTGGCACATGGGCTGTCGCTTGGATTGACAGTCTTAGGGGAACTGCTGCACCGCCATGGCATGAACAAGAACCGGAAATCATAAGTTGTATGTTAGAATGTTTGCATATCAGAAGGAAGAACAATGACACTGATCAGTGACTGGGGAGAAAAATTAGACCGCGAACATCCGCTGCCAGAATATCCACGCCCGCAGATGCAGCGTGACAGCTACCAGAGCCTGAACGGCAGCTGGCAGTATCAGATTACGGAAAGAAACGGAGACACCAAAGAGGACGGCTGGAAGAATATCACCGTTCCTTTTGCGTTAGGCTCTCTGCTCAGCGGAAGTGAGGAACAGCTGGAACCGGGCAAGGCAGTATGGTACCGCCGTCAGTTTGCCTACCGTCCAAATGCCTTCCGCACCTGGCTGAATTTTGAAGCGGTAGATATGGAATGCATTGTCTTCATGAACGGCATGAAGGTCGGCAGTCATAAAGGCGGCTATGCACCATTCAGCTTTGATGTCACCGAATATGTTAAATATCAGAATACGATCATGCTGAAGATCATTGATGACAGTGAACTTGGCCTGTATGCCTATGGCAAGCAGGTCACCCATCACAGCGGCATGTGGTATACACCTTCTTCAGGTATCTGGGGATCGGTATGGCTTGAAGATATTGCACCGCATGGGATCCATGATCTGAAGATTACACCGGACTATGACAATGCATGCGTGTATGTCAATGCGGCCGGCAGCTTTGAACAGGCTGTTGTTACAGTATCCTGTGACGGCCATGTCATCCACAGCGGCATTACCAATGATGGGCATTACACCGTGCCACTGCCGGATTTCCATCCATGGTCATGTGATGATCCATTCTTATATGATTTATATGTCTCGACTGATGATGATGTCGTCAAGAGTTATTTCGGCATGCGCCAGTTCTCTGCAGCCTTTGATGCCAACGGCATCATGCGCTTCTGCTTGAACCATAAGCCTTTATTCCTGTCTGGTCTTTTGGATCAGGGATACAGTGCAGACGGTCTGATGACGTATCCAAGTGAAGAGGCAATGGTCTATGAACTGCAGACCATTAAAGATATGGGCTTCAATATGCTCAGAAAGCATGTCAAAGTTGAGAATCGAAGATGGTACAGCTTATGCGACCACATGGGCATCTTAGTCATGCAGGATATGCCTTCCGGCGGGTTTACAGAATATGATCAGAAGACATTAGGCGTGATGCCGTCTCTGGGCTTTAAGCATATCAAGGATGACGGCTCCAATCCAAAGCTGGTCCGCAGTGAAGAATCAAAGCTTGCCTACTATGAAGAACTGGATGCGATGCTGGATGAACTGTACAATGTGACATCCATCTTTGCATGGGTCCCGTTCAATGAAGGATGGGGGCAGTTCAGCAGTGAGCAGACGACCCGCAGGATCAAGCAGTATGACCGTACACGTCTGGTTGACAGTGCATCCGGTTGGTTTGATCAGGGATGCGGCGACTTCAACAGCATCCATGATTACTTCTTCCCATTCCATGCAAATAAGAAGGATAAGAAGAGAATCCTGCTGCTGAGTGAGTTCGGCGGATATTCCTATCTTGAATGGGGTCATACGCTGTGCAATCAGCTGTATGGATATAAAAAGTTCAAGGATAAGAAAGTATTGGATGATGCCATCAATCATCTCTATGAAAAAATGATCCTTGGCAATATCAGAAAAGGACTGAGCGGCTGCATCTACACACAGGTCAGTGATGTAGAAGACGAATGCAACGGCCTCTTTACCTATGACCGCAGGGTGCTGAAAGTCGATCCCCGCCGAGTCAGAAAAATGAATGACCGCTTATATAGGAGAATTGTAAAATGAAAGACGAAATTGTCATTGCGGACGCATTGAACGGAGAAGTCAGAATTCACGCTGCCCGTACGACAGCGTTAGTAGAAGAAGCCAGGGTCCATCATCATGCCATGCCGACAAGCATTGCGGCTTTGGGACGTACGATGACTGTGACTGCCATCATGGCTTCTGATCTGAAGAATAAAAATGAAAAGGTGCAGGCAGTGCTCAATGGCAAAGGTCCAATCGGCACCGTGCTGGCACAGGCGGATGGAGACGGCAACGTTAAAGGCTTTGCGGCCAATCCAAATGTCTATTTAGTCAGAGAAGACGGACATCTGGCAGTCGGCCAGGGCATCGGCACTGACGGTACCTTAACAGTGACCAGGGACATGGGCCTGAAGGAACCATTCACAGGTACATCTGCACTGCAGAGCGGAGAAGTGGGCGATGATTTTGCCTATTACTTTGCGATATCTGAACAGATCCCATCTGTTGTTGGAGTTGGCGTCTTAGTCAATCCAGAAGGCAGAGTGCAGGCGGCCGGCGGTCTGATCTATCAGCTGCTGCCGAAGGCCAGTGAAGAGACAGTTGAATTCTGTGAGAAAGTAGCCAAGACACAGAAGCCTGTCTCTGAATTGATCGATGAAGGAAAAGACCTGGAAGAGATCATCAAGATGTATTTCCCGGACGCAAAGATCCTGGACCGCAGAGATGTACGCTTTTACTGCGGCTGTTCCAAGGAAAAGTTCATGGATTCCCTGGCCACTCTGCATGAAAAAGATTTGCAGGAAATGATTGATGATGGCAAAGGTGCTGAGATCGTATGTCAGTACTGCAGTACAAAATATGACTTTTCCACGGAAGAGTTAAAAGAGATCATGGAGAAAAAGCACAGTGTGGAAGATCGGTAACGTTGAAATTGCCAACCGTATTGTTGCGGCACCGCTGGCTGGTATTTCCAATCCCGTCTACCGCGAGCTCATGCATGAATACGGAGCAGGCTTAGTTGTATCGGAAATGATCTCAGATAAGGCGCTGCATTATCAGAATGCCAGAACGTTTGACATGTGTGCGACAGCGAAGGGAGAACATCCTGTTTCTTTGCAGCTGTTCGGCAATGACCCTGCAACAATGGGAGAAGCCAGCGCATACTTAAGTGAACATACAGACTGTGACATCATCGATATCAATATGGGATGCCCGGTTCCGAAAGTGATCAAGGCCAAAGCAGGCTCCTATCTGATGGCACACCCGGACGAAGCTTATGCAGTCGTTCAGGCAGTTGTCAGTCATACCAGGAAACCAGTCACAGTGAAGATGAGAGCAGGCTGGGACAGCCATCAGATCAACTGTGTTGAGATTGCCCAGCTGGCAGAAAAAGCAGGTGCTTCAGCAGTTGCTGTCCATGGCCGGACCAGAGCGCAGGGATATACAGGAATGGCAGACAACAAATACATCAAGATGGTGAAGGATGCAGTATCCATTCCTGTCATCGGCAATGGAGATATCCGCACTGTGGATGATGCAAAGCGCATGCTGGTAGAGACAGGCTGTGATGCAGTCATGATCGGCAGAGCGCTGCTGGGCAGACCATTCTTTCTGACTGAATTAAGAAATGGGCTGGAAGGAAAATACTTCAAGGAACCTTCTTATGAAGAACGCCTGCAGCTGTGCTATGACTATGCCAAAAGACTCTGTGATTATGAAGGAGAGTACAATGGCATCCCGATGATGAGAGGCATGGCAGGATGGTATTTGACCGGTATGCCGTATGCGGCACATTATAAGAATCTGCTGACCCAGGTCAATTCCCTCCAGGAAATTGAAGAAATCCTAAAAGAATATGCAGACAAAATAAAGGACTGATCGACAGTCCTTTTGTGTTAATGATTCTCTGGAAATTGTTCTTTTAATGCTTTTTCGGTGAAGAAGACAGGAATGATCATCACTGCTAGCTGGATCCATAGGACAATCATATATGCATGATCATAGAATTCTGGTGCTTTTGCGGTGAAAGGCAGATAGATGTCGAAGGTAATACCGGCCATGCTCAGTCCAATGAGATACCACAGTCTGCCGCAGTAATGATGGGCAAAGACCCATGTATCATTGCTGACCATGGAACGGCGCGTGCGGTAGCCAACCAGATGATTGATCGTCTTTGGACAGTGGTGCAGCATCAGCCAGCCGAAAACGGCCATCAAGAGCGGGACCAGTTCAATTTCTACAAAATAGATCCAGTTCATCAGTTCTTCCTCATATATCCAGTATAAAAGAAAAAACCGTTTCGCACGGTCTTTCTTTAAGGGATAGTTCAATTTTCTTAGTTGGGGGGGGAAAGAAATTATGAACTGTCATCAGGAATGCAGTTCCTTTTGACACTTATAAGATACAAAATCAATCTGTTCATATGATGAATGAAATGTGAAGTTTATGCGAACAAATGTGTGAGATAATGGGAACAATGAAAAAATTTAACCAGACGATGGATATGGTCCATGGACCATTGATCAAGAATATCTTTATCTTTTCCGTTCCTTTGATGATGGCGAACCTGCTGGAGATTGCCTTCAATGCGGCGGATACGATTGTAGTTGGCAAGTTCTCTGGACAGGAGGCATTAGCAGCAGTCGGTGCAACCGGTCCAATTGTGAACTTTATGGTGTCTCTGTTCAACGGCTTGGCAATCGGATCCAATATCGTGATTGCCCGTCAGCTAGGTTCAGGAAAGAAAGACCGTATCTCAGCTTCAGTACATACCAGCTACTTCCTTGCCTTAGCGGGAGGAATTCTTTTAACAATCATTGGCTTGCTTGGTTCAATCCTGTTTTTGGACTTCATGGGAACGCCGTCAAATATCATAGATCAGAGTGCACTTTATCTGCGTATCTACTTTATGGGCAGTATTCCTCTATTGATCTATAACTTTGGCTCTGCGGTCCTGCGTTCCAAAGGTGATACTGCTCATCCAACGCTGTATCTGGCCATCGGCGGCATCCTGAATGTCATCCTGAATCTGTATTTTGTGATTGTCCTGCAGATGAGCGTGGCTGGGGTTGCAATTGCGACGGTGATCTCAGAGAGTGTCAGTGCGGTGCTGGTGACTATTCAGCTGATGAGAGAGAATGACAGCATCCGCTTAGATCTGCGGAAGATCAAAATGGACCGCTCGCTGGCTTCCTCCATTATGAAGATCGGTATTCCGGCAGGTCTGCAGTCGATGATGTGGTCGATTTCCAATGTTGCGGTGCAGAGCGGCATCAATGGCTTTGGCTCAACTGCTGTTGCCGGCAACAGTGCTGCGGCCAACATTGAAGGATTTGTCTATATTGGGATGGGTGCCTTCTCACAGGCATGCATTACCTTTACATCACAATGCGCCGGTGCAGGGGAGAAACAGAGGATCAAGAAGATCCTGTGGCTGCTGGTCCTTCTGATGATTGTCTCATCATGGACTGTCGGTTCGCTTGCCTGGTTCTTCGGAAGATTCTTCCTGTCCTTCTTTACCAATGACAGTTCAGTTATTGATATGGGCATGATCCGCATGTGGTATGTTGTCTTCTGGCTGTGGCTGAATGGTGTTCTCGATATTCCGGCATCTTCTTTAAGAGGCATGGGTTACAGTACAACACCGACCGTGGCAATGCTGCTGGGAATTGTTGGTGTACGTCTGCTGTATATCGGAACGATCTGGAAGCTGAATCCAACCTTGGATGTCCTCTATATGTGCTTCCCATTATCATGGGTCATCACGCTGATCATCCTGTTTGTACTGTGGAGATTTTTCTATCAAAGATACTGTGAGAGCTATTGATCCGGCAATGCCGGATTTTTCTTTGATAAAGTATAGTAAAATGGACATATGGCGGATATCAAAAAAGAAATAGAAAAAGAAAAGAAGGCACAGGTCCTGGCTGGCAGAGTCATGAAGTCTGTTCAGCAGGAGATCATTTCCTACATGCCTTTCTTGAACCGTGCAGTCCTGCAGATGCCGATAGAGTTCTATACACCGAATGAGAATTCGTCGGAGGCTGCTGTGGCTTTTGGCACGGATGGAGAGCAGTTCTATGGACTGGCATCGATTGTCATGCAGATGTTCGAACAGTCTGATACTCAGGTCGTTCGTTTATATCTCCATTCCATCATGCACTGCATCTTCACACATATGTTCACCTATGAAAGACTGCAGACACAGTACTGGGACTTAGCTGCTGACATGGCTGTGGAAAATGTCATCCTCAGTCTGGACTGGAAACGATGCGAGATTGATGGAGATGATATCAGAAGAAGAGTCCTGCAGGAAACATTGGACAAGTGCGGCAGAGGAAATGCAGAGACAATATATGCATATCTGTGCAGTCATGAGAAAGAGCGGAATGTCTTATTAAGATATGCCTGGATGTTCCGACAGGACCGTCATGATATCTGGGGTGCGGATCAAAAGAAGACACAGCAGGATCCGCAGGATCTGGAACAGCAGTGGAAAGACATCAAGAAGAATACGGAACTGGATGCGGAAAGCTATGAGAAGGCTAGAGGAATGGAGCCGGGGACACTTTCCCGTAAGTTCTCACTAGTGAAAAAGAACCGAGAGGACTTTACCTCTCTTCTGCAGAAGTTCATGGTCTATCAGGAAGAACTGAAACCGGATGTCGATTCCTTCGATTATATCTATTACACCTATGGACTGACGCTCTATGAGAAGATGCCTTTGATCGAACCGCTGGAATATCAGATGGACCATCGCATCAAGGACTTTGTGATAGCGATTGATACATCCGGTTCTACACAGGGGAATCTAGTCAAGAACTTCATCACCAAGACATATCAGATCTTGATGAGCCAGAACAGTTTTCAGGAAGAAATGAATGTATGCATCATGCAGTGTGATGCAAAGATCCAGGAAGAGATGGTCATCCATACACAGACAGAACTGGAAAACTATATCAGTCATCTTGTCATCAAGGGAATGGGCGGCACCGATTTCAGGCCGGTCTTCCAAAGAATCGCAGAGCTGCAGGCGGCAGGTCAGCTGCAGGATTTAAGAGGACTGCTGTATTTTACCGACGGACATGGAGAATATCCTAAGAACATGCCGCCGTACAAGACAGCATTCATCATGATAGAAAAAGAGAAAGATGCACCGGCTGTGCCGTCATGGGCAGTGAAGGTAAATGTATCAGCGGAGGAATTTGCGTCATGAATATACAAGAAGCGAAAGAACAGATCAAAAGAAGTACAACCGTGTACTTGATGAAGGATGCGTATGGCAACTACAGGATTCCGTTGGAGAAACAGAGACCGATCTTTCTAATCGGTGCACCAGGCATTGGCAAGACAGCCATTGTATCTCAGATAGCCTCTGAGATGGGCATCTCACTGGTGTCCTATTCCATGACACATCATACAAGACAGAGTGCCATCGGTCTTCCTTTCATCGAACATAAGAAATACCAGGGACAGGAATTTGATGTATCAGTCTATACGCTGAGTGAGATCATTGCCTCCGTCTATGAGAATATGGAACATTCAGGAAAGAAGGAAGGCATCCTCTTCCTGGATGAGATCAACTGTGTTTCTGAAACACTGGCACCAAGCATGCTGCAGTTTCTGCAGTATAAGACTTTCGGCAACCATATGCTGCCGGAAGGATGGGTCATTGTGACGGCCGGCAACCCGACAGAGTTCAACCGCAATGCAAGAATGTTTGATATTGCGACCTTGGACCGCCTGAAGGTCATGCAGGTGGAACCGGATTACGAAGCATGGAAGGAATATGCTTCTGCTTTTGAAATCCATCGGGCAATCCTGTCCTTCTTAGAGATCCACGGGGAAGATTTCTTTCATGTGGAAACAACGGTAGATGGCAAGAGCTATGTCACGCCGCGTGGATGGGAAGATCTTTCACAGGCAATGTATCTGTATGAAGAAAAGAACTATCCAATCGATGAAACACTGATTGGACAGTATCTGCACAATGAACATATTACAGATGATTTTGCGGCTTACTATGCTTTATACCGCAAGTATCAGAAGGAATACAGCATTCCGGATATTCTGCACGGAAAAGCCAGCGAGGAAGTAAAGCAGAGAATACAGAAGGCCTCCTTTGATGAGAAGATCTCTGTGACTGACCTGATGCTCGACCGCATCACCGCAAAGATCCACAGTGAAAGTGAAGTGGAATCCTGTCTGCGTGAGATGACTGCGTCATTCCGTGAAGCAGGAGAAAGCAGTGATTATCTTGATGTTCTGCAGAAGACCTATGATGCTTTAGATCAGAAATATCATGCCGAGATGGCTGCTGGGGGAATGCAGGCAAAAGACAAACATGAATATCAATACCGTCTGCAGTTCCTAAAAGACGCATTGAAGAAGACGGATTTTGAGGAAGTACGTTCCTATTTCAAACAGCAGGTCAATCAGATGAAGACAGAAGTGACTGCCATCGAAGAACAGCTGCAGAATATGTTTGTCTTCTTAAAAGAGAACTGCACAGAACAGGAAATCCTGCTGGCCGTGACGCAGTTGACGGTAGATCATGACAGTGCCAGATTCATTGCTGTCCATGGCTGCCCAGAATATTACAAATACAATGAAGCTCTGATGACGCAGAAGCGCAATGAACAGCTGCTGAAGGAACTCGCAGAATTCAAGAAGCAGTATCCGGAAGAGATAGCACTATGAGCAGTGCATGTCATACCGATGGATACGGCATCTATCTGATCAATGAGAATGGGAAAGAACTGATTGGTGTCCGTGAGGATGATGACAAGATCTCCTACAGCATTGAAACAGATACTGTTAAGATCTGCAGGGATGCTTTCCGCAAAGCAAAACATTTGGAAGTGATTGAGATTCCTGCTTCTGTTAGGACAATTGAAGAGAATGCTTTCAGTCATGGACCGCGTGATCTGAATTTCATCTGTCGCAGTGATGCTTTTCTCTATGAGGATGGTTTCTTGATTGATCTTGCCAGGCATACCCTGCTGCTGTACACCGGCAGTGCCTCAGAAATCAGAATCCCGGAAACAGTGGAAATCATTGGCAGAGAAGCATTCCGCTCCTGTCTGACGGATACGATCATGCTTGGGGAAACAATCCGTGAGATCCATGAGGATGCCTTTACGACCTGCCGGATGGAGCGAGTATCATTTTCCAAGTGGAATGCATATGTGTACTTCCCGCAGAAGGATATCCGTCTGCGCCAGCATATGCTGGATGGATTCGGAAGAAATGGCCTCTTTGATTTTGCCAACTATGACAATGACCTGTCCGCCGGCTTTATTGAAGATGAGCGCATGAAGATGATTGCAGCTAGACTCAAATGGCCTCTGCATCTGACTAAAGAAACAGAAGAAAAATTTCGTGCATTGATTGCGGGACATCTGGATGCGGCCGTGCGTGCGGTCGGAGAAGTAGATGACCTAATGACGATGAAGATGTTCCTCGAAACAGACCTCATCAATCAAAATAACATTGAAGAGTGCTTAGAGACACTGCATTCATTAAAAGATCTTGAAGCATATGCATATGTCAGTGATTATCAGAATCAGCATTTTCATAAACAGGAATTTGATTTTGATATCTGAGGAGACACTCCGTATGTGCCTAGAAATGCAGCATATTTAGTATTCAATAAAAAAGACCTGAGCGATCGGTGAGTATCCTTCAGGTCTTCTTAAGTGCGGAATATTAGTTTCACAGGCGAATGGAACCTGTGTAGTAATATTCTTATTCAACCAAAGTTTATCACAAATATATATAAGAAAAAAGAAATTTTGAAATTAATATATAAAATGATCAGATTGGAATTCTATTGAGATGTTCAAATGAAGATTCAGTATAATAAGAATAGATGAGGAATAACTATGAATGAGAAAAATACACTAGCACAATGTCTTCATAAGTATGATATGGAGTCTCTGCATGCATACTGTGCAGAGTACAGTGTTGCATTTACTGAAGATGCGAAAGACGCAGTGTGCACGGCACTGTCCAGCAGACTGCTGGAAGAGAAAGTACTGGAACAGAGATTAGGCATCCTGGAAGATGACATCCTGCAGGGACTGCTTGATCTTATGGCAGGAAAGAAGATTGAGAATGAAGATGTCATCGATCATCTTGATGGATTGGATCTGATCTATGGCTCACAGGAAGATCAGTCGTGGCATATTCCCTTTGAAGTGACTGATGCCTTGAAAATCAAAGATGATGTATGGGACAGTAAGAGAAGAAGCAGAGTATGGCTGATGCAGTGTCTGTCGATCATCCAGCATTATTGGGCAGATGCACCGATGGAAGTTATGAAGCAGCTGTATCAGAAGAATCCAGATGTTGATCAAAACGCGGATCTGAAGGAACTGTTTCAGGAGATTCCAGTATCTGAAATTACATGTGTAATGATCGAAGACTCATTTGTCATCAGAGGATGGCGCAGCAGTGAAGTATTTGCGGGATACCGTGAGAAGCAGAAGAAGCACAGCTACTATCTTCCAAGCATGGAAGAAGTGCTTGATCTCTACCGCAATGACTTCGATACCTTGAATCAATACGGCATTAGCGTCAAGGAATGGTTCCTTAAGAATGGTGCAGAAGCAGATGATCTGGAACTGCTCCTGCATGAAATGTGGAATGATATGAATTATGGACATCTGGAAAAGGAAATCCTGCAGGAAGCAGAATCAATGATCACCTTTGACAATAAGAAGGAACAGGAGCAGTTCCGGCAGATGATCCATGCATGGTATATCCACGCCGGAAGAATTGAACTCAGAGGTCACTGTATTGCAGAACAGGAGAAGAACTGATATGAAAGTACAATTAGTTGATGTCATTGAAGCAATTGAAGATGCAGACGAACAGGCGGCAGCAGCTTATGATACAGCTGCACAGCAGATTGTCTGGGATGGCGATGATAATAATGAAAATCTGATTCCATTACCTGGCAGAGAAGAACGCGGTGACTACCGCAATATGCAGAGATTCATTGAAACAGTTGATGATGAAGAAGCACAGGAGTGGCTGGGCAACGCCATCAGAGGTGCAGGTGCCTTCCGCAGATTCCGTGCTGCCTGTGAGAAGTTCCATTTACTGGAAGACTGGTATCACTTTGAAGACAGAGCACATCGTGCTTTAGCAGTACAGTGGTGTGAAGACAATGGCATTGTCTGGGATGATGCAGAACCGGTAGAGTTAGTAGATGAAGATGATGTCAGTGACTTTCTTCATGAAGATTATCAAGAAGAAGAGAAAGAGCCAGAACCTGCACCGGTGCAGCCGTCTGTATATCGTATTGTAGAGATCACTGATAAGAACCTGATGAACGCACTGTATATTACAGATGCTTATCTGCAGGCTGCCTATCACAGTCCATCTGATCTGGAATATGCTCAGGATCAGCTCGAGCTGTGGCTGGAAGAAGGGTGCTCAGTCATTGCGGCAAGCGACCACGGCAGATTCGTCGGCATTGCATCAGGCAAAGAAGATTTGGAAGACTTTACCGTGAAGGCAGTCTTCGTCAATGAAGACCACCGCCGCAAAGGAATCGGCAGAATGATGATAAAGTACTTTGAGGACAATCATCAGGACGCATCTTCGTATCGTCTAGAGCTTGATAACAAGAGCACAGGTGCTGCAGCATTCTTTGACCACATCGGCTATCAGGAACTGCCGGTCATCATTATGCGGAAGGTTCCTTCAGATCAATAGTCATCACCAGAGACTTGGTCACAGGCACTGCTTTACATCAAACAGCAATAAAAACCGAAAGGGATTTGTTCTCCCTCTCGGTTTCTTTTATATCTTTTCAGCAATCTGCTTCAATGTTTTCTTTGGGACACAGTAATGATATTGTTCATCGCAGGTATAGGCAGTGCTGCCATCCTCACCGATTTCAACAGCTTCTGAAGTATGGGAAGGGTAACCTAGGGCAATGACCATAACAGCTGTTCTGTCTTCATTCAGACCAAGGATCTCATTGACCTTCACAACATTGTAGTTGAGCATCATGCAGGAGCCGATGCCTTTCTCAAATGCACTTTCAACAACATATTCAGCCGCAATCCCTGTATCAATGTCAATAACTCTGGTATGATCCTTCTGCGCAGTGATGACAATGTATGCGGTTGGTTCTTCTTCCGGTTTTGGGTCTGCCAGTTCACGAGGCAGAATTGCTGCAAAGTGGATCTCTTTTGCAACAGCATCTCTTTTCTCTTTGCTTAAGACAGCAACATAATTCAAAGTCTGCTTATTATTGCCGGAATGAACATAGCGGAGATTCTCCAGGATTGCATTAATATCTTTCTCAGGAATCTCTTTCTGTGTAAATTTACGGAATGTCCGGCATTCTTTGTACAGCTGATCCAGTTCCATATAACACCTCCTTTTTACATTATAAAACAATCCTGAGCATCATCCTTGACTTTAAATGGTGGAAGAACGAAACTGATACCAGAAAGAGAAAAGAGTCAACAATCATTCCATAGTGAAACGACTGAACTCTAGAAGGAGAAAACAGTATGAAGTATAGATGCACAGTATGCGGTCACGTATACGATGAAGAAGCAGAAGGCGTCAAGTGGGCAGACCTGCCTGCAGATTGGACATGTCCTACATGCCATGTCGGCAAGGATAAGTTCGAACCAGTCATTGAAGGTGACATGCAGTGGGCTTCTGAGCACGTTGTAGGTGTTGCTAAGGATGTACCAGAAGAGATCAAGGCACAGTTAAGAGCTGAGTTCCAGGGTGAGTGCTCTGAAGTCGGCATGTATCTGGCTATGAGCAGAGCTGCTATGAGAGAAGGACTTCCTGAAGTAGGCATGTTCTACAAGCAGGCTGCATATGAAGAAGCTGACCATGCATCACGTTATGCAGAAATGCTCGGCGAGTGTGTCAGTGATTCCACAAAGAAGAACCTGGAAGCTAGAGTTATGGCTGAAAATGGAGCTTCTGCAGGAAAGACAGCATTAGCTAAGAAGTGCAAGGAACTGAACCTGGATCCATTACATGATTCCATTCATGAAATGGCTAGAGATGAAGCACGTCACGGCAAAGCATTCAAGGGACTCCTTGACCGTTACTTCAAGTAAGACATTGAGAACTCGGGAAACTGAGTTCTTTTTTTTGACCAGTATGAGAATCATTGATCACAGGTACATGTGAATAAGCTCTTATATGAATGAGTATATTTACAAATGACGAGAAACAAGAATGATTGACTTGAACTACGTATTAAGACCTTTCATGTATGAAATGTTATTCATATTATCCAGCTGTAGAGCTGATTTATTCATCATTGCTGCAGATTTAATTTATATATATTGGCACGATTTTCTTTTATTAATGCTAGAATTAAGGCAGTCATTTAGTGAGGGAAAACTAAAATGTTAGGGGGCAGAACAGCAAAATTCCTTTTGAATATTATTTTGGCTGTGAATCTGTCTTTTAACGCGTTCTCAGCGCTCCCTGCTGCAGCTGAAGAAACTTCAGCATCGCGTAAAGTAAAAGTTGGTTTTTTCACCATCAATAATTTTCAGGAATATGATCAAGGCACGGATGTATACCGCGGTTATAGTTATGACTATATGATGGCTTTGGCACAATATGCAAACTGGGAATTTGAATTTGTACCGGTGACATATGACGAAGGCATCAAAAAACTGCAGAACGGTGAACTGGATCTTATGAATTATGTCAATCCAGATAACGGTTATGATAATTTGTCTTATTCAACACTGGCATCCGGTGAAAGCTGGATCAATTTAGTTGTGCCGCTGGATAACAATACAGTTTCCTATGAAGATTTTGATGCAATTGGAGAGCTGACAGTTGGACTAGTATATGAAAACAGCATGAATGCTTCTTTTGTGGACTACTGTAAAGATAATGACTGCATGCCGACGATCATCTACTATCATTCAACAGCAGAACTGCAGAAGGCAATGACTTCAGGTGAGATCAATTCATATCTAGTCAGTTCGCTCAGTGATGTGAACATGCGTACAGTTGCAAAATTTGCGACATCTTCCTATTACTTTGCAACATACAAAGGAAATAATGATGTTCTCAGTGAACTGAATAAAGCGATGAATGCATTGAAGACGGACAACCCTTATTACCAGGAGATATTGTATTCTCGTTATCATACTGAATCAACTGAAGAAGAAACAATCATTTCAACTCTCGAAAAAGAATACATTACTAATCATGGTGCAATCAATGTGGTATGTCTATCCGACTGGTATCCAGTCTGTTACCGCGGCAGCTATGATGAATGCAGCGGAGCAGTGATTGCCTTATTGAGAGAAATTGGCAGCCGCACTGGCCTGCAGTTCACCTTCACCAAAGTGGACACGATAAAAGAAGCGCAGGCCTCAATCGAGGATGGCACCTATGATGTGATTGCCGGTTTTCCTTATGATTATGCATGGGCGGCGGACAACCATACGACATTGACTCTGCCATTTGCATCCATGAACATGATGCAGGTCACATCCGGAAGCAGTACAGAAATACTAACTGCTGCGGTCCCGGAAAACTCGTATCAGGAATATTTCACCCGTGAGATCGAAAGCACTGGGTATACATATTACCGCTATCATGACATTTCAGAATGTCTGCAGGCGGTCAAAAGCGGAACAGTGGACTGTGCATTAATTGATGCAATGCAGGCAGAGTATTATCAAAAGCGCTATTCATACCGCGGACTGAAGTATCAGAGCATTGCGGGAGGCAATTTCCAGATTGCTTTAGCTGTAGCGGATACCGCTGATCCAATGCTGCTGTCCATTCTGAATAAATCAATCAGTTCAATAGGATCACAGCAGATCAGTCAGATGTTTGAGGATGCATCCCAAGCGGCTGAGTCCAGATCATTGATTGATCAGGTGTATTCTAATTCACGGTTTGCAGCATGGTTCTTTACCCTGCTGGGATTTATCCTTGCCGCAATTATCAGTTTGATTATCTATGGCCGGCGTATGAAAATAAAGAACCAGCAGATCCAGGAAGCGGTTGCGGCAAAGTCAGATTTCTTATCAAATATGAGCCATGACATGCGTACACCGCTGAATGGAATTATCGGCTATACAAATTTGGCAATGGATGAAGACAATCAGCCGGTTACGCAGGACTATCTGAAGAAAGTAAAGATATCTGGTGAATTCCTGCTGAGCTTGATCAATGACACACTGGATATCAGTAAGATTGAAAGCGGCAAGTTCACCCTGAAGCCGGAGACGGTCAATTCAAATGATTTGCTTGAAAGTATCGTTGTACCGATACAGGCTGCGGCAGAAAAGAAAAACATCAAATTTCATATGGATCTGTCTGGAATATACAGCGGATATATTGTTGTAGACAGCTTGAATCTAAAAAAGGTCATACTAAATCTGCTGAGCAATGCCATCAAATTCACACCAGAAGGTGGGGAAGTGAATCTGGTTGTCAGTGAAATAGAAGCAGTCAATGGCTGCAACTGCCGGATCATCGTAAAGGATAACGGAATCGGTATTTCACCGGAGTTCCAAACAAAGATGTTTGAGCCATTTACACAGGAGAGAGCACCGCAGGCCAGAAGTGCAGTTGGCACGGGACTTGGACTGTCCATTGTGAAGCGGATCGTCACTTTGATGAACGGAACCATTGAAGTAAAGAGTGAACTTAATAAAGGTTCACAGTTTACTGTCCTGGTTCCAATCCAGCATGCAGAAAAAGATGCAGGCGCGGTCCAAGTAAGGAGTGTTGAAGATAAAGGTATCCTGCAGGGGAGAAAAGTACTGCTTTGTGAAGATAATGAGATGAATGCAGAGATTGCCTCTACGATCCTGAAGAGCTTTGGCATGATGGTGGATACTGCGGAGACAGGAAAAGAAGGGGTAAAGATCTTTACTGATTCTGCAGTATGGAATTATGACCTGATTCTAATGGACCGCAGAATGCCGGAAATGGATGGATTGGAAGCGGCCCGCAGGATCCGAGCAATGAATCGTGAAGATGCGGGTTCCATTCCAATTATTGCGATGAGTGCAGATGTATTTGATGAGTCAATTCAGGAATTTACTGCGGCTGGCATGAACTCACATGTTGACAAGCCGATTGACCGAATGGCATTGGAGCAGGAACTGATCAGTCAGTGTGAGATTGAAGATGCATTAAGAAAGCATGAGGTGAAAGCCTGATGACAAGAAAATGTAGAATCACATCAGTTTTCACGGCGCTCACGGTATTGTTATGCGGATGTTCTGTATCCAAAACAGAACCGCTTTCTACTGCCGGTCCAGCTGCTTCACCAACTGCAGAGACTTCAGAAGCTGCTTCCAGCACAAGTAAGATTGTCATCTATACACCGCATGATGCTGATCCGATGAACGCAGCGGTCACTTCCTTCATGGAAGCTTATCCTGATATCAAAGTAGAAATCATCGCCGGCGGTACTGGCGAATTGATTGATAAGATCAGGGAAGAAGCAGATGCTCCGGTGGCGGATGTGCTGTGGGGAGGCGGTGCTGATTCACTGGCCGCAAATACAAGTCTCTTTGAACCGTATGTCTGTGCAAATGATCAATACATTGATGCACAGTTCAAGGCGGCAGACCATACATGGAACGGAGAAAGCCCGCTGCCGATGGTCATTATATATAATAGGAAACTGCTGGCAGCAGCTGGAATAGCAGCGCCTGCCAGCTGGCAGGACTGCTTGAATCCAGCATTCAAGGGAAAAATAGCTTATTGCCAGCCTTCCAAGTCTGGTTCTGCTTTTTCCCAGCTGTGCACAATGATCCTTGCAAATGGCGGTACAGAAAAAGGCTGGGAGTATGTCAAAAAGTTTGTTGATAATCTGGATGGCAATATCCTCGAATCTTCAAGCAAATGTCACAAGTTAGTTGCCAGCGGTGAATATATGATTGGCATCACTATTGAAAAATCAGCCATCACCTACAGCGACAATCCTGATATTGGATACTGTTATCCAAGTGAAGGAACTTCGGCTGTGCCGGACGCGATTTCAATCGTCAAGAACTGTCCTGATGAAGAAAATGCGAAGCTGTTCGTAGACTTTGTGACATCAACAGCATGTCAGAAAGAACAGAGTGAGAACTGGAACAGACGTCCAGTCCGAAATGATATGTCTCCTTCTGGGAACCTTGCTCAGCTCAGCAGTATCTCATTGATTGACTATGACTTCACCTGGACAGCTGAGAATAAAGAAGATATTATCGCAAAGTTTGATAAATTATTAGAAGAATCGAAATAGTAGATCAATGCATCATACAGGCTGTGCCTCCTGGCAAGAGCACAGCTTTTATGTATAGCTGGTTTACAATCTATGCACAGAAATACACGTATCAGTGATAAAATAATTTCAGGTAAATAATTTATGAGCAATCACGAGCAGCCAAAATATAAAAGAGAGATGCGTGGATATGCAGAACTCTATGCAATGATTTTTCAAGCGTCTTCCCGAGAATCTTTCATTAAGAACAATGATTTTCTGGATAAAACACTGAAGGGGAAGTGGCTCTCTTTTACAACAGAAGCGAAGCCCTTTTATCTCAATCGAGCAGACGGTACACAGCTGCGTGTTTTAGCTGTAACCAAGAAGGGGCATCAAAACAATAACTGCACCGGACTTCTGTGGCTCCATGGCGGCGGCTATGCAATCGGCCTGCCGGAATTGGAAGTCATGTATGCAAATCAATTCACTGAGGATGATGACTGCGTCATGATCCTGCCGGATTATACCAGATCAGTTGATGCACCATATCCAGCAGCCATCGAAGATGCATATCAGACACTCCTATGGATGAGAGACAATGCGGATTCATTAGGAATTCGAAAAGACCAGCTCTTTGTCGGCGGAGAAAGTGCCGGCGGCGGTCTGACGTGTGCTCTGACTTTATACGCAAGAGACAGAAAAGAAGTCAACATTGCTTTCCAGATGCCGCTTTTTCCAATGCTGGATGACCGCATGACGGAAACATCCTCACACAACCATGCACCAGTCTGGAATACCAAGAAGAACCTGGCCGCCTGGAAACTGTACCGTGGGGATCGGAAAGAGACATCGCCATACTTTGCCCCGGCAAGAGAAACAGAGTATCATGATCTGCCGCCGGCATTCTCCATCATTTCAGATACTGAACCGTTCTATGCTGAGACCAAGATCTACTTCCAGCATTTATATGAAGCAGGGACAGAAGTCATGCTGAAGGAATTCCATGGATGCTTCCATGCCTTTGACATGACATGCCCGAATACTGAAAGTGCGCGCCGTGCACGCCGTCTTGAACAGAATGTATTCCACTATGCGCAGAAACAGTACTTTGCTGCACAGACAGAAGAACTTCCTTCTGATCCAAACGAAGATGCTGATATCGATGATATCGTAAAGGATATTGAGACTCAGCAGAAGTATCTCAATAGTCAGAAAGAACAAGCTGATTCTGTTCCAGAAAATGCTGAAGCAGCATCAGAAGGACCGGTTGCTGTTAAAGAAGAAGCAGAAGAGAAGCAGGAAGAAGAGACTTCTGCTGCTGTACAGCCGGAAGAGCCAGCTGCAGAAGAAACAGTTCCAGAAGAACCTGTGATTGAAGAATCTGCTGAAGAGCCTGCAGAGGGACTGGATGCAGAGCCAGTGGAAGAATCAGCAGAAGAACAGGCTGATGTATCAGAAGATGAAATCCTGCCGGAGATTGAAGATGTGCAGGAAGAGATAGAAGAAGTCCTGGCACAGACAGAATCAGTCCCGGAAGTTGACCACATCGAAGAAAGACCAGTTGAAGAAGGAACTGCTGTTGTGTTCCCATCTCAGCCCGAAGAAGATGTAATCTCAGTAGATGAGATTGATGCAATCTCGCAGAGGCTGACCGAGATCAAACCGGAAGAAGCTTTCCCAGAAGATGAAGATAAGGCAGAAGAAACAGTATTTGAGTCTCAGGAAAAGGTAGAAGAAGTGAAAGAATCAGCCCAGGCAGAAAGATTTACCAGAGAAGATGTCATGAAGCTGCTGCAGAAGAAAGAAGTCATGCGGCAGGATGATGGACTGAAACCGTATCATTCAGAAAATGAAAGCGGTGAGGAAGACATCATGACTAATCTGCAGAGGATCATTGCACAGGATACAAATGATTCTCTGGATCAGATTGATGATCTGATTGACAAGCTATGAAGATGCAAAAGAAAAAGAATCCGGGTGCTGCCCAGCGCAGAATGGATAAAGAAAACAATGATGTCAAACGCGGGGCACGTATTCCGTTAAGCAAAGTTGTAGAAGATAAGAAAGCAAAGGAAAAGAAAAGATCTCGCTTGAAAGCGGATCTTCAGCAGTCAGTCAAGGATGAAGAGTGATCTTCATCTTTTTATTGTGCGTCTCTGCCTATGGTAATCATATTCTGCAGCTGCATTCGATATAGCAGCAGATCATCTTCCATTGGATTGGCAACCGCAGCGGCGACCTTCTCATTGTTGTTGAGGAAGTCGAGCACGTCCTGTTTGTCCATCAGATAAATGAATTCACCTTTCTTCAATTCAGGCTTCCATTTTCTTAAGTGGTCGATATCTGTAAAGACAGGGAAGTACTTCTCTTCATCTGTTCCCTGCATGACATCTGCTTTTTCAATATCCTTGGCATGGATATCAATCTTTGTCAGTGCCTCTTCCTTTGGATAGACAGCAGCCGCAAAGACGACATTGCCGGCAATATATAAAGTCAGGTCTTGCAGCACATGAGTCATACCTTCTTCTGAAAGAGGTGCTTTTCTCTGTGCGAGCAGATGATCCAGCTTTGTGTCTTTCCTGATGTCCATGGAATCTGTGTACTTTTTCATTTGTTTGTCCTCACGTCCGTCCATTATATATAAAATCTGCCGGTCTGGAAATAAAAAAACACAGCGCGTGCTGTGTCGTCATATATGTTGCAATATATGTCACATTCCCTCTGGAATGTTAGCTTCTGAGCGATCGAGACAATCAGCGACTGCTGCTGTCATAGCGATTACTATTTAGAATTGTGATGATGCCGTTGTTTGCTTCTGCTAACAGTTGCTTATAACCCATTTCATCTGTGTATTCAATAATAGTGCCGCCATCGATCGTCAGGTACTCAATACGATGACTCATGTATAGCTGTTCCTCCTTTCAATTCATGTGAAGTTATACATGATTTGAAATGAAATTGCAAGTTTTTAGCATATTTCACACAGAATGTGATGAGAAATTTTACACAAATGATATCCGATGATGATTCGCGGAAGCACTGAAACGTATATAATAAAGACAGCAAAGCATATACATGCAAGGAGATCATCATTATGAAATTAAATCGCAAACGCACGATGCTGGTAGGATTGGCTTTCTTATCGATTTGTGCATTCTGGCAGTTCTATGACAACGAGATACCAAAGATCCTGAAGAATACCTTTGGCATGGGAGAGACACTGACCGGCTTCATCATGGCGCTGGACAACATCCTGGCATTGTTCCTGCTTCCTTTCTTCGGTTCTTTATCTGACAAGGTCAATACGAAGATTGGCAAGCGTATGCCGTTCATTCTCTGCGGCACTGCATTGGCATCTGTCCTGCTGGTCATTCTGGCGGGATTGTCATCACAGCCGACAATGCTGGCAGTATTCATCATTGTTCTGCTGCTGTTGTTGGTGGCGATGGGGACCTACCGTTCGCCGGCAGTATCTCTGATGCCGGAATTGACACCTGCTCCGCTGCGCTCAAAAGCGAATGCCATTATCAACTTGATGGGAACAGTCGGCGGCGTCTATACACTGCTGATGATCAAATTCCTGGTACATACACCAACTGATGGTTCCTTGACCAACTATATGCCGATGGCACTTTCGATTGTTGCCATCATGGTCATCTCCGTCGGTGTTCTGTATATCACTGTTCCGGAAAATAAATGCATGAAGGAAGTGGAACAGGAGGACATGGAAGACAAGGAAGAAGCGGAAGCCAAGGCTGCTGCCGGCAGGAAGATGCCGCCGGAAGTCAAGCGCTCAATGATCTTCCTGCTTCTGTCGGTCTTCTTCTGGTTCACCGCATACAATGCAGTGACAACAGCATTCTCACGCTATGTTGAACAGGTATGGAACCTGCACAATGGTGAATACGCAGACTGTCTGATGGTCGGAACAGTCGCTGCCGTTCTGGCATACCTGCCAATCGGCAATATCTCTCAGAAGATCGGCCGCAAGAAGATGATTTTCTTCGGCATTGTATTGATGGCAGTCAGCTATCTGCTTGCAGTGTTTGCGGTACAGTATGCATTCTGGGTCAACATCCTGTTTGCCTTTGTTGGAATCGGCTGGGCAAGCATCAATGTCAACAGTTACCCAATGGTCGTTGAAATGAGCAGAGCAGGAGATATCGGCAAGTTCACCGGTCTCTACTATACCTTCAGTATGGCAGCCCAGGTCTTCACACCGATTGCCTCCGGCTTCCTGCTGGAACATGTTTCCTATCAGACGTTATTCCCATACAGTGCTTTCTTCATGGTCGTAGCTGGAGTGACAATGTTAATGGTAAAGCATGGTGATATTGAAATTAAGAAGGCGGTAAAATGATCCTTGTCTATATTCTTCTGATTCTGTTCTGCCTGCATCTTTTCTTCATCCATCCTGGTTTTCGGAAGATGGAAGTCATTGATGCATTTAAAAAGCAGAAATACTTTGCCCACCGCGGCTTGTATGACAATGACAGCGACCATCCTGAGAACTCACTGAAGGCATTTCAGAATGCAGTTGATCATGGTTATGGCATGGAGATGGATGTACAGCTGACCAAGGACGGTGTCCCGGTTGTCTTCCATGACTTCAAGCTTGGCCGTATCGCCCGCGATGAGAACAATCAGCCGGTCGAAGGGAAAGTATATGACTATACATTTGAAGAGCTTCAGCATTTTCATCTGCTGAACAGCACGGAAAAGATTCCGACCTTTGAAGCGTTCCTTAATCTGCTTCATGGTCAGCGTCCAGTCATCGTTGAACTGAAGATTGAGAACAGTGACCGTGAACTTGCGGTATGTCCAAAAGCAGATGCACTATTGAGCAGATATCAAGGTATCTACTGTATTGAGAGCTTTAATCCAAGAGGCGTAAAGTGGTATAAAGATCATCGCCCTGATGTTATGCGCGGCCAGCTGAGCTCGATGTTCACCAAGACGAACAGTGACCGTAAGAAATACTGGTTCATGTATTTCATTGCACAGAATCTCTTTGAGAACTTCTTAACGGTTCCTGACTTTATTGCGTATGATGCTGTGTACTGGAAGAACTTCAGCAGATGGATCTGCCACCGCATCTATCACAATACAGCCGTTGCCTGGACAATCCGCTCACAGCAGCAGCTCGATGCACGCATGAAGGATTATGATATATTCATCTTTGAACATTTTGCAGCAGATCAAACAAAATAAACTGAAAATGACGATTTCAATATGAAGTGAGTTCATCTCATATTGGATCGTCATTTTCTAATTGGGGAATATTAATGATTGAATACTGCGGCAAATCTCCTAGTGATCTCTAACGGTCTGGTAATGGCACCGCCTACAACAACACAGTAAGCACCGGCAGCTAGAGCCTGCTGGGCCTGCTCAGGCGTATGGATTTTCCCTTCAGCAATGCACCTGGCATTTGTTTCCTGCGAGATTCGCTCAATCAGTTTGAAATCGGGGCTGTCGGATGGAAACTGTCCTTCCACATACCCGCTCAGTGTCGTTCCAACAAAATCGAATCCGATTTCAGCAGCTTTTTTAGCTTCTGCAAAACAGGAGATATCTGCCATCAGCAGCTGATCTGGATACTTATCCCGGACCTGATGATACAGTTCTTCTGAACTGATGCCGCCTGGATGGATCCTGTCAGTGAAATCAAAGGCAATGATCTCGGGCTGACAGCCTATGAGTTCGTCAATCTCTTTCATTGTAGGGGTAATGTAGATTGATGAATCCTCATAGTCTCTTTTGATAATTGCAATGACAGGAAGCGATACTGCTTTCTTGATGGCTTCCACATCGCGGACGGTATTGCAGCGGATTCCTGCCGCACCGCCAAGCTCAGCTGCCTTTGCCATATATGGCATAATGCTTCTTTCAGCATCATAGAGCGGCTCACTTGGAAGTGCCTGGCAGGAGACAATCAGCTTTCCCTTCAGCGACTGAATGATCTTTTCATTGTCATTCATCGATATTCAGAATCTCCACAATATTGTTCTTGTAAAGAATTGCTTTAGCACCATAGACCGCCTGGATGCCGCCGCCTACTTCTAGAACATCTGTTGCACCGAGTTTTTTGAGTTCGTCTTTATTTACTTTTTCAACATCTTTCACTGACACGCGCAGACGAGTAATGCAGGCATCCACATCTTCAATATTCTCTGCACCGCCTAAGGCATCGATGATCTTAACGCTGTCTTCTTTTAATGTGCTCTTTGTTGTGAGCTGCGGAGCTTCAGATGTAACTGTTCCATCAGCATTTACTGTATCTTCACCACGTCCAGGTGTCATGACATTGAACTTGATGATATACCACTTGAATAAGAAGTAATAAATGAATGCCCATAATACACCAACTGGAATTTCGAGCATCCAGTTTGTCTTTGCGTTGCCCTGCAGGATGCCGAACAATGTAAAGTCAATAATGCCGCCGGAGAATGTATTTCCGATGGAAATATTCAGGATATCAGCGATAAAGAAACTGACACCGTCGAGGAATGCATGAATCACATAAAGCAGAGGGTTTACGAACAGGAACATAAATTCGATTGGTTCAGTAATACCGGTAATGAAGGATGTCAGAGCTACAGAGATGAATAATCCTTTATAAGAAGCTCTTCTTTCCTTCGGTACGCAGTGGTACATTGCTAAGCATGCTGCTGGCAGACCGAACATCATGGTTGCAAAACGGCCGGCAAAGAAACGTGTTCCCTCAGTATAAAGTCCAACATGATTTGGATCAGCAAGCTGGGCGAAGAAGATCTTCTGTGCACCTGCAACACTGACGCCGTTGACAATCTCAACACCGCCAAGTTCTGTATACCAGAACATCGGATAGATCATATGATGGAGACCGACTGCTCCGCAGAGACGCATCAAGAATCCATAGAAGAATGTTCCAATCGGACCTGTTTTAGAAATGACATCACCAAGTGAAACTAATAAATTCTGGAACGGAGGCCAGATAATGAAGAAGGCACATCCGATGAAGATGGCAGCAAATGAGGTGGCAATAGGGACAAATCTAGAACCGCCGAAGAAGCCAAGGAACTGCGGAAGTTCAATGTTCTGGTACTTGTTGTGCAGTGTAACAGCTACAAGGCCGACAACGATAGCACCGACAACACCTGTATCGATCGCAGAACCCTTTGGATTGAAAATGGCGAGCATGGCAGAAATGGTTGCATTCATGACGAGATAGCCGACAACGCCTGCTAAAGCTGCGGTTCCCTTATCACGTTTTGCTAATCCGATACATAAGCCTACGCACAGCAGCAATGATAGATTTGCAAAGACGACACTGCCGGCGGAACTCATGATCTGGAAAATACCTTGCAGGAATGCATTGTTTAATACTGGATACGTAGCTACCGTTGTTGGATTGGATAATGCTCCGCCAATACCAAGCAGCAGGCCGGCAGCCGGCAGGATTGCGATTGGCAGCATGAACGCTTTGCCAATCTTTTGAAGCTGTTTGAACATAACTTTCCCTCCTTTTTGGGCATGATGAAAAAATCTATCCTTTTCCCCATCACATATCACCTGATTATGATCAGTATGATTCCTATACTTTTTGTGAAACGATATTCTGGATGTGAATTGCTAAATAGCATTTTTCACTTTCGTTGATCTGAATGTTGTATGTATCTGCGAGATGTTCAGCAATTGCTGATGCAGTTTCGTATGCACCTCTGCATTTTTCGGGAATGATTGTCTCCAGAAAATTATCAAGCTGAATATTCTCTGAAGAACGCTTGACCGCAAATTTAAGATGGATCACCATGCGCTGATACAGAAAATTCTGCCGGCTTAAATGAATGTGGTATCTTTCTTCAATGATTTTCATGCAGTCGGTAACAATCTGCACCATCATCGCACTGTAGCTCGCTTTTTCACCGTGCATAGCGGCATGAATGTGCATGCATATGAAACCGGCTTCAGCAGTCGGCAGGTCGATCTTCAATCGTTCATTGACCAAGTCGAGCATCTTCTTAGAAAATTGGAATTCCTTTGGATACATGCACTCCGTCTCTTCTAGAAAGATATTTGTAATGACAATGTGTTCCCGATAGCGTCTGACACTGAAATTGATGTGGTCCAGCAGTGCAATATGAAGATGATTGTCTGCTTCCATGTGGAATTCACGGCTGGCTTCTTCAATGATCTCTTCAGAAACATCCAGGATTGCTAAGTCGACACTGCGCAGCAGATCTTCATATTGCTGTGAAAGCTTGACATCTTTGATCTCATACAGCTTTGTGAAGCTCTTTGAGTCTATGTAATCTCCGGACTTGTGGTGAAAGCCGATACCGACTCCATAAGCCAGCAGTTCTGCCTGTGAATCCTGATGACGGCATCTGACGGTGTTATGGTTCAATACTGATGTAATGATATAGTCATTCACATGTACCAACCTCCTGCCCGGACATGACCTTTCCCGAAACGGTCAAATTCATTTTTGAGCCGCTGCCCAGCAGAATGATGATATCAGACTCAAGGTGATTTTCCTCTAAAACAGATAAGTTGACACGAACGAGAGGAGATCCTGCTTTGACCTTCTGTCCCTCGGTGACCAGAACTTCAAAGCCCTGTCCTTTCAGGCTGACAGTATCAATGCCGATATGTACGATATAGTCTTTCCCGTCAGCATCGGTCAGGCCGATGGCATGTTTCGTAGGAAAGATCATGGCAACCGTACCGTCAACCGGCGAGGCGACGATATTTCCTTCCGGCAGGACTGCAAATCCTTCTCCGGCAAGTCCCTTTGAAAAGACGGCATCATTGACTTGACTCAACTTTTTTACCTGCCCTGAACACGGACTGTATATTTTCTTTTTGTGGTTGAAAAATTTCATAAAACCTCCTAGTGTGCATAAAAAAACTCATTAGATACAATACAGATCTAATGAGTTAATGCCTGTCTATTTCAGCAGTTACACACTCTTCAACATCAATATACCATATGAATTAACCGTGTCAATAGAATTGTGGAAAAATGTGTGAAGGTAGACATGCACGCATGAATGAACGTGATATATTTTCTTTAAACACTTCAAAGCGGAGCAGCCAACATAAATAAAGCGATTCCCGGATAGGAACCGCTCTTTTATCAGAAACGAATTTCGTGCATGAGTTCTTCAAGCTCATCCTGTGTCAATGGTGATGGAACTTCTACAGAAGAATGATCTTCTGTTTTATTTTCCCATGGCAGCTCAATTGTTTCGTTATCGTTATTCATTATCCCCTCCGACTCACTGCATAAAATGATACCAAAGAAATAATCAAATATAACTCTTGAAATTTTAGATTGTGAAGCTCTTCCTTTAACCAAGCGGGAAAATAAAAATTTCCAATTTCAGTATAGCCCCGCAAAGGAAGAGGTATAGTCCTTTTTTTACTTTCTTGAAATATTTTCGCAGATGGTGTCCCAATAATTTTTCATGATTCCTTTCAAAGGATGTCGTGTATATGAACAATTCAATTAAATAAATATTGATTTCTTTTAGCACACGGGTAGAATAAAACTAGAAATAGTTGGAAATCCAACTATTATAGTAAGGAAGAGAGTTCAATGGCAGAAAACAGCAGCTTCATGCTGAATCTATCCATCCTCTACCGAAACACGCAGAAATATTACGATCATGTATTGGCACAGTATGATATGGGGTCTGGTCAGTTGATTTTTCTTCTCTATATTAACGAGCATAAAGGTGTCACAATGCAGGACGTTACCAATGCAACTCAGGTAGACAAGGGAACAACGACCAAGTCAGTACAGCGCTTGATTGATCAAGGATATATTCAGGCAAAACAGGATGAAGTAGACAAGCGTGTCAAGCGCTTATATACGACAGACAAGGCAGCCGAGACTGTCAATGCCATTTACGAGTACCGCAATAAGTGCAGAGCAGTATTGGCAGAAGGAGTTGATTTCACTGCCTTTGAAACACTTTTTGATCAAGTGGCAGTCAACAGCAGTGAGAAGCTCACCCCGGAAGATAAAGACCTGGACTTCTCTAATCTGCGAATCGGCGGCATGCAGAAGATGACTCTGCTTGACTATCCAGACAAGGTAGCCAGCACGATCTTCACAGCCGGATGCAACTTCAAGTGTCCGTTCTGTCACAACAGAGATTTAGTCTTCCTGCCGGAAGATTATGAATACTACGATCCGGAAGAAGTCATGTCGTATCTTGAAAAGAGAAAAGGATTGATCGACGGTGTATGCATCAGCGGCGGTGAACCAATGCTGCAGGATACACTGGATATGATCAAGAACATCAAGAAGATGGGATATCTGGTCAAGCTGGATACCAATGGCTCGCGTCCTGACAAGCTTCAGGAATATGTAGAGAGCGGATATATCGACTATGTTGCAATGGATATCAAGAACTGCAAAGCAAAATATGCTGAAACAGTTGGCATGGATGCAGAGAACTTCTCAATTGAAAATATTGAGAGATCAGTGGAATTCCTGAAGAAGGGCACCGTTGATTATGAGTTCCGCACCACTGTTGTAAAAGAGCTGCACACCAAGGAAGATCTATTAGCCTTGGCTGAATGGATCAAACCGACTGAAAAGTATTATCTGCAGCAGTTCCAGGACAGTGGAAATCTGATCCAGGAAGGCTGTTATACCGCATATACGGCGGATGAAATGAGAGAACTCAGAGATGCTGTTGCCAAGATCATTCCTGGCACAGAATGCAGGGGACTGAAGGAGAACTAGGATGTACAAGGTAAAAAAGAGAGACGGTAAAATTGCAGATTTCAACATCCAGAAAATTTCAGATGCAGTCAGAAAGGCATTTGATGCATGCGGACGCAATTATGATGACAGTGTCATCAGTTTAGTTGCGCTTCGTGTCACCAGTGATTTTGAAAAGAAGATCAAGGATGACGTCATTGATGTTGAAGATATTCAGGACTCTGCTGAAAAGGTATTGTCAGAAGCAGGATATGCAGATGTTGCAAAAGCATACATCTTATATCGAAAACAGAGACAGAACATCCGCAATGTCATGAGCACATCGCTCGACTATAAGAAACTGGTCGACAGCTATCTGAAGGCATTGGACTGGCGAGTCAAGGAGAACAGCACGGTGACATATTCTGTCGGCGGTCTGATTCTTTCCAACTCAGGTGCCATCACTGCCAACTACTGGCTGAGTGAAGTCTATGATCAGGAGATTGCAGATGCACACCGCAGCGGCGACATTCATATCCATGATCTGTCGATGCTGACAGGATACTGCGCAGGCTGGTCCTTAAAGCAGCTGATCCAGGAAGGCCTTGGCGGAGTTCCAGGCAAGATCACCAGCGGTCCGGCAAATCATCTGAGCACATTATGCAACCAGATGGTCAACTTCTTAGGCATCATGCAGAATGAATGGGCGGGTGCCCAGGCATTCTCTTCCTTCGATACATACTTAGCACCATTCGTAAAGAAGGATGATCTGTCCTATAAAGAAGTCAAGCAGTGTGTACAGTCCTTCATCTACGGCGTCAACACACCGTCCAGATGGGGCACACAGGCACCGTTCACCAATATCACTCTGGACTGGACAGTACCGGATGACTTGGCAGAGCTTCCTGCACTTGTCGGCGGCAAGGAAATGGACTTCAAGTATAAAGACTGCAAGAAGGAAATGGATATGGTCAACAAAGCCTTCATCGAAACAATGGTCGAAGGTGACTACAACGGCAGAGGCTTCCAGTATCCAATTCCAACTTATTCCATTACACCTGACTTCGACTGGTCAGATACAGAGAACAACCGTCTGCTGTTTGAAATGACAGCGAAATATGGAACACCTTACTTCTCCAACTATGTCAACTCTGACATGAAGCCAAGTGATGTCCGTTCCATGTGCTGCAGACTGCGTCTTGATCTGCGTGAATTAAGAAAGAAGAGCGGCGGCTTCTTTGGTTCTGGCGAATCAACAGGTTCTGTCGGTGTCGTTACGATCAATCTTCCTAGAATTGCATATCTTGCCAAGGACAAGGAAGACTTCTATAAGAAACTGGATCACATCATGGATATCAGTGCCCGTTCCTTGAAGACAAAGAGAACAGTCATCACAAAGCTTCTGGAAGGCGGTCTCTATCCATATACAAAGAGATACTTAGGTTCCTTCAGCAACCATTTCAGCACCATCGGTCTGATTGGCATGAATGAAGTGGGACTGAATGCAAACTGGCTCCACATGGATCTGACGCATGAAGAAACACAGAAGTTCGCGGCAGAAGTGCTCAACCATATGAGAAACCGTCTGTCTGACTATCAGGAACAGTACGGTGATCTGTACAACCTTGAAGCAACACCGGCAGAATCTACAACATACCGTCTGGCAAAACATGACGTTGAGAAGTATCCAGACATCATTACAGCCAACATGAACGGTACACCGTACTATACCAACAGCTCACACTTGCCAGTCGGCTATACCGATGATATCTTCACAGCTCTGGATGTACAGGATCCGCTGCAGACGCTGTATACATCAGGCACTGTCTTCCATGCCTTCTTAGGCGAACGTCTGTCAGACTGGAAAGCAGCTGCGACACTGGTCCGCAAGATTGCCCAGAACTACAAGCTGCCTTACTACACACTCTCACCAACTTACAGTGTCTGTGCAAATGACGGCTATATTCCTGGTGAAGTCTGGAAGTGTCCGAAATGCGGTGCTGAGACAGAAGTCTATTCCCGTATTACCGGCTACTACCGTCCAGTCAAGAACTGGAATGCTGGCAAATCACAGGAGTTCAAGGACAGAAGAACGTACAAAGTAGATGTCAGCACTGCCAATACAGTATCTTCATTCCGTGAACAGGAACAGAAGCCAGTCAGTGTTTCTGAACCTAAGGAATTCCTGCTGTTCACTACAAAGACATGCCCGAACTGCAAAATGATCAAGCAGATGCTTGGTGAAAAGAACTTCTCCTATACAATTGTCGATGCCGAGGAACATCCGGATCTGGCAAGAAAGTATGACATCATGCAGGCGCCTACACTGGTTGCTGTAGATGGCGAGAAGGCAGAGACTTACGCCAACGCTTCCAACATCATTGCTTACGTCAATCAGCATTTAGCTGCATAACAAAAAGAGACTTCAGATCAAAACTGAAGTCTTTTTATATGGCAATATAGGCAATCAATGGATAATGATCAGAAGGATAGATGCCTTGATACTTTTTATGGATCTTGCGTACATTCAATACGGAGATTCCTTTGGATACATAGATATGGTCAATCGGATGATCCTTCTTTGTTTTAGAACCAATCTTGCCGCGGAGAGTAGAACCCAGTTCATCCTTCACAGTATCCACCAGATGTGCTTTCTGGAACAGGTGCAGGGCATCTGAATCATGTGTTGTGTTGAAGTCGCCGGTCACGAACATACAGCTTCCTTTTTCGCGTTCCACTAAGATCCTGGCAAGAATCTCTGCCTGTTCATTGCGGATGGATGGCAGGCCGAAATCCAGATGTGTGTTGGCAAAAGTAAAAATCTCTTCTGTTTCAAGATTTTTGAAATAGGCGAATGTCACAATGCGCGGATAGACTGACTTCACCAGCTTTGAACCTTCCTGATCTGGAGTGTGTGAGAGCCATTTCGTATCGCCGCCGATCAGTTCAAACTTGTCTTTCCGATACAGGATTGAACAGTATTCATCATTGAGCAGAGAATGCCGGGAATCCCCAAAGATGCCGTAGTCCTTGAACACCTGCTGCAAATAAGGGAACATTGTCCTGGTCAGTTCCTGAACACCGATCAAATCTGGATGCAGTTCCTGGATCATCTCGCTGACTGCTTCCGCCCGCTTTGAAAAACGCTGATTTCCATTCAGAAATAAGTGGTCAGTCAACAGATTCAGAGTCATGATCGAGTATTCTTCCATATCGTCCTCTTTACTATCATACAATACATTTTCTCTGGATGTTTTCTCTTATTTTGAGTCCTGCCTGCTTTTGTCATATAATAGAACAGTAAGAATAAGGGGCAAAGTATGGAACAGAAAAAAATACTTTTGATTGGCGGTACTGGAACAATCTCCACATCTGTAATGAAATTGTTGGCAAAGGATATCAACTATGACGTGACTGTATTGAACAGGGGACATAAAGAACTGCCTGTCAATATCAAGCAGATCATCTGTGACATCAAGGAGCCGGGAGCATTAGAAAGAGAAGTTGCCGGTGAGAAATATGATGTCATCGTAGACTTCCTGATCTATGATGCAGAAACAGCAGCTGAACGAGTACGTATCTTCAGCGGCAGAGTCAAGCAGTACTTCTTCATCTCAACGGTCGTCACCTTTGATCATGAGAATATTGTATGGCTGAATGAAAATTCCAGACAGACAAACCGTTTCAGCCGTTATGGCCAGAACAAGAAAGCAGCTGAGGATGTCTTCCGTAAAGCATCTGCATCCGGCTTCCCAGTTGTTATCGTCAGACCTTCTCAGACATATGGAGAAGACAGGATCCCGTTAAGCATCAAGGGAGAGACATGCTGGAGTGTTGTCAGCCGTATCGTAAACGGCAAGTCCGTGATTGTCCATGGTGACGGCAAGTCAATCTGGCATATGATGCACGCAGATGACTTTGCATATAACTTTGTACAGATGATCGGCAATCCTGCAGCGAATGGCCAGACGGTCAACTTAGTCAATCCAGCCGTTGTTACATGGGATATGATCTATGAAGAAATTGCGCTGCAGTTAGGTAAGAAGCTGCGGATCTGCCATATCTCTTCCGATACGCTTGCATGTGCAGCCAAGTATGACAGCATTGAAACAATCCTTGGTGACAAGCAGTTCTCCAACATGTATTCCAAGTATCAGCTGACGCAGCTCATTCCTGATTTCCGCTGTGAGATCGGATTGAAGGAAGGCGTTGAAAAGTATCTGCTGTATGTTGCTGAACATCCTGAATGCAAGATCGAAGATCCGGAATATGATGCATGGTGCGATGCATTGATCCGTGACTATCGTGCTTTCATGAAGCTTGTCTCACAAAAATATTAAAGCTGAAGACCGGTGAACAGCCGGTCTTTTTGTATGCATGGAATGGTATCGATTTTCTTTCCCAATGAACATTTCTGTATTTCGAAAGATATAATGGTTTAAACAAACGAACCAATTAGATGGAGGCAGACAGAATGGACGCATGTACAGTGGAACGGCGGAAACTGGCGAAAGAATTCCGCAGATATCAGAAGGTTTTTACTGCCCTGGGTGATGAGACCAGACAGCTGATCTTCATTGCTTTATTGGAAAACGAGACGGTCGGCATGCGGGTGCCGGACATTACGGCCCGGACCCATCTTTCCCGTCCTGCCGTTTCACATCACTTAAGGATCCTGAAGGATGCCGGCTTGATCCAGATGCATCGGACAGGGACGATGAACTATTACTATGTGGATGCCAATGAGACATGCTGGAGCGGTCTGAAGGAATTGACGGAACATGTCGACAGGACCGTACGCCAAGCGGCTGAAAATCAATATCCGCAGGAATGGAAGGATGAAAGATGATCAAAGTCTATGAACTGAACTGCGGACAGGTAGGTGTCGATCCTGCTGTTCCTGATCGAAGCATCTCGCGGAATACCATTGCCTATACAGGACTTTTCCGCAGTGCCAAAAGACGGATCTGGCTGCCGGTGAAAGCTTTTTTCATTGTCCATCCGAAAGGAAATATTCTGGTCGATACCGGCTGGGACAGTGATGTCCGGCAACGACCCATCCAGACACTGACCTTTCCAATGTGGTTTGCCTCCAAGCCGAGGCTGCCGCAGGGAGAAGCAGTGGATGAACAGATCAAAGCACTGGGATACAGGACCAGCGAGATCACGGTGCTCATGACACATATGGATATCGATCATGATTCCGGTCTGCGCTTAGTCAAGGATGCGAAGCAGATCCTGGTCAGTCCGGAAGAATGGCGGGCAGTCCATTCTGGACAGGTGCGCTATGTGAAGCGCCCATGGAAGAATATCACGCTCAAACAGATGCCGCTGATCAATGATCCATCCGCACCATTTGGAAAATCCTGGGATGTGCATGGCAACGGCAGCGTCAAAGTATTTCTGACCCCGGGACATACCCAGGGATCAGCAACCATTCAGGTGACTGGTGAAGACGGCTTTGTCCTGCTGGTCGGTGATACCGGTTATAACAGAGACTCCTGGGAAAGTCTGAAGATCCCAGGACCAGTCTACAATCAGAAACAGATGAGAGAATCTCTGCAGTGGGTGCAGAAGATGAGACAGGATCCAAAGTGCTTAGGTATATTGGCAGCACACGATCCACAAGAGACAAGAAAGGTGATTGAAATAAGGTGAAAAATGATGATGACAATTCAGGAAGCTATGCAGCAGCGCCATTCTGTGCGCAGCTACATCGATCAGAAAATTGATGAAACAGCAGCATCTCAGCTGCAGAAAAAAATTGACGCATGCAATCAGGAGAGCGGTCTTCATATTCAGATGGTACTGCATGAACCGCAGGCATTTGATGGTTTTATGGCACACTATGGAAAATTCACAGGCGTGCAGAACTATATTGCCTTGATTGGCAAAAAGAGCAGCAGTCTGGAGGAACAGGCAGGATATTATGGGGAACAGCTTGTTTTGACAGCACAGCAGCTGGGCTTGAATACCTGCTGGGTCGCAATGACAGTATCCAAGGGTACGGTCAAAAAACACTGTGTCATGAAGAATGATGAAAAGATTGCCTGTGTCATCGCATTGGGTTATGGAGCTGTACAGGGTGCCGCACATTCTTCCAAGCCGATGAGTGAACTATGTCAGGTGGAAGGAACGATGCCCGCATGGTTCAAGGATGGCATGGAAGCAGTGATGCTGGCACCAACAGCCGTTAATCAGCAGAAGTTCCTGTTCACTCTGCAGGGAGAACAGGTGACAGCAAAGTCCCTCGGCGGTTTCTATTCCATGATTGATCTTGGCATCGTCAAGTATCAATTTGAAGCAGTTACCGGCAGAAAAGTGCTTTAGAAGCTGCGGATACACAAAGTTTTGACTAATCTGGTCAATTTTGTGACCCTGCTGTGACCCTGCCTCTTTTATGATAGTGACATCGAGGGAAGAAGCGAAAGCTTCTTGTGTATGGGAAGCTGGCAGCAGCTTGATCTGACACGAAGAGATTTCTGTGAGGAGCAGAAGTCTTTTCAATTGCAGAAACAAAGGAGAATTGATTGTTATTCTGCGCCAAAGATTTTATAATTTGCATAGATGCGTTATATTAGATAATTATGATAAATTTGCATTGAAATACATCACATGAAAGGGGGCGCAGAGATGGATACTGCTGAAATCATCCTGTCACCAGAACAGGAAAAAGTTTTTGAAAATATGCCGATTCCTTTCTGTGTGCTTCATGCCCAGGCAGATAATTATGATCTGCTTGCAGTTTCTGATGGACTCTGCCGGCTCCTGCACCGCACCCGCAGTGAATTAATGGATGCTGAGCATCATCTGCTGCAGCTTGTTGCGGCAGATGACCGCCGGACTGTCATTGATGCCTTGGAATATGCAAGAGTACAGCCGGGAACCGCCTGTCATACTTCCTATCATTTTTTGTATGGCAGTGAGAATATAAAAGCGGACTGCTGCAATATTGCAGAAGCACTTTCTGATGGATCATATTTGATCTATGTTTATTTTTCCGGCTGTGCAAAACAGATTGGCATCAATGAAACAGCAGAGGATCAAGTCAGAAGTCTGAATGGAAGCCAGGATCTGCTGAATCTAGACAGCAGTGAAAACAAGATTGCAGAATGGCTGGTTGATCTGACAGACAACAAAGTTATTTCATATCAGAAACTGCAAATGAGAGGCATGGATATCGATCCGTCGCTTCCGTTTGATGCATGTGTAAAGCAGGCTGCAGTATCTCTGCATGCAGAGGAAGACAGTCAGAAATTCTCTGCGTTGATCCAGCGTGAAATGATGATCCAGAATTATCAGCGGGGGCATACCTCCTTTGCTGTACAATACCGGCGGGATGAAGACGGCAAGATGCCGTTCTGGGTCTCCCTGGTCGTTCAGATGTATGTCTCTGCACAGAGTGGACATATTATCTGTTCCATGAATGCATATGACATTACCGAAAAGATTCTGGAGAAGCAGATGATCAGCCGCTTTACGATGCTGGGATATGATATCGTCGGTCTTCTGGGTGTGCCGTCACGGAAAGTAAGATTCTTCCGTCTGAAGCCGATGCAGTTCGGTATGAGCTATGAACATTATCAGGATTATCTGGAAGCGATTGACGGTGATGTTGACCGCGTTGTTGCGGAAGACCAGCGAGAGGCTGTCAGCCATGCGCTGCGCTTAGAAACAATCCTTGAAGAACTGAAGGAAAAACCGATCTACGAGTATTCCTTTGAAGTGACTACTAGTGACGGCCGACACCGCCATAAGCTCCTGCAGTATTCCTATCTTAATGAAGACCATGATACGATCTTCCTCTGCCGTTCGGATGTGACCAGTCAATATCAGCGTGAACATGCACAGATTGAAGAACTGCGTGCCGCAAAGCTGGCAGCTGACCGTGCCAATGAGGCTAAATCCTCCTTCCTGTCCAGTGTCAGCCATGACTTAAGAACGCCGCTCAATGGCGTTGTAGGCTTTACGGAGCTGGCGCTGAATGAAAAGGATCCTGAGGTGAAGCAGGGATACATTCAAAAAGTGAAACTGTCCAGTACATTGCTGCTGGATCTGGTGAATGATACGCTGGAACTTTCCAGAATCGAGAGCGGAAAATCTGTCTACTCTCCAGAAGCAGCAGGACTGCGCAGCATGTCAGAAGCAGTGCTGACTTCCCTGCAGCCTTCAGCCGAGATCAAGTCACTGACCTTTGTCACAGATCTGACGCAGTGCCCGGATGTCATTGTCTGGACTGACCGTCTGAAATTCCAGAAGATCTTCCTGAACCTGCTTTCAAATGCAATCAAATACACACCTTCCGGCGGCCGGGTCGAAGCCTGCGTCCGCTGGGATGAGAAGAATTATGAAGGATATACCTGTCATCTGTCTGTGAAGGACAATGGCATCGGTATCCGCAGAGAGTTCCTGCCGCATATCTTTGAGAGCTTCTCACAGGATCAGCGTCCTGAAACAAGGAACATCCAGGGAACTGGACTGGGACTGGCAATTGTCAAACGCATTGTCACCCAGCTCAATGGACAGATTTCGGTGGAAAGCAAAGAAGGCGAAGGATCCGAATTCAAAGTTGAACTGCCGTTGATATTAGCAGATCAGGACGAGAAAACACGGGCTGAGAATAAAGCCGAGATCAAGCTTGCCGGCAGGCATATCCTGCTGTGTGAAGACAATCCGTTGAATACAGAGATTGCCAAGGTCATGCTGAGCAGTGCCGGTGCCCATGTGGATACCGCTGCCAATGGTGAAGAAGGTGTCGAGATGTTCAAGGCATCTTCAGAAAATTACTATGATGCTGTGCTGATGGATATCCGGATGCCGTTCATGGACGGCTTGGATGCCTCCCGCACCATCCGTGAAATGGACCGTAAGGATGCAGGACTGGTCCCAATCATCGCGATGACAGCAGATGCCTTTGAAGAAGATATCGAACACTGCCATGAAGCCGGCATGCAGGAACACATTACCAAGCCGATCAATCCAGATAACCTATACAAAGTACTGTCTAAGTGCATCTATGATGCAGAACAGACCAAACTGAAGAATTCATCAAAGAGCGGTTCCTGAGGGAACTGCTTTTTTTCTTCTGAGCATCCTTCTTGCACTATACCCCATGGGGGTATATAACAGAGATGCAAAGAAAGAGGAATCCAGTATGAAAAAACAGACGTGTACGCACTGCGGTACAAGACATAAGATGAGAACGGATGAAGAAAAAAAAGCTCTGCTGACAAGACTGAAGAAAGTAGAAGGGCAGATCAGAGGCATTGAGAAGATGGTCGAAGATGATCAATACTGTCCTGATATTCTGATGCAGGTGTCAGCAGCTACCAATGCATTGAACAGCTTCAATAAAGTGCTTCTGTCATGTCATATCCACAGCTGTGTTGTGGAAGATATACGCAACGGAAAAGATGAGACGATTGATGAGCTTTGCGATGTGCTGCAGAAGCTGATGAAGTAGAAGGGAAGACACAATGGATCAATATATTGTTACGGGAATGACGTGTGCCTCCTGTCAGGCACATGTTGAAAAGGCAGTTGCGAAAGTGCCGGGAACAAAGAATGTCTCGGTCTCACTGCTGACAAATACTCTTTCCGTGGAAGGAAATGCTTCTTCACAGGATATTATCAAAGCTGTGGAGAGTGCAGGATATGGTGCTGAGAAGAAGGGCGCCGGTCTTGTTAAGAATACGGAATCATCAAAATTGGCAGCCGAGGAAGATGCATTAAAGGATCGTGAGACACCAAAGCTGAAAAAGAGACTGCTGTGGTCAGCTGTCTTCTTGATTGTCTTGATGTATATCACCATGGGACATAATATGTGGAACTGGCCGGTTCCGGCATTTTTGAATCATAATCATATCGGTCTGGCAGTGACACAGATGCTGATTGCCTTAGCAGTGATGATCATCAACAAGGCATTCTTCATCTCAGGCTTCAAAAGCTTGTTCCATCTCGCACCAAACATGGACGCACTAGTTGCCTTAGGCAGTTCAGTATCCTTTGGCTGGTCCTTATATATTCTGTATCAGATGACATATCTTCTGACCAACGGCACCAGCAATATGGACCTGATGATGCTGTATCATGATCAGCTGTACTTTGAATCCGCAGCAATGATTCCTGCCTTGATCACGGTTGGCAAGACATTGGAATCCCTGTCAAAGGGAAAGACGACCGATGCATTGAAGAATTTAATGAAGATGGCACCGAAGACGGCGGTCATCATCAGAGATGGTCAGGAAGTGACAGTCGGGATTGATGAAGTCCAGATTGGCGATATCTTCGCGGTCAGACCAGGAGAATCGATTCCGGTGGACGGCATCATTGTGGAAGGCTCCTCAGCAGTGGATGAATCGGCACTGACGGGGGAATCCATCCCAGTTGATAAAGCAGTCAACGACCAAGTCAGCGCTGCGACCATCAATCAGTCCGGCTTCTTCAAGGCAAGAACTGTCAGGATTGGTGAAGATACAGCGTTTGCTCAGATCATACAGATGGTATCTGATGCGGCAGGAACGAAAGCTCCGATTGCTCGTATTGCCGATCGAGTTTCCGGCATCTTTGTCCCAGCTGTCATTGTGATTGCAGTCATTGTCTTAGCAGCGTATCTGCTGATGGGACAGACACTTGCCTATGCATTGGAAAGAGCAATCTCAGTCTTAGTCATCTCGTGTCCATGTGCATTGGGTCTTGCGACACCGGTGGCCATTATGGTTGGCAACGGTGTTGGTGCAAAGAACGGCATTCTGTTCAAAACATCAGAGGCATTGGAAAATACTGGACATATTCAAATTGCTGCTTTGGATAAGACCGGCACGATCACTGCTGGAAAACCAGAAGTAACAGATACAGTCACTGCGGAAGGTATCTCTTTCGATACCTTATTGAAGACAGCTGTTTCTTTGGAAAATCAGAGTGAGCATCCATTAGCGAAGGCTGTTGTAAAGCATGCCACGGACAATAACATGCATGCAGAAAAGGTGACAGACTTTGTCATTCACGCAGGAAATGGCTTGGAAGGAAAACTAGGAGAACATCAGATTTATGGCGGGTCCCGTTCCTATCTCAGCACATTGATCGATATTCCGGCCAAGTATCTGCAGGAAAGTGATGCATTTGCTGAACAGGGTAAGACACCGGTCTTCTTCGCGCAGGACCATCAGTTCCTTGGCATGATGGCAATTGCTGATGTTATCAAGGAAGATTCTGCACAGGCAATCGCTGAGATGCAGAAGATGGGCATTGAAGTAGTCATGCTGACTGGGGACAATGAAAGAACAGCCAAGGCAATTGGAATGCAGGCAGGTGTTGACCGCATCATTGCCGGTGTGCTTCCGGATGGCAAAGAAGCAGTGATTGCTGATCTGCAGAAGCGCGGAAAGGTGGCGATGATCGGTGACGGCATCAACGATGCGCCAGCTTTGACCAGAGCAGACATCGGCATTGCCATTGGCGCAGGAACTGATGTAGCAATTGATTCCGCAGATGTTGTATTGATGAATTCAAGACTCACAGATGCTTCTGCAGCCATCCGTCTCAGCAGAGCATCTCTGCGCAATATCCATGAGAATCTGTTCTGGGCATTTGCCTACAACATACTTTTGATTCCGATGGCAGCTGGACTCTATCCAGGCATTCAGGTAAATCCAATGTGGGGTGCTGCTGCCATGTCACTGTCCAGCTTCACTGTATGCATGAATGCACTGCGTCTGAACTTAGTAAAAGTCCATGATGCCTCACATGATCATGCAATGAAGAACCGGGCACTGAAAGATCCAAGTACAGATCAGATCACCACAGCAGTCAATGCAGTGAATGGAAATCAAACGGCATGTCCAGTGGACATGAGTGAAGATAAAAACAATGTCAAAGAAGACAGGAAAGAAGAGGAGAAACAGATGAAAGAGACAGTAAAGATTGAAGGCATGATGTGCATGATGTGTGAGAAACATGTCAAGGAAGGACTGGAAGCAGTAGATGGTATTACTTCTGCAGTCGCTTCTCACGACAGCGGCACAGCTGTCATCACAACCGACAAGGATGTCGCGGAAGCTGACATCAAGAAGGCTGTTGAAGATGCTGGCTACAAATTTGTAAGCATCGAGAAGTAAGAAAACTTATAGTATCATCAGCAGAAGCAGGCACGTAAAAATGCCTGTTTTTTGTATGAAAGCGGATACAAAAAAATATTTTTAAATTGAAAGCGTTTACTTGTGATTAATTTAACAAAAAGGCTTGCAGACTGCACTTTCGCATGGTACTCTGTCGTTGTGAAAAGATTCACAGGAGGAAATTACATGGTACAGCGCAAGACAAAAACAGCTCCAAAGAAAGCCGCTCCAGCAAGAGCCGCTGAAACACAGGCAGCTCCACAAGCAGCTGCTGTAAAACCAGCACCAGTTCAGAACGAAACTCCAAGAATCGCCGAAGTCGATGAAAAAGTAGCAAAGGCATTAAAGGCATTGGATGAATATGCTAAGTTCGATCAGGAAAAGATCGACTACATCGTTGCTAAGTGCTCTGTTGCTGCATTGGATCAGCATGGCGTATTAGCAAAGCTGGCAGTTGAAGAAACAGGCCGAGGTGTCTTTGAAGACAAGGCTACAAAGAACTTATTTGCATGTGAATATGTCGTCAACAACATGCGCAACATGAAGACGGTAGGCATCATCAGTGATGATCCTGTCACTGGCATTCAGGAAGTTGCTGAACCAGTTGGCGTCGTTGCCGGTATCACTCCTGTTACAAACCCTACATCAACAGCAATCTTCAAGTCACTGATCTGCCTGAAGACAAGAAACCCAATTATCTTTGCGTTCCACCCATTAGCACAGAAGTGCTCTGTTGCTGCAGCAAAGGTCGTTTATGAAGCAGCCCTCGCAGCCGGTGCTCCAGAGAACTGCATTCAGTGGATCGACAATCCTTCCATGGACGCAACAACAGCTCTGATCCATGCTGATGGAATCTCCACAATCCTTGCAACCGGCGGTAATGCCATGGTCAAGGCAGCATATTCCACCGGCAAACCAGCATTAGGTGTTGGCGCTGGCAATGCTCCTGCATACATCGAAACAACAGCTGACATCAAGCAGGCAGTCAACGATATCGCAATGTCCAAGGCATTCGACAACGGCATGATCTGTGCATCTGAACAGACAGTCATCGTCGATAAGGAAATCTATGATGATGTCAAGGCAGAGTTCCTGCATTACAATGTTCATTTCTGCACACCAAAGGAAAAGAAGCTCCTTGAAACATATATGTTCGGTGCAAATGCAAATACACCGGAAGCTAAGAATGCAAGACTCAACGGTGCTGTTGCTGGTAAGCCAGCTGCATGGATTGCAGAACAGTCCGGATTCCAGGTCGACCCTGCAACTTCAATCCTGATTGCTGAAGTCAGTGAACCTGGTGTCAACGAACCATTATCCAGAGAAAAGCTTTCACCAGTTCTTGCTATGGAAAAGGCAGAAGATGTTGCAGACGGCTTCAACAAGGCTGAAGCTACATTGATGCTCAACGGTGTTGGTCATACAGCAGCCATCCATACAAGAAACGAAAATCTTGTTAAGGAATTCGGCAAGCGCATGAAGGCATGCCGTCTGATCTGGAACTCACCAACAACCTTCGGCGGTATCGGTAATATCTATAACAGCTTTATTCCTTCTCTGACACTTGGTTGTGGATCGTATGGTCATAACTCAGTAGCAGGCAACGTCAGTGCGATCAACCTTCTGAATATCAAGAAGATCGGAAAGAGGAGAAATACTATGCAATGGTTCAAAATCCCAAGCAAGATCTATATCGAACAGAACTCCATCACATATCTGCGTGATATGCGTGAAATCAAGAGAGCCTTCATCGTTACGGATAAGTCCATGGTCGAATTAGGCTATCTCACTCGTATTACCGATCAGCTGGAAGCACGCAACAACAAAGTCATCTATCAGTTATTCTCTGATGTTGAACCAGATCCAAGCATTCAGACAGTCAAGAAGGGCTGGGAATTAATGGAAGCCTTCAAGCCTGATACAATCATCGCATTAGGCGGCGGTTCTGTTATGGATGCCGCAAAGGGCATGTGGCTGTACTATGAACATCCAGAAGTTCAGTTCGATGATCTGAAGCAGAAGTTCATGGATATCCGCAAGAGAGCATTCCAGTATCCAGAACTCGGCAAGAAGTCTCACTTAGTATGCATCCCGACAACTTCCGGTACAGGTTCTGAAGTATCCCCATTCGCTGTTATCACAGACAAGGAAACACACAGAAAGTATCCTCTGACAGACTACTCTCTGACACCAACTGTCGCAATTATTGACCCAGCATTAGTTATGTCACTGCCGGCAAAGGTCGCTGCTGATTCCGGCATGGATGTATTGACACATGCAGTTGAAGCATTCGTTTCTGTTATGGCTTCTGACTTCACAGATGCTTTGGCACTGAAGGCAGTCAAGATGGTATTTGAATATCTGCCAAGAGCTGTCCACAACGGCAAGGCTGATGAAGAGGCAAAGGAAAAGATGCACAATGCAGCAACAATGGCTGGTATGGCATTCGCCAATGCTTACTTAGGCATGGATCACTCCATGGCGCATAAGATCGGTGCAGAGTTCCACTTAGTCCATGGCAGATGCTGCGCAATCCTGCTCCCATATGTCATCCGCTACAACGGTACAAAGCCGGAGAAACCAGGCTTATGGCCAAAGTATCAGTGCTATGATGCTGATGAAAGATACTGCGAACTCGCTGCAGCTGTCGGCATCAAGTTCAAGACAACTGAAGAAGGCGTTGAGAAGTTTGCCCAGGCTGTCCGTCAGCTTGGTGAAGATGTCGGTATCGATATGAAATTCGGTGCACAGGGCGTTGAAGCTAAGGACTGGGAAGCTGCAGTTGAAAAGATCTCCTATCTTGCATATGAAGATCAGTGCTCACCAGCTAACCCAAGAGTACCAATGGTCAAGGATATGCAGGAGATTCTCCGCAAGGCATATACTGGCGAAGTCATCGAATACAAGCATCACTAATTCCACGAAGAGAACTGTAACAGGTTCTCTTTTTTTCATGCCCGTGACATAATGAATTTATGAAAAATGATGCATTGTTTGAAAAACTGGCAGATGCCATTAAGAAAGATACCAAGGAAAGTGCACAGAATATTGCTGATTACCTGGGTCTGAAAAAAAGCGAAGATCTGAAGTCATTAAAAGATTTTCTCAGCTCTGGTCTGATCAGTGATGAACAGAAATCTTTATTGATGGATCTAGCAGATCATCGCCGCACCCTTCCACAGAAGACAGAACAGGAGACCAGCGGCAAGGTCTTTGTCAGCATGTGCATGAACAAGAAGAAGTATGACTTCATTGAAGATGTCAGAAAAGGTCTGAAAAAAGGAATTGAAGACAGCGGAAATATACCGTACTTCATTGACAAGGATGTATACAACGAGAATATGATCGTGCATCTGTTCAATCAGATTGAGGCATGCCGCTTCTTTGTGGCAGACTTCACGACCCAGAATACAGGAGTTTATTATGAGGCAGGCTACGCCAGAGCCCTTGGCAAGACGACCATCTTCACCTGCCGGGCAGATGATTTTGCGAATGTCCATTTTGATATTCAGCAGATCCACTTCATCATCTGGAAAGATCCGGATGACCTTGCTCAAAGATTGACAGACTATATTGTTACCTTTGGTCTGGGGGAACATAGAGAGTAATGCAAACTAGGATTGATTCCTGGTTTTTTCTTGAGAAAGCAGCCGCTTGTGAAAAACAAAAGAAATTGAGGAGAATGTCTAAACAAAGGGGATTAATTGTAAGGTGAGAAGTCTTCGTTTATACATTGTGTAAATATTCACCATCTTATAAAATAGTGTTAGTTAAATGTTTTAAAGAATGGAAGGCTGTATGAATCAATACGAAATATTTGAAACAAAGGAACGCGTAACGGCGGACAATGACCGTGAAGCTGATAAAGTGCGCAGTGCTTTAACTGACCGCAATGTTTTTTTGGTAAATCTGATGTCTTCTCCAGGTGCAGGCAAGACAACAACTTTAGTCCGTACCATCAATGCACTCAAGGATCAGTACCGCATTGGTGTCATGGAAGCAGATGTGGATTCTGATGTGGATGCTAAGACAATTGCAGAGACAGGTGCCAAGGTCATTCAGCTCCATACCGGCGGCAGCTGTCACATGGATGCAGATATGACCGAAAGAGGACTGGAGAAGATGGGCTTCGATGATGTTGATGTTGTCTTCCTGGAAAATGTCGGCAATCTGGTCTGTCCGGCAGAGTTCGATGTCGGTGCTGCTAAGAAAGTCATGATATTAAGTGTACCGGAGGGTGATGACAAGCCGTTGAAGTATCCGCTGATGTTTAAAGTCAGTGATGTCATGATTGAAAACAAGATCGATGTTGCACCCATATTTGACTATGACTTTGATAAAGCAGAACAGCGTGCAAGAGCGTTGAATCCAAAGATTCAGTGTTTCCGTCTCTCCTCCCTGAAGGGTGATGGATTTGAGGCATGGGTGGATTGGCTGCATAAAGAAATTGAAGAATGGAGGAAACGCTGATGAAGATCATTGAACTCCATGAAAGTGTTACTGCATCCAATGACAGAGATGCGGATGCATTAAGAAAAAAGATGAAGGATGAGGGAACGCTGCTGATCAATGTGATGAGCTCTCCTGGCTCTGGAAAGACAACGTTATTGAGCGCAACCATCAATGCACTGAAGGATGAAATGAAGATCGGCGTTATGGAAGCAGATATTGATTCTGCGGTCGATGCGGAACGGATGGAGGCCTTAGGTGTTGAAAGCATCCAGGTCCATACGGACGGCATGTGTCATATGGATGCCGGTATGACCGAAGAAGGACTGAAGTCCATGAAAGTGGACAATGATCTGGTCTTTCTGGAGAATGTCGGCAATCTGATCTGCCCGGCCGAATTCGATACCGGTGCCGGTAAGAAAGTCATGATATTAAGTGTACCGGAAGGTGATGATAAGCCGCTCAAGTATCCATTGATGTTCGGCGAGAGCGATGTATTGGTCATTTCAAAAATCGATGCACTGCCATACTTCAACTTCTCATTAGAAGCATGCAAAAAAAGAGCGAAACAATTGAATCCGGCGATTCAGATCTTCCCTGTATCAGCAAAGACCGGTGAAGGAATGGATGCCTGGATCTCTTGGTTAAAAGAAGCAGTCAGGACATGGAAGGAAGAGAATTAATATGAACGAACAGAAGAACAGAATGACAAATGAACGCGATTACAAACTAGATCCTAACTACATCGCCCCAGATCCAGAAAAAGAGAAGATTCTCATCAAGCTGGCAGGCATGATCACAGATCGATATGCCGCTAAGCTGACGCATACAATCAAGCCGGAAGATCCAGAAGTCTGGTGCCTGGATGAAGTGCTGACCAAAGAAGAAGCGAAGATGCTCCTGACTTTTGGGAAGACCAGAACAAATGTGGATCTGGAAGAACTTGCAAAACGCAACAATATGTCCGTAGAAGATGCCAAGAAGATGGTAGACCACCTCTGTTGGATCGGATGTGTTGAAACGAATCGTGAGAATGAAGATCATCATATTCAGTATGATGTTCCAATCTTTGTCCCGGGCATTGCCGAATTCATGGTGATGCAGGATGAGCTGATCAAAGAACATCCGCATATTGCCACATTTTTCAATTTGATGACGCAGATGCCATTGGAAGGCATCACACCTATGGTGCCGCTGGGCGGTGCAGGCGTAGGCATGCATGTCATTCCAGTCGAGAAGGCGATTGAAACAGAAAGCCAGTCGGTATCGGTTGAACATATTTCCCACTGGCTGGATAAATACGATGGTAAGATTTCCATCGGCGTATGCACATGCAGAAGACAGCAGACCATGCGCGGAGAAGGAGATGGCTCCTGTGAACAGAACTGCTGCATCGGTGTCGGCGATTTAGCTGAATGGTGCGTCAATACAGGGCGCGGCGTCTGGAATACCAAAGAAGAAGCAATGGCTGTTGTTGAACGCAGTGAAAGACATGGCTTCGTACATCAGATTACAAATATAGACGGGGAAGACAAAATCGTTGGATTATGCAACTGTGCGCCTGGTGTCTGCAATGCTATCCGTACTTCACAGTTATATAACACGCCGAATATGTCACGTTCTGCTTACCGTGCACATGTGAATAAAGAGAACTGTGTTGCCTGCGGCAAGTGTGTTGAAGTATGCCCAGTCGGTGCAGCAAAATTAGGCCAGAAGCTCTGCACAAAGCAGGGTGAGATCCGGTATCCTTTGACACAGCTTCCAGATGAGACAAAATGGACAGCAGACAACTGGAACATCCATTATCGTGAAGATGCGAAGATCAACTGCTATGAAACAGGGACTGCTCCATGCAAGACAAACTGCCCTGCTCATTTAGCTTCGCAGGGCTATATCAAGATGGCTGGCGAAGGCAGATACTTAGATGCATTGAAGTTGATCAAGCAGGACAATCCATTCCCATATGTCTGCGGTGCCGTCTGCAACAAGCGCTGTGAACAGGCATGCACAAGAGGGACTATTGACCAGCCGGTCGCTATCGATGATATCAAGAGATTTATCGCTGCTCAGGAACTGGATACTGACAAGAGATATATTCCATTATGTGAGACAGACCACGGCGGCATGTGGGGACCAGACTATAAGATGGCCATCATCGGTGCCGGTCCTGCCGGTCTCAGCTGTGCATACTACTTAAGAGAAAGAGGCTATGACGTCACTGTCTTTGAAAAAGAACAGAGACCAGGCGGCATGCTGATGAACGGCATTCCTAACTTCGTTCTGGAGAAGAATGTCCTCGAGGCTGAAATTGATGTCCTGCGCCAGATGGGTGTAGAGATTAAGTGCGGTGTTGAAGTAGGCAAGGATGTCACGATCAAGCAGTTAAGACAGGATGGATACAAGGCATTCTATCTTGCCATCGGATTGTCCGGGGGCAGGAAGACCAATGTGTCTGGGGAAGACGCAGAAGGTGTTGAATCTGCTGTTACTTTCTTGAACCGTACATGTCAGAATCATGATGAAAAAATGAATGGTGATGTCATTGTCATCGGCGGCGGCAACGTTGCTGTTGATGTTGCCAGAGTTGCTTCCCGGCTGACAGACGGACATGTCACAATGCTCTGCCTGGAAGGCGAACACGAGATGCCTGCATCTGATGCCGAAGTCACGTTTGCTAAGAATGACGGCATTGAGATCAAGAACGGCTGGGGTCCAAAGGAGATCCTTGTTGAAAATGGAAGAGCAGTCGGTGTTGTCTTCAAGAAGTGCACGCAGGTCAAGGATGAAGACGGCAGATTCAATCCGCAGTATGACGAGAGCCAGACAATTACAGTCAAGGGTGAGCATGTATTAGAGTCCATCGGACAGTCTGCTCTTTGGGGAAATCTGCTCGAAGGTGAAAAGGTCGAACTCAGAAAGAACGGCGGGGTCATTGCAGATCCTGTTACTTTCCAAACAGCACAGTCTGATATCTTCGCCGGCGGCGATATCTACCATGGCGCAAAATTTGCCATTGATGCCATTGCCGAAGGCAAGCTTGCTTCAGAGTCCATGCACAGATATGTACATCCAGGTCAGTCTTTGACAATTGCCAGAGATTTAAGAGAGTTCATCGAATTGGATAAGGACAACATTCTTGTTGAAGGTTATGATAATGCAAAGAGACAGACTCCTGGTGTAAAGAAGGTCGATGATCCGTTTGCAGATCCAACCGTGATTCTTACAGAAGAACAGGTCCGGACAGAAGCCAAGAGATGTCTAAGCTGCGGTGCGACAACCGTGGATCTCAACAGATGCATTGGCTGCGGCTTGTGCACAACAAGATGTGAGTTTGATGCAATTCACTTGGAAAGAGATCTTCCGGATGCTTCTCGTATGGTAAGAGCAGAAGATAAAATGAAGTATGTGCTGCCATATGCTGCTCAGCGTGAAATGAAAATTCTCTTCAAGCATAATAAGAAGTAACAATATGCATGAAATGGGGATTGTAACGCATCTTGCCAAAACATTGGATGAGATGGCAGAAGAACAGCATATTACAAAATATGGCTCTGTTACTCTGCAGGTTGGAGAAGTATCGGGCATCATTACCGATCTCTTCACAGACTGCTGGAACTATTTCCGCGTCAAGCACAAACTGCTGACTGAATGTGAACTGAAGCTGGAGACCATTCCTGCGGTAACAATGTGCGGCGACTGCCATCAGACATATCCAACTATAAAGTATGGCAAGGAGTGTCCATACTGCCACAGCAGCAATACCTGGCTGGTCACCGGCAATCAATGCATGATCAAGGAAGTTGAAGCAGAAACAGATGATGAATCAAAAGAAGAAGAGACGGTAAGTGCAGAAGATTTATAAGGCTTACCGCCTTTTTTTTCTGGGCATATAGTTAGTAATAGCTAACTATATGGTTTAAAATGATGATGTAATTGGTAAAGAATATTGATTCAAGGGAGATTAAGAACTATGGATATGAGTACATTCTGGGGAATTGCAATTCCCTTTGCAGGAACATCTGCCGGTGCGGCATGTGTCCTGTTCATGAAAAAGTCATTGGGTGAAACAGTGCAGAGAATCCTGACTGGATTTGCAGCAGGTGTCATGACTGCAGCTTCCATCTGGAGCCTGCTGATTCCAGCTATTGAACAGTCCAGCACCTTGGGAAAACTTTCCTTTATTCCGGCAGCAGTTGGATTCTGGCTGGGCATCCTGTTCCTGCTGTTCCTCGATCAGGTCATTCCTCACCTGCACCGTTTCTCTGATGAGGCAGAAGGTCCAAAGAGCCATCTGGCCAGAACAACGATGATGGTTTTTGCGGTCACACTCCACAACATTCCAGAAGGAATGGCAGTCGGCGTTGTTTTAGCAGGACTGCTGACTGGAAGCACCGGTATTACCGCTGCCGGGGCAATGGCCTTGTCAATTGGGATTGCCATCCAGAATTTTCCGGAAGGGGCTATCATTTCAATGCCGCTGCACAGCGAAGGCATGGGCAAGGGAAAAGCAATGGTCCTGGGAATTCTTTCCGGTGCAGTAGAACCAATCGGTGCTATTCTGACAGTATTGGCAGCCAATGTTGTTGTACCGATTCTGCCGTATCTATTGAGTTTTGCAGCAGGTGCAATGCTCTATGTTGTTGTGGAAGAACTGATTCCGGAAATGTCTGAAGGCAGGCATTCCAACATCGGCACTGTCTTCTTTGCCGTCGGTTTCAGCGTCATGATGATTCTTGATGTTGCCTTGGGCTGACGGTTGCACAGATCGGAACATGGCCGGATTAACTTGAACCAGTGGAGATAAACAGATAGAATAAAGACAGGTATTGAAAAAAGAAATTCTTTTTTCACACTCCTTTCTTAGGCAGAAGGTGTACAGATCCCCTCAAGCAGTATAATCTGTGCACCTTTTGTGTATTCAAGCATGAAATCAGCTTATCAATTAAGAATGAACATGATATTCTTTTGTATATCAGCTTTGAGTGAAGGGGGAAGAAGACTGCGGCTGTACTGATTTAAAGGTATACTGCAGCTGTTTTGAGTAAGAATGACGGACAATCCATATTATTCCTACATATTAGTTGAATTATTCTGCATTGCATTTGTGCTCAATAATCTATTCCGTCTGCGGAAGGGATACAACATTGGCAAAGAAAAACCAATCTTGATGAAGATTATTGTCAGTTTTCTGGTACTCGCTTCCAGTGATATTGTAGGAGCGTTCGCTTCCGGAGAGATGATTCTATTCCCGCATTATTTCATTATGTTCATTTATGCGCTGTCATTAATTGCGACAGCAATGGGATGTTATTATTGGTTCCAGTTTGTTGAAGTGCGTATCGGGCGTCCGGTAAAACACTGGCTCAAAATCTTGTTTGATCTGCCAATGATTATGCTTGGCATCTTGACAGTGATATCGATTTTTACAAATTGGATTTTTTATGCAGATGTGCAGGGTGTCTACCAGATGGGCAGCCTGTTCATCATTCAGGAAGTCGTTGCCTGCTCCTATCTAGTCTTTTCCATGATTTCGTCATTCGTTGAGCTCTTTCGTACAAAGGATGCTGGAAAACGAAAAGAATATATTGCCTATATTGCGTTTATTATGTTTAACATAGCTTCTATTGATTTTGAAGATGCCTTCCCGACCATCCCTCTGTTTGAACTGATGATTCTGCTGTCCATCCAGGTATTGTTCTTTACAGTATATCTGGATACACAGTATGCATATTCACAGAGAGAAAGAGAACTGGCAGAATCCAGGGCAGCGATGATGATCAGTCAGATTCAGCCGCATTTCATCTATAACGTACTTTCTGTCATCCGTGTCATGTGCAAAGACAAGGCACCGGAAGCTGCGGAAACCACAGCAGAGTTTGCGGCATACTTGAGGGGCAATCTGGATTCCCTGAGTATAAAAGAACCAATTCCTTTCGCAAAGGAACTGGATCACACAGCAAACTTTATTGCATTGGAGAAAAGGCGTTTTGGAGACCGCATCAATGTGAACTATGATATTCAGACGGATGCATTCACCATTCCAGCGCTTTCTCTGCAGCCATTGGTTGAAAATTCGATTAAGCATGGTCTTCTGGTGAAAGAAGAAGGCGGTTCAATCACAATCACTGCTAAGGAAGCAGAAAATGAATATATTCTGACTGTTCAGGATGACGGTGTTGGCTTTGATGCTGCAGCTGTTCAGAATGACGGCCAGATCCATGTAGGCATTGATAATGTGCGGAAGCGTCTGGATTTTATGTGTCACGGTACACTGGAGATTCAAAGTGAAATCGGTCAGGGAACGACCTCAACAATCAGGATTCCAAAGCTGTCTGGTGCAGGTAAATAAAAACGATGATCTGGATGTGTTCTGCACATTCAAAATCATCGTTTTTTCTAATACAGTTTTGTTGTCCATTCGGTGCAGTCCATCACCTGGTCTGCCAGTCCTTCATAGAACTCAGGTTCATGGCATACCATCAGGATACTGCCGGGATATTCCAGCAGGGCATGCTTCAGTTCTTCCTTGGCATCTACATCAAGATGGTTGGTAGGTTCATCCAGCACCAGAATATTTGAAGGTACATTCATCAGCCTGCATAAGCGGACCTTTGCCTGCTCTCCGCCTGAGAGAACTCTGACCGAGCTTTCAATATGCTTGGTCGTCAATCCACATTTGGCAAGAGCACTGCGGCATTCATACTGGCTCCAGGATGGAAAGGAATCCCAGATTTCCTGCAGACATGTTTTTTCATTGTCCTGTGCAATTTCCTGCTCAAAGTATCCAATCTCAAGATATTCATCGCGTTCAACGCTGCCAGAGATCGGCTCAATCAGTCCCAGCAGTGATTTCAGAAGAGTGGTCTTGCCGATGCCGTTGGCACCGGTCAGAATGATCTTCTGCTTCCGCTCCATCAGAAAGTTGATTGGCTTGGACAGTGGGTCATCATATCCAATGACCAGCTCATGTGTTTCAAAGAGGACTCTTCCCGGCGTTCGGGCAGTCAGGAAATGGAATTCAGGTTTCGGTTTTTCCTGTTCCAGTTCAATGACATCCATCTTGTCCAGTTTCTTCTGACGTGACATTGCCATGTTTCTGGTCGCAACTCTTGCCTTATTGCGGGCAACGAAGTCCTTCAGATCCGCAATCTCCTTCTGCTGACGTACATACGCTGCTTCTTTCTGCGCCTTCTGTACGGCATGGACTTCTAAGAAGTTGTCATAGTCACCGGCATAGCGTGTCAGTTCTGCCTGATTCATATGATAGATGACATTGACCACGCTGTTGAGGAACGGGATGTCATGGGAAATCAGAATAAATGCATTCTCATACTCCTGCAGGTAATGCTGGAGCCATGAGATGTGCTCCTGATCCAGATAGTTTGTCGGTTCATCTAATAAAAGAATATCCGGTTTCTCCAGCAGCAGTTTCGCCAGCAGTACTTTCGTACGCTGTCCGCCAGACAGCTCGGTCACATCACGATCCATGCCCAAGTCCAGAATTCCTAAGGCGCGGGCAACTTCTTCTTCCTTGGCATCGATCATATAGAAATCATGCGCAGTTAGAAGATCCTGAATGACACCTGCCTCTTCCATCAGGGCATCCATATCTTCCTCTGGATCAGCCATCTTTCCATACAGTTCATTCATGCGCTGCTCCATTTCGTAGAGCGATGCATATGCGCTGTTCAGCACATCTTTGATCGTCATTCCTTTTTCCAGGACAGCATGCTGATCCAGATAACCGGATTTCACATTCTTTGCCCATTCGATCTTTCCTTCATCCGGAATCAGTTTCCCTGTCACAATGGATAAGAAAGTCGACTTTCCCTCTCCGTTGGCACCGACAAGTCCAATATGTTCTCCACGGTTCATGCGGAAGGAAACATCTTTCAAGATCTCCCGGTCGCCAAAGCTCTGATTTAATTTTTCAACAGTCAATATACTCATAGATTCCTCGCGTCACTGACGCATTATATCAAAAGATACGTCAGTGAATCAATGATTCAATTCACATAATCCCGTCACATTCAACAGAAGAACGAATGGTATAATGAGCTTAATCAAATTCATATGGGGTATGAATATTTATGGGGAAGCAGAAAAATGATCTACCTTTTAAAACGGCAATCGTTTTATGCATTGTTCTTTTAACGCTGACAACTGTTGTACAGATTGTATTCTCACTGAACGCATATAAGAAAAGCATTCAGTTTGAAGAAAAGTTTCTGAAGGATACTGTTAATAATGCGATTGTAAATATTTCCGAAAAGAAAAAAGAAGCGGAAGCTGATTTCAAGGCGTCCGGGATTTCGTACACTGCTGCTGATGTGAAAAAGAAAGTGACCGATGAATTCCGGGAAGAGGTCTATCAATACAGCTTTGAGGATGATGGATATATCTGGATCAATGAAGTATTGAACTATGACGGTGGAGATGACTATGGCATCCGGGTGATCCATGCCAACCTCAAAGACACCGAAGGAACATACCTTTCCACTAATACCAAGGATGCCAAAGGAGATACACCGTATCTGACGGAACTGCAGGGCATCAAGGAGAACGGTGAGATCCTGTACAGCTACTATTTCAAGGAGCTGAACTCAGATAAGATATCAAAGAAACTGACATATGCGAAGCTCTATCCTGACTATAACTGGATCGTATGCTGCGGCATTTACTACAATGCGGTCAATGGATCAGGCATCATGGGCAGTGTTGCCTACCGTTCTTTGATCACGGCAGGATATGTCATCTCAATCAGCGGTCTGCTTGTTTTGGTGCTGTATGCAGGCAAACAGAGGAAGCTTTCGGCAATGACAGCAGATACGCTTCAGATCAAAGTGGACTATGATGCTTTGACCAATGCTTCCAGCCGTGTCTATGGGACAAGGCTCCTCAACCAGCTGCTGAAGGAATATCATCAAGGAACAGCAAACATCCTGATCGGCATCTTTGACATCGATAATTTCAAACAGTTCAATGATACCTATGGACATGCCTTTGGAGATGAGGTATTGAAAGGTGTTGTCGAGAATGTCTCTTCTGTTATCCGCAGCCGTGACTGTCTGATCCGCTGGGGCGGCGATGAATTCATCATTGTCTGGCAGGGCGTCTCTGACGCAAATATCAATAAGGTTGTAGCGAAGGTGAATGAAGCAGTCCGCTGTGAAAAATATATGGATCCTGAGACAAAACAGTATACTTCCGTCACTGTCTCGATTGGCGCTGGCAGATTCAATCCGGAGGATCAGCGCATTGATGATATATTGAAACGCATTGATGCCGTAATGTATGTAGCAAAGAGACAGAAGAATACATTCCGTATCGCAAAGTAAGCTCTCGAAATTCCTTCGAGAGTTTTCATAAACAATGAAGGACGTAGTAAAATAAAATCATGAAAACAGCACATTTAGCAGACCTTCATCTAGGCAAGTCAGTCAATGGTTTTTCAATGATTGAAGAACAGAGGCACATCCTGGAAGAAGTGCTCAGTATTTTAAAAGACAATGAAGTACAGGCAGTCATGATGGCAGGTGATATCTATGACCGCGCTGTTCCATCGGTTGAAGCAGTCAATCTGCTGGATTGGTTCTTAAATGAACTTGTGAAGGGACAGTATGAAGTATTCATGATTGCCGGCAATCATGATAACAGCGACCGTCTCAGCTATGGATCATCTTTATTCGAAAACATGCATATCCATATTGCCGGCACATATAAAGGGACCGTTCCTTCCTATGAAATGAAGGATGCATATGGAAAGATTGTTTTCCACCTGCTTCCATTCATCAGGCCAATTACAGTCAATCGCTATATTGAAGAAGAAGCGGATAAGGCAGGAGACTATACGGAAGCCGTGCAGAAAGCACTGGCATCTGATCCGGTAGATCCTTCTGTGCGCAATGTCATTCTCTCTCACCAGTTCGTTACAGGTGTACAGGTCGATGAAAACGGTTCTGAAGAATTGATTGTTGGCGGACTGGACCAGGTGTCCGGTTCTGTTTATGATGCCTATGACTATGTATGTCTCGGCCATATCCACCGTCCGCAGAAAGTGTCCCGGGATACAATGATATACAGCGGCACACCGCTGAAGTATTCCTTTTCAGAAGCCAGTCAGATCAAGCATGTTCCGATTGTTGAATTCAGAGAAAAGGGAAATATTCAGATCACCTATGTTCCTCTGCATCCACTTCATGAGATGAAGGAAATCAAAGGAAAGTTCAATGATCTGATGCGGGCAGACAAGTCAGAAGACTACATGCATGTAACACTGACAGATGAAGAGGATGTACCGGACGCCGTGCGTGATCTGCGCACCATCTATCCAAATATCATGAAGCTGGATTATGACAACCGGCGGACACAGAATGCCTCTGTCATTGAAGTCAGTGAAGAAGATATGACGAGATCACCGATGGAGATCTTCTCTACCTTCTATGAAGAACGCACCCATGCGCCGCTGAACGATGCACAGATGAAATTGATGGAAGAACTGATCCATCAGGTATGGGAGGACGAACAATGAGACCGCTCCGTTTAGTCATGTCTGCCTTCGGACCATATGCAGATGAAATAGTTTTGAATCTGGAAGAGCTTGGCGAGAATGGCCTCTATCTGATCACGGGTGATACCGGTGCCGGTAAGACGACCATCTTCGATGCCATTATTTTTGCGCTGTATGGAAGAGCTTCCGGGGATGAAAGAGATCCAAAGATGCTGCGGAGCGAATACGCAGAAGATGATACAGAAACATATGTACAGCTTGATTTCCAATATCGTGGCAAGACGTATCGCATTGTCAGAAATCCTGATTACAGCTATCTGCATCACCTGAAGAATGGGACTGTCAAGCAGACCAAGAAGGCAGCGTATGCGGAATTGACTTATCCGGATGGGCACACTGTTGAAAAGAGCACGCAGGTCACCAAGGCTGTGGAAGAACTTCTTGGCATTGATAAAGATCAGTTCTCACAGATTGCAATGATTGCCCAGGGCTCCTTTCAGAAGATCTTGAATGCGGATACCAGAGAACGCGGAGAACTGTTTGAGAAACTGTTCCATACCGAGAACTATGGGTTCCTTTCACAGCGTCTGCAGGAAATGACAAAAGAACTTTCCGGCAGTGTTGAAGCTGGCAGAGAGAAGATTTCCTTTGCGGTCAATGCGGTGCAGGCAGAAGATCAACATGAAGAACTGCAGGCATTGAAGGATGCCGGTAAAGATGTCAACAGTGAAGATGCCGTGCAGATACTGACAGCTCTCATCAGCCAGGATGATCAATCCTATCAGGAGGCCTCCAGACATCTGCGTGAGATCAATCAGCAGATTGAACAGCTCAACCAGAAGATTGCTAAGGCAGCCGAAGCAGAAAAAGTAAGAAATCAGCTGAAAGATGCAGAAGAAAAGCTGCCTGTTTTAAAAGAAGCAGCAGAGACATCACAAAAAACATTCCAGGCATTGGAAGCCGGCAATGAAAAAGAAAACATCAGTCAGCTGAAGATCAAGGCAGCCGAACTGGAAAAGACACTGCCGAAATATACAGAACTGAATCATCAGAAAAATGAACTTGCCACCAAGAAAAAAGAAGCATCTGATCTGAAAGCGGAACTGGAAAAGAATGATACGGAACTCATCAGGCTGACCCAGCAGATTGCCAAAGATGAAGCAGAACTGGCATCTCTGCAGAAAGCGGTGCAGGAACAGACAGTACTGGCAACAGAACAGATGAAGGTCTCGCAGCAGATTGCCTTATTAAAAAAAATCTCCGCGAGCTGGCGTCAGTATCGGTCAGCAGAAAAGGATCATCAAGAAGCAGGTGAGGCTGCCCTGAAGCTGCAGAAGCAGTATGAAGCAGATCATCATGTGTATGAAGAAAAGCGCATGCTGTTCCTCAATGAGCAGGCAGGGATTTTAGCTGCTTCGCTGAAGGATGGCGAGCGGTGTCCTGTCTGCGGCAGTCTGGAACATCCTTCTCCAGCCAGTCTTCCACATACGACGCCTTCTGAAGATGAAGTCAACCAGGCAGAGAAACAGGCAAAACTATCTGAAAAGAACTGGCAGGATGCAGTCGGTGAGGCAAGAGAAAAGAATACTCAGCTGAAGGATGCCCTGCAGAATCTGCAGAACAGCGCGGAAGAAGCAGAGATGAATGCCTCTGAGCCAGATACACATTTCTATGAAGAACTGTTGTCTGTTTCAAATCAGGCAAAACAAAAAGATGAAAATCTGAAGACAGAGATTGCTCAAAACCGAAAAATGGTAGACCGTTTCAAATCCCTCAGTCAGTCCATTCCGGAAGCACACGCTCTTCTGACGAAAGAAAAGAATGCACAGGAAAACCGCAGGCTCACTTCCTCAACTTTGACAGCACAGATAGAAAGTATGCAGCAGATCATCACCGATACCGCAAAACAGCTTGCATACAGTGACTTATCGGAAGCACAGCAGGAAGTCAGAAAACAGAAGAAGATCATTGCAGAGCGTGAACAGCAGTATGCAGATTTAGAAAGAAAGATGCAGTCTGACATGCGCGCATATGATACGGCTGAAAGCTCCAAGAAAGAACTGGAGAAGACAGTTCATAATTTGTCAGTACAGATTGATCTGAATCAGGAACAGGAAGCACTGCAGACGACCCGCATGCAGCAGATTCAGCTGCAGAATACATGCAGTCAGATCCATGGACGCATACAGTCAAATCAGAACTCTCTGAATACGATTCAGAAAGAGGTTAAGAAACTGGGACCACTCAAAGAGAAATACCAGATGATGAAGAATCTGTCTGATACCGCTAATGGAACACTCAGCGGCATGAGCAGAGTCAATCTGCAGGAATATGTGCAGATGGCATACTTTGACCGCATCCTGAGATATGCCAATGTACGCTACTCTCATATGTCGAATGGACAATATGAACTGATCCGCCAGAAGAATGATGAGAACCGGCAGTCACACGTAGCATTGGATCTGAATGTTGTCGACCACTACAACGGTACAGAACGTTCTGTGAAATCCCTGTCCGGCGGCGAATCATTCCTGGCCTCTCTGTCACTGGCATTAGGCATGTCAGATGAGATTCAGGCGGAAGCAGGAGGTGTGCAGATTGATTCGATGTATATTGATGAAGGTTTCGGCACTCTTGACCACGATACATTAGATCTGGCAGTCAGCACATTAACATCCTTATCCGGTAATGACAGACTGGTCGGAATCATATCGCATGTGGAAGAATTGAGAGAACGGATCCATACAGAAATCGTTGTGACCAAGGATCTGACAAATGGACATGGCAGCCAGGCTGTAATCGTGAAAGATTGAGAGGCATGAAGTTCGAATGGAATATTCAAAAAGTGATTGGAAATTGTTTCAAAGCAGAATTGGTGGATGGCAGGAAAATTATATGGAACGTTTGAATCAGGAATATGTCAAACTCCTGACTGGAGACATGCATCCATCTGAAAAGTTCTGGGCACTGGATAAACGTATGCATAGGGATAAGAAAAAGCCTGGTGTTCAGCTGATGCTGAGCAAAAATGAAATGGGTTTCCAGATTGCTGAACTGATTCAAGATGGAGCAATCAGTTTTGATGAATTGGACGGTTTCAGTGAAGAACTGATCCATGATGTTAAATTTCTGCTGAATCGGTAAGTTTGCCATTGGGATATCTCTCCAAATGAATAACAGTGTGTTAAAATATCCAAATGACAATGTGGAAGATCATCCTGATTTACTTATGTATTGCAAATGCGGCGGCATTCATCCTGTATGGAATGGATAAGAAGAAAGCAGAAGCACATCAATGGCGGATTCCGGAAAGCACGCTGATCATGATGTCAGTGATTGGCGGCGGTATCGGCAGCATCTGCGGGATGTATTTATTTCATCATAAGACCAAGCATTTGAAATTCAGAGTTTTTGTGCCGTTCTTTACCATCTTGTGGTGTGTAGGACTGGCATATCTCTATATGCAGTATCGATAATGGGGGGAACAGACATGGCAATCAAGGCAATTCTATTGGATATTGATGGTACACTGACCAATCACAACAAGGAGATCACGCCTGAGACAAGACGTGTGCTGATGAAGGCGGAGACATACGGCATCCGTCTGGTCATCGCTTCCGGACGACCATCCCGCGGCATTTTCAAATATGGCGATCAATTGGACATGCGTACAAACCATGGACTGTTTGTCTGCTATAACGGCGCCCGTGTTGTTGACTGCAGTACAGGTGATGTCTACGTGGATGTTACAATTGCGCCGGAATTATCCAGAGCAGTTCTGGAACATATGAAGAAGTTCGATGTCAGGCCGATCATTACACATGGTTCGCATATGGTCGTGGAAGATGTATACAACTGCATGATCCATGACGGTGACAGGGAATTCAATGTCATTGAATATGAATCCAGAATGAATGGATATCGTCTGATGGAAACAGAGAACTTGGCAGAGTTCACCAGCTTCCCCGTCAATAAGATCCTGACTGCTGCAGACAGTGATTATCTGCAGGCGCACTATAAGGAAATGGCAGCTCCATTTGAAGGAAAGCTGTCAATGATGTTCACAGCAAATTTCTACTATGAATTCACTGCTTTAGGCATTGATAAAGGAAAAGCACTGGAAACGGCAATGGCAAAAGTCGGCATCAAGCCGGAGGAATGCATTGCTTTCGGTGATGCAGAGAATGATATCTCCATGCTGAGGTATGCCGGTGTTGGTGTGGCAATGGGAAATGCTCAGCAGCCAGTCAAGGATATGGCAGATGTCATCACAGATGACAATGATCACGACGGTATTGCAAAAGCACTGTATCAATATATTCCAATCTTAAAGCCAAATGCATAAAAAAAAGAGGACATTGCTTATTTGAAAGCAGTGTCCTTTCTTATGCATGCATGAATGGGTTGTAGAAACGGCTGCCGTTCTTCCATGTAATGTAGAGCGACAAGATCAGGAATAAGACAGAGAAGAGAATGACCAGATAGTCAATGGCATGCAGAGGACGTGCGGAATACCAGGTGCGTTTCTTATGCTTGCCGAAGCCTCTTAACTCCATAGCTCGGCTGACAACATCAATGCGCTGCATGCTTGAGAAAAGCAGCGGGAAGATGATCGCTGAAATATTCTTGATGCGGTCACTCAGCTTTGCTTTTGAGCTCATTTCAATGCCGCGCGCTTCCTGTGCATTCTTGATGCGGTGGTAATCTTCCTGAACATCGGGAACATAACGCAGGGCAATGGCAATGGAATAGGCAAACTTATAACTGATGCCGATCATGTTCATCGAAGCGGCAAATTCACTTGGATCAGTAGTGACCAGGAACATGAATACAGATGGGATGATGGTAAAGTATTTGATCACGACGTTGAACAGATAGAAGAGCTGTTCAGAAGTGACATCATAGTCACCGGCAATATGGAACAGGACTGTTTTTGATCCATAGATCTCACATCCCTGATATGGAGAAAAGAGGAAGATGAAGACAACGTTCAGGATCATAAAGAACATGACAGCCTTGAAGACGGTAGATACCTGCTTCCATTCAGTCTTTGAGAATACAAAGACTGCTGCGATGATGACGATCATTGCTAATAAGACACGGGTGTCATAGGTCAATGCACTTGTCAGGCACCAGAGAATAAAGAAGATCAGTTTTGTGACACCGCTCAGTTCATGGATCCAGGTATTCTTCTCAACATAGGAGAGCATTTTCCGTTTATTCATGAGCTGCCTCCCTGTCCTTCATCTTCCGTTCATAGGAGATGAATCTCTGGGCAAACTCTGCTGGATCATCAATCCCGCATTTCACGGCAAGATCAAACAGCGATGTTTCTTTCAGGTAGGCACGTTCCGTGATCTCTTCACTGCACAATACTGCAGCAGGGGTGTCATCACAGATCATCTGTCCGTCACAGATGACAACCGCGCGGTTGGTGTATTCCAGCATCAGATGCATGTCATGCGTAATCATGATGACGGTAATGCCTGTCTCTTCATTGAGCTTCTTCAAGAACTCCATGAATTCAGTATAGTGGTAGTAATCCTGTCCGGCTGTCGGTTCATCCAGAAGAATGATCTCCGGCTTCATGACTAAGATGGATGCAATTGTGACACGTTTTTTCTGACCGAAGCTCAAAGCGGATACCGGCCAGTTGCGGTAAGGATACAGACCGCAGATCTTCAATGTTTCATTGACTCTCTGCTGGACCTCTTCTGCCGGCACATTGCGTACGGACAGGCCTAAAGCTACTTCATCAAAGATCATCGGCTTGCTGATCATTTGGTTTGGATTCTGCATGACCAGGCCGATCTTTTCACCGCGCTGCTTTACGGACAATGGTGCGATGTCGCTGCCGTCCAGCTCAATGGTGCCGCTGTCCGGTGTGTTGAAACCGCAGATCAAAGAGGCAAGGGTGGATTTGCCGGCACCGTTCTTACCGACGATGCTGAGCATTTCTCCCTGCTTGACCGCAAAGGAAATATGGGAAAGGACAGGTTCATTCTCCAGATAGGAGAAGGACAGATCCTTGATCTCTAAAACAGTAGGATTGTTGTTGACGGAGTGCTTCTGCGGTTCAGCGAAGAACCATTCCCGTACTTTTTCTTTATATGGTGCAAGGTCCATGGTGGCAATATGCTGCGGATGATCCATGCTCTGGATGGTGCATCCTGCATGGCGGATGGCAGCCAGATATAAAGGCTCACGGATACCGGATCTGGCCAGCAGATCACCTGCCAGCAGGTCATCCGGTCTTTCGTCTGCAGAGACCTTTCCATCGCCAATGACGATGATGCGGTCGACATCACGGTACAGGACATCTTCCAGACGGTGCTCAATGATGATGACAGTCACATTCTTGTCTTTGCTGATCTCATCGATCAAGGCAATTGTTTTCTTGCCGGTCGCTGGATCAAGGTTCGCTAACGGTTCATCAAACAGCAGAATATCAACGTTATCAATCAGGACACCACCCATGGAGACACGCTGTTTCTGTCCGCCGGACAACTCACCTGGCGCATGATGCAGCAGACGGGCAAGATCGACTGTTTCAGCGACTTCATTGACACGCTGGTGCATCTGCGGCTGCGGAACTGTATCATTCTCCAATGCAAAGGCTAGATCCTCTGCGACGGTCAAGCCAATGAACTGACCATCGGTATCCTGTAAGACAGTGCCGACCTTTTTGGACATGCCAAAAATCCCGACTTGGCCGGGATCTTCTCCTTCTACTCTGCAGGTGCCTGAGATCTCACCTGGATAGGAACATGGAATGAGTCCATTGATACAGTTAGCCAGCGTTGACTTGCCGGAACCGGAAGGTCCTATGATCAGGACTTTTTCGCCCGGCATGATCTTCAAGTTGATGTCTTGAAGGGATGGTTCCTTCTGTGAGCGATAACGAAACGTAAAATGATTGAACTCAATTGCTGGAACAATGTTTTTCTGCCCGTTATTTTCTTTGGCGGGATTCTGCGTCATAACAATCGATTAGTCTTCTTTGGAAAGACTGGAAGATTTTCCACCGAGTTTAGAATAACCTGCCAGCAGGATTGTGCCGAGAACACCGATGATAATGATGTTGCCTAAGAATGCGAAGGCACCCTGCATGAATACTTTGTTGGCTGGTTCTGCATAGACTAAGATATCGAGAACTGGAGCGACAACGATCCAGGCAATGGCGTTGCCGACAACCTGCATGATGTTGAAGGTGATCATCTGCTTCTTGTCAAAGCCGCCCTGCTGTACTGCATACTTGTGATAGAACATGCCGATCAGAATAGCAACGACTGCTTCTGGGAAGACCCAGCTCCACCAGACACTGCCATAGAAGATGGCATCGCCCAGAACGTGTCCGACCAGACCGATGATGGTGCCGACGATTGGTCCGTAAACTGCTGACATGAACGCAAGGATTGCCATACGAGGCTGGAGATACGTATTCGGGATTCTGACTGGAATCTGTACCTCTGTGAGAACGATGAACAGCGCGGTTCCAATACCGGCTGCAACTACTTCTTTAATGCCAAATTTATTCTTCATGGATATACCCCTCTTCAGCAGCTGGAAACACTGCTTTCGGGGCAATTATCCGTTATGCTCATATATCCGTCAAAATACAAAATACATGGATGTGTCGCTTTTTTTTGACCATATTCAAATCAAAAAAAGCTTTCGGTTTCCCGAAAGCCCTTACAGCCATTTACAGTCTTCTAATTTTCTTTTGATGCCGTTCAACACAATATAGCCAATCTCCGGCTGCGGATGAGCAACAACGTGATTATCTACGATATCTGCGTGGTTTTCTCCGTATTCACCAGAAGGTTCGTGCCATGTGTGCGACTTCTCGATGATCGGTGAAGGCGGATTGTTCATACCGGCAGTAAGACGTGTTGAGTGTGAGCTCAGTATGACAATCACAATCGTCAGCACGACCATGAAGATAATAAATATCACAATATCCATAAGGTCACTCTTTAACGGATTCTACAATACCTTTTGCCAATCCTGCTACACTCTGAATTTCTGATGGAATGATGATCTTGGTAGCCTGTCCATTTGCAGCGGCAGCGAATGCCTCCAGGCTCTTGAGCTTAATAACAGCGTCATCTGCATTGGCATCCTTGATTGCCTTTAAGCCGTCGGCAGTAGCCTGCTGGACCTTCATAATGGCATCAGCCTGACCCTCAGCTTCCTGGATGCGCTTTTCCTTTTCAGCTTCTGCAGCAAGAATGGTAGCCTGCTTGTTAGCTTCTGCTTCCAGGACCTTGGATTCCTTGTCACCTTCAGCCTTCAGGATCATTGCCTGCTTTTCACCTTCAGCGGTCAAAATAACAGCTCTCTTTTCACGCTCAGCCTTCATCTGCTTCTCCATTGCTTCACGGATTGCAGTAGGCGGCTGAATGTTCTTGAGCTCAACTCTGGTGACCTTGATGCCCCATGGGTCAGTTGCCAGGTCGATGATCTGCAGCATCTGTTCATTGATGGTCTCACGGGATGTCAGTGTTGTATCCAGTTCCATATCACCAATGATGTTGCGCAGCGTTGTTGCGGTCAGATTTTCCATGGCCATGATTGGATTCTCGACGCCATAGGCATAATCATGCGGATTCATGACTTTGAAGTAGACGACAGAATCGATCATCATCGTAACGTTATCCTTTGTAATAACTGGCTGCGGTGCGAAGTCTGCGACCTGTTCCTTTAATAATACTTTTCTGGAGACACGTTCAATGATCGGCATCTTCAGATGGAAGCCGGCATTCCATGTCGCACTGTATTTACCCAGTTTTTCAATGACATAGGCATGTTCCTGCGGAACAATGTTGATCATTGAGACAAACAGCGAAATGACAATAAGAATTACGATGACTGTAATGACGGTGCTGATAATAGCCTGCATAATATCCCCTCCTTGGGTCAGAAGAATATTCTGATCTTGCTACTGTTAGAATATATGATATTTGACCGCTGGTCAACAATGTGAGTAAATGCTGGAAAAACACTTTTGAAAGACTGAAAAATGTCAAGAGATGACTATTTATAGGGACATGGTAAAATAGAGTAGCTTGAAAGGAGTCAAAAAGATCATGAATGAAGAAATTATCAAGGCGATTGCTGCTGAACTGAAGATTACCCTCAGTCAGGTGCAGAATACGCTGTCTATGCTGGAGGAGGGAAATACGGTCCCGTTTATTGCCCGTTACCGTAAGGAACAGACAAAGGGACTGGATGAAGAACAGATCCTTTACATCCAGAAACAATATGATTATCAGTTAAAGCTGAAGGAAAGAAAAGAGAATGTCCTGAAGCTGATTGAAGAACAGGGAAAGCTGACCGATGAAATCAGAAAGTCTGTCAATGAAGCAGAGAAGCTGTCACAGGTAGAGGATATCTATCGCCCATATGCACAGAAGAAAAAGACCAGAGCTGCTACAGCAATCAAGCTTGGCCTGCAGCCGCTGGCTGACTGGATGCTGGCATTGCCGGAAAATGGTTCTTTGGAAGAGGAAGCTGCAAAGTATGTGACGGAAGAAGTCAAAACAGCGGCAGATGCCATTCAGGGTGCCAAAGATATTATTGCTGAAGCAGTATCAGACAATGCAAAGCAGAGATGGGCATTCAAGGATGTCATCATGAAGGCTGGTGTCCTGAAGACAGCAATTAAGAAGGATGCCAAGGATGAGAACCATGTCTATGAAATGTACTATGACAGATCTGAAAAGATCTCTCAGCTGGCCGATCACAGGATCATGGCAATTGACCGTGCGGAAAAAGAAAAGGTCATCACAGTTTCCTTTGTCTTTGATGAAGAGAAGCTGATGAGTGATGCCTTGAACAATCTGACCCATCAGAAGAATACGATTGTGGAAGCTCAGCTGAAAGAGGCAAGTGATGATGGCTGCCAGAGACTGCTGTTTCCATCGATTGAACGTGAGATTCGTTCTGAATTAAGTGAGAGAGCACAGACTAAGTCTATTGAGATCTTCTCAATGAACCTGGAGAAGCTGCTGCTGCAGGCACCGCTGAAGGGAAGAATCGTTTTAGGTTTTGACCCTGGCTTCTACAATGGATGCAAGTTAGCAGTGATTGACTCTACCGGAAAGATGCTGACGGTTGATAAGGTCTTCCCATTCCGCGGCAAGGCGGATGAAGCTGCTATTGAAACTGCGAAAAAGAAAGTATTATCTTTGATCCAGAAGTACGGCGTACAGATCATTGCCATCGGCAATGGCACTGCTTCCCGTGAATCCGAGAAGTTATGTGCAGAGCTTATCCATGACAACCATCTGGATGTACAGTATGCAATTGTTTCTGAAGCAGGTGCTTCTGTATGGTCTGCACAGGAAGAAGCACGTGAAGAGTTCCCTGATATGGCTGTTGAAGAACGGTCTGCTGTATCCATCGGCAGAAGACTGCTTGATCCATTGGCAGAATTGATCAAGATCGATCCGCAGTCCATCGGTGTCGGCCAGTATCAGCATGACCTTCCGCAGAAGGCTCTGACCCAGCGTCTGGATGAAGCCATCATGAAGTGTGTCAACCGTACAGGTGCAGACTTGAACACGGCTTCCATCGATCTTTTAACACATATTTCCGGCTTGAATAAAGGCATTGCCAAGGAGATCATCAGCTACCGCAATGAGAACGGCCGCTTCACCAACCGCAAGCAGCTGCTGAAAGTAAAGAAGCTCGGTGCCAAGGCGTATGAGCAGTGTGCAGGCTTCCTGCGGATCCAGGGCGGGGACGAACCGCTGGATGAAACAAGCATCCATCCAGAATCCTATGAAGCTGCCAAGTCGATCATGAAGGCATGTGACATCACTGCCTTAGGACAGGCTGATATTGCTTTCCCAGAAGAGAAGATCAAGGACTTAGGTGTTGATTCCTATACCTTGAAGGATATTGAAGAAGCAATCAAGCAGCCGCTGCGCGATTATCGTGAGCAGTTTGATGGAGCTCTGCTGAAGAGCGATGTCCTGGATATCACAGATCTTCACGCTGGTGATCAGCTGAGCGGTACAGTCAGAAACGTTGTTGACTTCGGTGCCTTCGTTGACATCGGCCTGCATGAAGATGGTCTGGTCCATGTCTCACATATGTCTATGAACCGCATCAAGCAACCGTCTGAAGTTGTATCAGTTGGTGATATTGTAACTGTCTGGGTCTTTGCAATTGATGAAGCCCGCGGCAGAGTGCAGTTATCCCTGCTCCCATTAGACAAACTGGAACAGAGAGATGCTGCGATGAAACATCAGAAATCTTCGCATGACAAGAAGAAGTATGATAAGAGCAGAAGACAGGATAAAAAGCCGGAAAAGAAAGAGCTGAACATGGATGATGCCATGGCCAGCCTGATGGCGAGATTTGGAAAATAACAGATATTTCAGAAGAGCTGCCTGCAGTTTACAGGGCAGCTTTTTTGTATGAAATTACGCTTGCAGTTGAAGGAAAAGAACATCATAATAAAGAGACTTGTAAAAGAAGGTGATTGCTATGGAAGCAGGCGGTATGTGCCACATATGTAACAAGGAATACAGCAGCCTGAACCATGGCAGTCTTTTTTGATGATGTGGGCATAGCTGCTGACTTTCCTATGAAAGGAGAAGCAGCATATGAAGAAGAATTTACAGACAGATAATAAAGAACGTGTTGCAGAGATTGAAAAAGATCTTGTAAAGTCATCTATTTTAAGTGTAGAAGACATCAAGAAGAAATGGGAATGCTCCGCTCAGGGGCTGGATCATACACAGGTACTGGATCATCGTGAGAAATACGGCAGAAATGTGCTGTCAAAGAAGGCGAAAAAGCCTGCATGGCAGCAGTTTTTGCTGTCATTTGTCAGTCCATTTACGTTTGTATTGATTGCAATTGCCTGTGTATCAGCGTTTACGGATATTATCACCGCGGCTCCGGAAGATCGGAATCCTTTTACGGTGATCTTGATCTCCCTGATTATTCTGCTGAGCGGTGTCATCCGCTTTATTCAGGAAAGAAAATCTGGGAATGCAACGGATGCACTGAACGAAATGATCAAAGTTACCGCCTGCATCGAAAGACAGGAAACAGGGAAACAGGAGATACCGGTCGCAGATATTGTCTGCGGTGATCTGGTCCATCTGTCCGCTGGCGATATCATTCCGGCAGATCTGCGCATCCTGAGTGCCAGAGACTTATTTATTTCACAGGCTGCCTTGACGGGAGAGAGTGCACCGGTAGAGAAAATGCCGGAAGAAAATGTTCTGGAGAAAGATGTCCTGGACTGCCGCAATCTGGCGTTCATGGGAACAACTGTATTGAGCGGAACGGCATCTGCAGTCGCTGTAGGTGTCGGTGATTCAACGATGATCGGTGAACTGAACAGTCATCTCAGTGAACAGCGTCCGCAGACATCCTTTGAAAAGGGTGTCAATTCTGTATCTCTGCTGCTGATCCGCTTTATGGCAGTCATGGTTCCAATCGTCTTTCTGCTCAACGGCTTTACCAAAGGCAATTGGATCAGTGCCGGATTATTTGCGATATCTGTTGCGGTAGGTCTGACACCGGAGATGCTGCCGATGATCATGACGACATGTCTGGCCAAAGGGGCAGTTACGATGTCGCATGAGAAAGTCATCGTCAAGAATCTGAATTCAATCCAGAATCTTGGCTCTATGGATCTGCTGTGTACTGATAAGACAGGAACTCTGACTCAGGACAAAGTTGTGCTGGAATATCATCTGGATGTAACCGGAAATTCCAACGACCGTGTCCTGCGCCACGCCTTTTTGAACAGTTATTATCAGACTGGTCTGAAGAACCTGATGGATGTTGCCATCATTGAGGCAACAAAGAAACTGACAAGTGCAGGATCCACCTACGATGAGATTGTCGAAAAATTTCATAAAGTAGATGAAGTGCCGTTTGATTTTGAACGCAGAAGAATGAGTGTCCTGGTCAGTGATCAGACATGTAAGACACAGCTGATCACTAAAGGTGCGATGGAAGAAATGCTGAAAGTATCCTCTTACGTTGAATACGGTCAGGATGTTCTGCCTTTGACAGATGATATGCGTGCAATTGTCCGCAAGAAAGTCAATGAGCTCAACAGTGAAGGCATGCGTGTCTTAGGTGTCGCACAGAAGAATGATACAGCACCGGTCGGACAGTTCTCGGCAGCTGATGAATGTGAAATGACATTGATCGGATATCTTGCTTTTCTGGATCCGCCGAAAGCAACGGCAGCACCAGCCATTCAGGCACTCCATTCTCATGGAGTCAGCGTCAAGGTGCTGACAGGTGACAATGAAGATGTATCCGCATATATCTGCGGAAGAGTGGGACTGCATGCAGAACACATCCTGCTGGGTGCAGATCTGGACAAGATGAGTGAAGAGGAATTTGAACAAGCAGTGGAAAAGACAGAGGTCTTCGCTAAACTGTCCCCGCTCCAGAAGGCAAGAGTTGTATCCTGCTTAAGAAGAAACGGACATCATGTAGGCTATATGGGTGACGGCATCAATGATGCTGCTGCGATGCGTGCCAGTGATGTTGGCATTTCTGTAGATACGGCAGTAGATATCGCCAGAGAATCTGCTGACATCATTCTGCTGCAGAAGGATCTCATGGTGCTGGATACTGGCATCCGTGAAGGCAGACGAACATACGGCAACTTGATCAAGTACATCAAGATGACCGCATCTTCAAACTTCGGCAATACACTGTCCGTACTTCTTGCCAGTGCCTTCCTGCCGTTTCTGCCGATGGCAGCAGTGCATCTGATTCTGCTGAATCTGATCTATGATATTTCCTGCACAGCGATTCCATGGGACCATGTCGATGAAGAATTTCTGGCATCACCGCGGAAGTGGGATGCAGGAGGAATCGGTACTTTCATGTTATGGATGGGACCGGTCAGTTCTGTATTTGATGTGGCAACATACTTGTTGATGTTCTTTGTGATCTGCCCAGCAGTCTGCGGCGGCAGCTATGGGACTCTGGATGCGGCGGGGAAAGTATTATTCATCTCGCTGTTCCAGTCTGGATGGTTTGTCGAATCCATGTGGAGCCAGACACTGGTCATTCATATGATCCGGACACCGAAGATTCCATTTGTTCAAAGCAGAGCATCCTGGCAGCTGACAGTGCTTTCCTTCTCAGGCATCTTCTTCCTGACTGCAATTCCATATACAGCACTCGGAAGACAGCTTGGCTTCCATGCACTTCCTGCTGTTTACTTTGCATGGCTTGCATTGCTGATTGTCAGCTACATGATCTTGGCAACGATTGTAAAGAAAATATATATTCATCATTTCCACGAACTATTATGAAAATACTCCGGCAGAAATGCCGGAGTATGTTTGTTTTCTTAATCATTCATCATTCGGATCAATGAAGGAAGCGCCTGTTCAAAGTTCACACCGTATATGTTGTGATCTTTTTCAGCCAAGGTCAGATGAATCGATTTCTTGACGAAGCAGCAGGCAATCTCAAGAGAGCGCTCGAATGATTTATCATTGACCAGAGACCCAATGAAAGCAGAGGCAAACAGATCACCTGTGCCGTGGAAACTCTGAGACTCCTTGACAGTGAAGTAAGAGAAGTATGTGTTCTTCCTGCTGTCATAGGCATAGACGCCCACCTTTCCTTTTTCCAGAGAAATGCCTGTCAGCACTGCTCTTCTGCATCCCAGCTTGGTCAGCTGCTTCAATATACTGCGGACATACTTCTCATCATATTCAGTCTGATAAGGGATGCCCAGCAGAAGGGACGCCTCGGTCATGTTTGGTACAATGACATCAGCCTTTGCACAGAGCTTCCGCATTGCATAGGCAAACTCCTCCGTAAACCCTGCATACAACCTGCCGTTGTCAGCCATGCACGGGTCAACCAGCTTGATGCCCTGACCAAAGCGGTCGAATAATTTTGCGGCAAGCTTGAGCTGCTCAAAGGATCCTAAATAGCCGGTATATACTGCATCAAAATGGAAGTGTTCTTTCTTCCAATGATCCATGATTGGAATGATTTCGCTGGTCAAGTCATGAAAGGTGAAATCATGGAACATCGTATGTGTTGATAGGACTGCCGTAGGGATAACAGCTGTCTCAATTCCCATGGCTGAGATGACTGGCAGAGCGACCGTCAATGAACATTTTCCGACACAGGAGATATCCTGCATGGTCACTATTTTTTTCATCAATGAACTCCTAACTGATTTATCATTTTCTATAATATAGCATATAATAAAACCAGTTATGAAATGAATGACCGAAAATGCTGACGTATCCTTACTTGAAAAATCATAACGTCGTAATCAGAAGACCGGAAGATAAAGATGCAGACCAGTTCCGTTTTCTTTTTGACCGTCCGATGCGGAAAGAACAGGCTTTGCAGATGATTCATCTGTTCGATGGTGCATATGTCCAGAAGAAGGAAATGATTTTGACAATTGCAGATGCAGATGACAATGCAGTCGGGACGTTGGAGATCTATCATCTCGATCAGAAGGACGCAGAGCTTGGATATCGGATTCTTCCTGAGAAACGTCATCAGGGATATGCATCCGAAGCAGTATGTGCATTTCTCACATGGACAGAAGGATGCCAGGACTTTACAGCACATACCGATCAGCAGAATCTATGGTCACAAAAAGTGCTGATGAAAAATGGATTTTGTAAAATAAAAGAAGAAAATGATATCTGCACATTCCGATATCATCATGGAGGTTCCAAATGATCAAAGTAAAAGTGATTCTTCCTGATGGAAGAACAGAAGAAAATGAATATGAAGCAGGCATTACGCCGGAAAAGATATTGACTGCACTGCAGCAGAAGCCGCTGCACCAGATCTATGCCTGCCAAGTTGACAGCTACTATGAACGGCTGAATCAGAAACTGAATGAAGACTGCACGCTCACATTTTGTGATATTTCCAACAGCTATGGGAATATGGCAATGCAGGGAAGTCTGATCCTGCTGTACTGTGCGGCAATCCATCATGTATTAGGAAAGAATGTAAAAGTTACGATTGCCAATTCTCTGTCAAAGGGATTGTTCACTGTCATTCATGATGGAAATGTCAGCGAAGAAGTGATCCGCACAATTCAGAATGATATGTCGGAAACGGTCAGAGCTGATCTGCCGATTGAAGAAACAGTCATGGACCGCAGGGATGTCATGTCATGGCTCAAACGCCGCAGTCTCAAGGATGAAATGGATCTGTATCAAAGTGCACCGGATCTTTCCAGTGCGATGGTATGCCGTCTAGGTGAGGAGGAAGACCTGCAGTATTATCATGCCGTCCCTTCCACCGGATATCTGAAATTGTTTGAATTGAGAAAATATCGCAATGGCGTACTGCTCCGCTTTCCACATCCAGAGTATCCCGATGAAGTCAGAGTCTTTGAAGAACAGCGCCTGCTCTATGAAGCATTCTCCGAAGAGACGCACTGGGAGAATCTGTGCGGCGTCAACTTTGCCTCTGATCTGAATCATTGTGTTGAGAACAATACCTACAAGCAGCTGATCCAGATCAGTGAAGCTCTGCATGAAAAGAAGATTGCTGAGATTGCAGAGAAGATCAAGACTGCGCAGAAGAGGATCATCCTGATTGCCGGTCCATCTTCTTCCGGCAAGACTTCTTTTGCCAAGCGTCTCTGTGTACAGCTGCAGGTCATCGGCCTGAAGCCGCTGTACTTAGGCACAGATGATTATTTTGTGAACCGTGAGGATATGGTCGTCGGACCGGATGGCAAAAAAGATCTGGAAGGATTGAGCGCCGTAGATGTACGGCTGTTTGCCAATCAGATGAATGATCTGCTGGCAGGCAAGAAAGTGGATCTGCCAACTTTTGACTTTATCAAGGGCGAGAAGATCTTCGGCAAGCGTATTACTTCTATTGAACCTGCCCAGCCAATTGTCATTGAAGGCATCCATGGCTTGAATCCTGAGATGACAGAAGGCATTCCGGCAGAATCAAAATTCAAGATCTATATCAGCCCATTGACACAGCTGAATCTTGACCTGCATCACCGCGTTCCAACAACGGATGCCCGTATGCTGAGAAGAATGGTCAGAGACTACCGTACACGCGGCAGAAGTGCAGCTGTAACAATCGACACCTGGCCGAGCGTCAGAGCCGGAGAAGACCGCAACATCTTCCCATACAACAGTGAAGCAGATGCCTTCTTCAACAGCCAGTGCATCTACGAACTGGCAGTATTGAAGAAGTATGCTGAGCCATTATTAAAGGGGATCCATGAAGATCAGCCGGAATATGCTGAAGCACAGAGAATGCTGCAGTTCCTGGAGTTCTTTGTCTCCATTCAGGATGATTCCTACATTGCCAATAATTCAATTATCCGTGAATTTATCGGCGGCAGCATCTTAGTAGACTAGGAGAGAGTGATCTCTCCTTTTGTTATGAAAAAAGGCTGAATGCTCAGCCTTGTGTTCCAAACTTATTCTGAATGTGTGTGACAAACGAATAACCGAGTGCCCCGATCAATGTACCGCACGTATTGGTAATGATATCGGTGACATCGAATACTCTGACTTCAGAGATCATCGGCTGGATCAGTTCAATCATCAAACTGTACAGGATACCGATCAGCAGCGTCTTCCATAAAGATCTTCTTGTAGCCCACCGCAGGGTATAGGCAAAAGGAATAAAAAGCACAATATTTTCAATACATTCCTGCAGAGGACTGCCATATCCGTTGAGCAGGTCCACAAAAGGGTCAAAGTTATAGCGGTTGTAGACACCGCTGAATAAATGCGGAAGGTCCACAATGAACGGTGATAATGTGACAATGAACACAAAACAAGTGGCCAGGTAAAAGAAAAAATGTTCATTAGGCAAGTCATCAGCCCAGTGTTTTCTTAAGAAAAAGATATAGATTGCCGCCATTACGGCAATATCTGGAAGATACAGTATGAAATTCATGCTTGACTATTCTACCAAAAAGTACGAATTCAGTAAATGACCTTCACATTCCATGGTATGATTACTCATGCCCGAGGTTGACAAATCGCGGTATGTCTTTAGACTATAGGACAGGTTGACTGAAATAGACCTGGAAAGGTAGGGTGGTTTCATTGAAATTCCTGGATATGTTCCAAATCTTCTCCGTTATAGTCGCAATTGCACTGACGATTTTCTATTTATATCAGTTCATATATATTCTTTATGCTATTTTTCATCGTCATGTTCCCGTACTTCCGGACGCAAAGAAGAATCATCGCTTTGCCATCTTCATCAGTGCCAGAAATGAACAGGGTGTTATTTTCGAACTTCTGGACAGTCTGACAAGTCAGGATTATCCAAAGGACCGCTATGATATCTATGTTGTGGCGGATAATTGCACTGACAATACCGCAGGTGTGGCCCGTGAACATGGCGCGTATGTTTTTGAAAGAGAAGACCATGAACAGGTAGGAAAAGGCTATGCCTTGAACTATTTGTATGCAAAAGTAAAGGAACTAAAAGGCGTTGGATACTATGACGCATACATCGTCTTTGATGCCGATAATATTGTCGACAAGGAATTCTTCAGAGAAGCCAACAAGACATTTGATACCGGCAAGTTCGATGCCTTCACGACATACCGCAATTCCAAGAACTATGACGGCAACTGGATCACCACTGCCTATTCCATCTGGTTCATGCATGAGGCAAGACATCTGAATTATCCACGTATGTCATTAGGTGCACAGTGCATGATCTCCGGTACTGGGTTCTGTGTCTCTGACAAGGTCATGCAGGAAAATGACGGCTGGCCGTATTTCTTGCTGACTGAGGATATTCAGTTCTCAGTTGCGTCTACATTAAAGAACTTAAGAATCGGCTATTGCGATACTGCAATCCTTTACGATGAACAGCCTTCTTCCATGAAGCAGTCATGGAAGCAGAGATTAAGATGGGCCAAGGGATTCTATCAGATCGATGGAAAATACATCGGCAAGTTATTCAAAGGCATCTTCACTCTTCCTAAGAGAAGGCTGGCCTGCTATGACGTCCTGATGACGGTCCTGCCGTGTTCATTGTTGACTGTTGCGACAATCGGCATCTGTGCCTATGTCTTATGTGCCGCATGGTTCATGCCGTACTATGTGCAGATGGTCTTCCGTCAGCAGATCTTTGTCCTGCTGGGGATGACTCTGCTGAACTTCTATTTTGGCTTGATTGTTGTCGGTGGGCTGACCATCATGATGGAAAGCAAGCGGATCCAGACAACAACATGGAAGAAGTGGAAGCACTTATGGCTGTTCCCTGTATTTATGCTGACATATCTGCCATTAACTATTGAGGCAATGTTTGCCAAGGTCAAGTGGACACCAATTCAGCACTATTCAACACAAGAAATCAAAAAAGGTTAAGCAAAATAAATCCTGTCACAAAGCGTGGCAGGATTTATTTTTTTATTCGATTGTTGACAGCGGCAGCGGTTCAAGCTTTACCGTTTTTACGTTGTGTTCACCGATAGCACGCAGTTCTTCATCATCGGCGTTGATGTCAGTGATGACATAATCAATATTCTCGAGTTCGCCTGAAACAAAGCTGTGTTTGACACCGATCTTTGTATAGTCGCAGAGAACGAATCTTTTACCAACGGTGCGTCTCAGCATAGATTCATTGATTGCTGTTTCAGCAAGGATTGCCGTTGTGATGCCGTCAGCAGCTGTAATGCCACTGCAGCCAAGAAAACACTTATTTGTAGAGACACGGTAGATGCTGTTCAAGGCAAAGTCACCGACCAGTGTTTCCTTCGGATATCTGATTTCACCGCCGGTCAAAACAATAGATACCAGCGAATCATGTTTGACCAGAAGTGCCTTTGCATTATTGGTGATCACAGTGCAGCGTTTGCCGATAATATACTGAATCACTAACAGTGCGGTTGAACTAGTGTTGATAAAAATCGTGTCACCTTCTTCAACAAACTGAGCTGCATATTTTGCAATTGCATTTTTGTAACGGTCATTTGTCAAAAGTGAATCTTCACTTCCTACCATTGTCTGTACCAGTTTAGCTCCGCCATGATATCGGAGAATAGCTCCCTTATCTTCCCAGTACTGCAGGTCTCTGCGGATTGTAATTTCAGAAACGTTGAATTCATTCTTCAATTGATCGACATCAACTTTGCCAAGCTTTTGAATGAGAATCATGATGTCGTCTCTACGTTTCTTGACAATCGAATAATTAACTTTCATCTGAGCAGTGCCTCTGCTTTCTCTTTGACTGGCAGTTTTCCCGCAATCGTATAGAGCTTTTGAATCAAGTCTTCAGCTTCTGACATATTGCCGCTCTGTTTCATGCATACGGCATAATAGTAGTAGTATTGACTCAATTCGCGGTTGTTCATATACTGCGGCTTGACTGAACGATACGATGCTGCTGCTTTGCGCCAGTCATTCTCAACCAGATAATGAAGTGCCTCTAATTCATCCCAATTATACAGCGCAGCCAGCTTCCTGCCGCGTATTTTTACTTTTTTGAGTTTGACTGCTTCCGGATATGCCCGCCGGGCAGCGGAGCGGTTGCCTGCGTATACATATGCAAGGAAGAGGGAAACATTGCGGATCAGCAGCTGATCCAATGTGCCGCGGAAGATCTTGTCATTGTTTTCAATCAGCTGAACAGCTTCTTCTGCTCTGTACAGTGAAAGATCAGTCAAAACATCAAAGATGACGCGGCGGCTGCGGAAACCGCCGGCAAAATCCAGCTTTTGCAGATGGTCATAAACAGCAGAAGCCGCTTCAGGATCACATTTATAGTTAAGAAAATAAATCGCTTTTTCATAGTTGTACTGTAGGACTTCATAATATGCAGTTCCTGCAATGGCCGCAATTGCGATGATGACATATGTGATGCGGGCACTGAATGTGGACGCATTATAGACCTGAATGATGGAATAACCGATAAAGATACAGTAAATAATGATCCGTATGATACGTGCGGCTGCAGCTGATAGTGAAGCTCCTTTTTTTGTGTTCATAGTGAGTAGATTTCCTTTATGAGCGAATTATAGTTTTATATGGTCGAAAATGTCAATATATATAATTAAATGATTGTATAAGCGGTTACATAAAAGATAAATAATCATTAAATAAACATATCGGTCATATAATACACTTGTTATATGTGCGTTTCGTACCTATCATTTGAGTATAGAAAGACGCAGGATATCAAATATGCCAAAAATTAATGAAATTACAAGAGAATCTTGGATCCTTGGCGCATTCCCAGAATGGGGAACGTGGCTGAACGAAGAAATCGACAGCACCGTAGTTGAAAAGGGAACCTTTGCAATGTGGTGGATCGGATGTACTGGCATCTGGGTCAAAACAGAAAACAACACAAATATTTCTGTTGATTTTTGGTTCGGCAACGGCAAGCGCACACAGAAAACAAAAGAAATGGCACCGTACCATCAGATGAGAAACATGACTGGCGGCAGAATGACACAGCCGAACTTAAGAGCGGCACCGATTGTCTATGATCCATTCGCAGTGACAAATGTGGATGCTGTATTAAGCACACATTATCACAACGATCATATCGATCCATTCTATGCAGCAGCAGTAATGAAAAATTGTGCACCGGATGTTCCGTTCATAGGCCCAAAGAAGTGCATTGAAAAGTGGCTGAGCTATGGTGTGCCGGCGGAGAGATGCAGGGAAGTCAAACCTGGTGATCATGTCCAGGTCAAGGATATTGAAATCATTGTCCTGGATTCCTTCGACCGTACATGCCTTGTCACAAATGATGAAGATGTCCGCGGTGTATGCCCAACAGATATGGATGAGAAAGCAGTCAACTATTTAATTAAGACACCAGCTGGATCCATCTACCACAGCGGCGATTCGCATTATTCAATCTACTATGCAAAGCACGGCAAGGATTACGACATTGATGTTGCATTAGGCTCCTATGGTGAAAATCCAATCGGCAACCAGGATAAAATGACATCCATCGATATTCTGCGCATGGCAGAAGCTCTGCAGTGCAAAGTCGTCATTCCTTTCCACTATGACGTATGGACGAACTTCAAGGCAGATCCAAAGGAAATCCTCATGCTGTATGAGTACAGAAAGAACTTGCTGCAGTATCGTTTCAAACCGTTCATCTGGGATGTCGGCGGCAAGTTTGTATATCCAAATGATAAGGATTTGGAACAGTACCACTATAGAAGGGGGTTTGAGGACTGCTTCACGGATGAACCGAACGTTCCGTTCCGGAGCATTTTGTAAGAAGAGGCATATAAATGTTAATTGATAAAATCGTGGCATCACATTTAACAAGCTTTCAAGAGGGATTTGATACATGGCAGGATGCTGTAAGGGGCAGCGGGGAACCATTAAAGAAACAGGGATTCATTGATGACAGATATATTAATGCCGTTATTGAATGCGTTGAAAAATATGGACCGTATATTGTAATTGCACCAGATATCGCAATGCCGCATTCTACCGAGAACGCAGAAGGCGTATTCAAAACGGGAATTGGCTTTATGAAAGTCAATCGTCCAGTATCTTTCGCAGAAGGGGATCCTGAGAAGGATGCACGTTTATTCTTCATGCTTGCTGCAGTCGATCATGAACAGCATCTGCAGAACATGATGGAACTCAGCGAAATGCTGATGAACGAAGAGCTTGTTAAGGAATTGCTGCAGGTCAACAGTGATGAAGATCTACTGAAAGTTGCAAAGAAATACCAAAACTCATAATTGAAAACAGAAGGGGAATTTATGGATATTCTATTAAACATCTGGTCGTGGTTTGCGACCAACATTCTCACCCAGCCAGCATATTTCATCGGTCTTATCGTATTTATCGGTTACCTGCTTCTGAAGAAACCGTTCTATGAAGCATTTGCAGGATTCATCAAGGCTACAGTAGGATATTTAATCCTTTCTGTAGGTTCCGGCGGATTGGTCAACAACTTCCGTCCGATCTTAGTCGGTCTGAAAGACCGCTTCAATCTGAATGCCATGGTCATTGACCCATACTTCGGACAGAATGCAGTTACAGCCGGTGTACAGGAACAATTTGGCAGGACTTTCTCACAGGTCATGCTGCTCCTCCTGATTGCCTTCATTTTTAACCTTGTATTAGTCAAGCTCAATAAGATCACTAAGATGAGAGCTGTATTTACAACAGGGCACGTACAGATGCAGCAGGCTTCGACAGCTTTCTGGCTGATTCTGTTCTGCTTCCCGGCATTAGACAACACAGCAATTCTTCTTGTCATGGGACTGATCCTTGGTCTGTACTGGGCAGTCGGCTCCAACCTCACTGTTGAACTGACACAGGATTTAACAGACGGCGGCGGCTTCTGCGTTGCCCATCAGCAGATGTTCGGTATTGCGTTCTTCTCCTATCTCTCTGAAAAGATGTTTGGCAGGAAAGAAAGCTCCAAGCGCCTGGAAGATATCAAGCTTCCTGGCTTCATGAGCATCTTCAATGAGAACATGGTCTCTACATCTATTCTGATGACACTGTTCTTTGGTACGATCCTTCTCATTTTAGGCAAGGATTATCTGATCTCTGCCAAGTTCTTAGCTGAAGGAAAAGACTTCACAATGTATATCGTCAACACCTGCTTGAACTTCGCTGTATATTTAGCAATTCTGCAGTTAGGTGTCAGAACATTCGTTACTGAACTGACAGAATCCTTCCAGGGTATTTCCAACAGCTTCCTTCCTGGCGCTGTTCCTGGTATTGACTGCGCAGCAACATACGGCTTTGGCTCACCAAATGCTGTTACTATCGGTTTCTTATTCGGCGCATTAGGACAGTTCCTTGCAATTCTTGCATTGATACTCCTCAAGTCACCAACAGTTGTTATCGCAGGATTCGTTCCAGTTTTCTTCGATAACGCAACAATCGCTGTATTTGCCAACAACAAGGGCGGTGCTAAGGCAGCAATGTTATTCCCATTCATCTCCGGTCTCTGCCAGGTATTCGGCTCTGCAATTATTGCAACTTGGGTCGGCATGGCAGCATACGGTGGATATCTCGGCATGTGGGACTGGGCAGTTGTATGGCCAATCTTCACAGTCTTGATGAAGTACTTAAGCTACGCAGGTATCGTGATCATTGTTGCAGCACTGTTCGCAATTCCACAGCTGCAGTACCGCAAGCATCCTGATACATACTTCCTGTGTGTAGAAGATTACGAAGCATATAAAGAAAAAACAATTAAAAAATAGAAGAAGGTAAATAAAAAATGGTAAGAATACTAGTAGCATGTGCAAACGGGGCAGGAACATCACTGATGATGAAGATGCGTGTTCAAAAGGCTTGCAAAGATCTTGGCATCGTCGTACAGGAAATTAATCATTGTTCTTTATCAGAGGGAGTCAGCGCTGCTTCACGATATGATGCAGTATTCTGCCCATTGAATTTCGTGAATATGTTTGATTCAGCAGCGAAAAAGGGCGTACATATCTGCGGCATGAAGAATGTGCTGTCGGATGCAGAAGCAAAAGATCTGTTGAAGCAGGCTGGCATTGCAAAATAACTAATGACAGGCTGTCGAATTGTTCGGCAGCCTGCTCATTTTTGGAGGATATATGAAATTTGAAAAAATACATCTAGATGATATTACACGCTGCTACTGTGCCAGTCATATGACAATTGATGATCAGCTGTATGCATTCTTTGCAAGTGAGAATCCAGAAAGCATTTGCAAATCCTACAGCGGGAAAGATTTTGCCAATCAGGAAATCGTTTGGAATGACCGCGGTGGATGTATGTCCATCATTCCTTTCCAGACCAGAAGAGGCCAGTTCTTAGCAGTCAATGAATTCTATCTAAAGGTGACACCAAGTCTTGCCAAGATTGTTTATGGAAAGAAGACAGAAACGGGATGGGAGATCAAGGATCTTCTAAGTCTGCCGTATGTCCATCGCTTTGATATCTATCATGTTGGCGATGTAGATTATCTGATCTGTGCGACCATTGCTAGAAATAAGCAGAACAAGGAAGACTGGAGCGAACCGGGCCAGATTTATGTCGGCGTCATTCCGGAGAATATTGAAGAAGGTGTCAAGCTCGAACAGATTGCAGATGGATGCTACCGAAACCACGGCTACTGCCGCGGGCACTATGACGGTACGGTCTGTGGATATTTCACATCTGATCAGGGCATCTTGAGAGTGCTGCCGCCGCATGGCGAACAGGAGGAATGGAGCGTTGAAAAGATCATGGAAGGGCAGATTGGAGAAATTGCGCTCTGTGATATTGATCAAGACGGTGAAGAAGAGATTATGACGATTGAGCCATTCCACGGCAACACGATCCATATCTACAAACAAAAGAATCATGCATGGGAACGGGTATATACATATCCAACAGAAATTGATTTTGCACACACACTGGTCGGGGGAACGCTCTGCGGTGTCAACAGTTTCATTGGCGGTGTCCGTAGAGTCAATGCGGAGCTTTTCGCGGTCCAGTACATCAACGGTGCATTCCAGACGATTGTAATCGAACAGGGTGTCGGCCCTGCGAATATTGATCTTGTCCATACAGCAGATGCTGACTATATCCTGTCGGCGAACCATACGCATAATGAAGCTGCTGTCTACAAAGTAACAGCGGGGGAATAAGCATGCTGGAACAATTGAAGAAAGAAGTCTTTGAAGCCAATATGCTTCTGCCCCAGTATCATCTGATTACTTTTACCTGGGGCAACGTCAGCGGCATTGACAGAGAGGAAGGTCTTATCGTTATCAAGCCAAGCGGTGTTGAATACGACACGATGAGTACTGATGATATGGTCGTCTGTGATATGGATGGAAAAGTTGTGGAAGGACACTACAAGCCATCCAGTGATCTGATGACACACTTAGAATTTTACAGATGCTTTCCAAATATCGGCGGTGTTGTTCATACCCATTCTCAGAATGCAACATCCTGGGCACAGGCTGGCAAGGATATCCCAGCATTAGGTACAACGCATGGTGACTACTTCTATGGATCCGTCCCATGCACACGCAAAATGACTCCGGAAGAGATTGCTCGGGAATATGAACTGAATACCGGAAAGGTTATCGTTGAAACTTTCCAGGAAAGAAAGATCAATCCAGATCAGATGCCTGGTGTGTTAGTGCATAGCCATGGTCCATTTACCTGGGGTAAAGATGCGTATGAGGCGGTCCATAATGCCGTCGTCTTAGAAGAACTTGCAGCTATGGCATTGAAAACACGTGTTATCAATCCTGATGCCGAAGATATGCAGCAGGAGCTGCTCGACAAACATTATCTCCGCAAACATGGTCCTGGAGCTTACTATGGCCAGAAGTGATTACCAGCTTGGCATGTATGAAAAGTCCATGCCGAACACATTGAGCCTTGGCGAAAAACTAAACATGTGCAGAGACTGCGGATTTGACTGGCTGGAACTCAGCATTGATGAGACGGATGAAAAACTTGCCCGTTTGGAGTGGGGTCAGGAAGAACGCAGTGAACTGCGCCATGCAATGGAATCAGAAGGTGTCCAGATCAGGACGATGTGTCTCAGCGGGCACCGTAAATATCCATTGGGGTCCTCTGATCCAGAAATTGAAAAAAGAGGCATGGAGATCATGGCCAAGGCAATTGAACTTGCTGCAGATCTAGGCATCCGGATTATTCAGCTTGCAGGTTATGATGTCTACTATGAGACGGGCAATGATGAGACAAGAGAACGTTTTATCAATAATCTGAAGAAAGCAGCTGTGATGGCTTCACGCAGGTCAGTTATGATGGGCTTTGAAACGATGGAGACTCCATTCATGGATACTGTTGAAAAGGCAATGATATATGTCAATGCCGTCAACAGTCCCTACCTGCAGGTATATCCAGACATTGGCAATCTGACCAATGCATCATTGATCTACAGCACTTCGGTGACTGATGATCTGATGAAAGGAAGCGGCCATATTGCGGCTGCTCATCTGAAAGAGACGGTTCCCGGGAAATACCGTGAGATTCCATTCGGCACTGGGCACACAGATTATGGTAATGATATCCGCTGCTTGAAGAAACTTGGTGTACGCATGTTCACTGGTGAGTTCTGGTATGTCGGCCAGGAAGACTGGCAGAAAACATGCATGAATGCATCCGCTTTTCTGAGAAAACAGCTAGATGAAGTGTTTAATGAGGAAAAATATGCAGATTGAAGAATTGAAGCAACATGCATTGAATATAAGAAAGAATATTTTGAGAGAAGTATACAACGCACAGTCCGGTCATCCGGGCGGATCATTGAGTGCTGCCGATATTCTGACTGTGCTCTATTTTGAAGAAATGGACATCACGCCAGAGAATGCCGGTACAACAGACCGTGACCGCTTTGTCCTGTCCAAGGGACATGCTTCACCGCTGCTGTATGCAGTACTGGCTGAGAAAGGCATCATCCCGGAAGAACAGCTGATGACTTATCGTAAAATTGATTCTAAGCTCCAGGGACATCCGAATATGAACTATGTCTCAGGTGTTGATATGTCGACAGGCTCCTTAGGACAGGGACTTGCGGCAGCAGACGGCATGGCAATTGCGAATAAGCTGCAGGGCAATCATCATCGCGTGTATGTGCTGTTGGGAGATGGTGAATGTGAAGAAGGAGAAGTCTGGGAAGCTGCTATGGCAGCGCACCATTATGCTTCTGACAATCTCTGTGCAGTGGTGGATCACAACGGTCTGCAGATCGACGGTAAGACAGAAGATGTCATAGGGCCTGACTCAATTGGGGACAAATTCAAGACGTTCGGCTGGCATGTCATCAATATCAATGGGCATGACTATGCACAGATCATCGACGCATTCAAGGAAGCAGAGACAGTGAAGGGCGTTCCATGTGTGATCATTGCCGATACAGTCAAAGGCAAAGGTGTCTCCTTCATGGAGAACCAGGCAGAATGGCATGGCAAGGCACCGAATGAAGAACAGATGAAGCAGGCAATGATGGAATTGGAGAACAAGTGATATGGGACAGGCAACGAGAGAAGCATATGGGGAAGAACTTGCTGTATTGATGCAGGAGAACCCAAAGATAGTCGGATTAGATGCAGATCTGGCTGGGTCGACAAAGACCATCACAGCCAAGAAGGCATGTCCTGACCGTTTCTTTGATATGGGCATTGCAGAAGCAGATATGATCGGCCATGCGGCAGGCATGGCAGCTTCAGGATTAATCCCATTTGCGTCATCCTTTTCCATGTTCTGCACAGGCAGGGCGTGGGAGCAGATCCGCAACAGTGTGGCCTATCCTCATCTGAATGTGAAGATCGTCGGAACACATTCAGGTATTGCGGTTGGTGAAGACGGTGTCTCCCATCAGGCCATTGAAGATATTGCGACCATGAGGGTCATCCCAGGCATGGAGGTCTATGTCCCATGCGATGGAGCTGAGACAAAGGCAGTTATCCGCCATGTATCACAGACAAAGAATCCTTGTTACGTACGCTTAGGCAGATCCAGTGTCGATGATGTCTATGAACAAGATACAAAGTTCGACTTCTCAAAGATCAGGATCCTGAATCAAGGAGAAAAGACAGCCATCTTTGCGACAGGCTTGGAAGTTCAGGAAGCCATGAAGGCATGCCGCAGACTGCAGGCAGAGGGGATCAATCCTACAGTAGTCGATGTATGTTCAATTAAGCCATTGGATGAAGCAGGCGTGCGGCAGGTCCTGATGGGGCATAAACGGATCATCACAGTGGAAGAACATAATGTGATCGGCGGTCTGGGAGATGCGATTGCCTCTGTGGCAGTGAAGTCAGTGCCATGTATGATTGAAAAGATCGGTCTGCAGGACAGATATGCCGAGAGCGGACCATTCCAGGATCTGTTGAAGAAATATGGTCTCACAGATGAAGCAATCTATCAGGCTGCCAAGAAATAAGAAGATTAGTCTGATTGTATGTGACTGCGATGGCACAATCCTGGATGAAAAAAAGAATCTAGATTCTGGTTTAAAGAATGTTGTCGGACTTCTGAAAAAGAAGAAAATAGATTTCAGTCTGGCATCAGGACGAAATTATTATTTGATCCGTCCGTTCGTCGATGAACTGCGGATTGATCTTCCATATATTACAGATAACGGCGGCAATATCTATCAAGGTGAACAGAGACTGGTGAATAATATTCTGCCCCCTGAAGCACTGCCGGCGATTGCGGCGTGGCTTTATCATCATGATCTTCCTTTTCTAATCTATACAGACTGTTCTGTCTATATCAATGAGGCAACAGAGACCCTTCAGCATTTCGCTGACAGACTGAACGGACTGATGAATCTGATTCCATATTCGCCGCAAATTGATTTTGCTGGAGAGACAAGCTATAAAATTACGGTCGACTCAGCAGAACAGGGTACAATGCCAGGACTTGTTCAGGCATTCTTTGAAACCTTCCCAGATGTGAATATCAAGCCATCGGAAGGAAAGCTTTATACCATCACATCACCTGAAGCAACTAAGGCAAATGCTTTAAAACAGCTGGCAGATTCCCTGTCTGTTCCATTATCAGAAGTAATGGTATTTGGGGATAATCATAATGATATTTCAATGATTGAAGAAGCTGGATGGGGTGTTGCGGTATCTAATGGTGAACCGGATGCAGTGGAAGCTGCAGATGATCTGTGCGGCTCCAATGATGACAACGGTGTGAGCGAATATCTAAAGATTTTCATAAAGGAATATACCAATTGACCCACTGTGATCCAGTGGGTCTTTTACTGAGAAAAAGAAAACCGCTGTTTCCAGCGGTCATGCTGATATGGTCGGGATGACGGGATTCGAACCCACGACCTCTTCGTCCCGAACGAAGCGCTCTACCAAGCTGAGCCACATCCCGATGATTTATCAGCCCGATTATTATAACAAACTCCTCTCTAAAAAACCATCTCTTTGTATGTTATGATAGGGACAAAAGCAGGGGGAAATCATCATGGCAGAGCGGAGAAAAAGAAAACTGCGCAAGAGTACGCTGGCGTTCATGGTCATTCTGGCGATGGTCGTGGGTGCATTTGGCGCGTCAATTCTATGCAGATATTATGCAAAGGAAGATATTCCTGGATCCAACCATGATGCCATTGTTGAAACAGAACCGACTGCCTCACCAACACCGGAGACCGTCACGACCAAAGCCTCCTTATTCATGGTTGGAGATGCCCTGCTCCATGATGTCATTCCAACTGCCGCAAGAACGGGTGCTGGAACATATGATTTCACTCCTCTGTTAGGCCGGGTTGGTAATATTGCCAAGGCTTATGATCTTGAATACTACAATCAGGAAACAATTCTGGGCGGAGATGAATTAGGCATCCATGGCTATCCGCAGTTCAACGGACCGCAGGCTTATGGAGATGCCATGGTGGATTATGGCTTCAACCTGGTCTCTTTGGCAAACAATCATTCTCTTGATATGGGCCAGACAGGCATCGATAATTCATTAGCTTACTGGAAGACCAAGACCGGAGTTGTGACCAGCGGTGTCTATTCCTCACAGGCTGACCGCGAGGCAGTCACCATCCACGAAGTCAATGGCATTAAATATGCCTTCTTCTCCTGGACGTATGGGATGAACGGCCTGCAGTGTCCGGATGGAAAAGAATATGAAGTTGCCTGCTTTGACGGGCATGAACAGGAAATGGTCGATCAGATCAAGGCTGCCAAGAAACAGGCAGATGTGGTCATTGTTGCCATGCACTGGGGCACCGAATATGTCTTTGACGCAACAGCTGAACAGCAGAGACTGGCACAGGAAGTGGCAGATGCCGGGGCAGATATTATTATCGGCAATCACCCGCATGTCATCGGGCCGGTGCAGTGGCTGAATAATCATAAGACCATCTGCTTCTATGCATTGGGCAATCTGGTTGCCGCTCAGTTTGATGATTCCCGGATTGAAATGATGGCTGCGCTGAATATCGAAAAGACGACTACTGACGGGCAGTCTACAATCACCATCAAGGATGTAAAAACGGATCTGATGTACTGCTACGGCACTTCAGATCTGAAATACTATGAGACTGTTCCGTTCAGTCAAATGACGGATGATACATATGTCGCTGATCACGCTGCGGTATATGAAAAATATAAGCCGTATATTACTGCACTGGATCCAACCATCCAGATTGGCGGCTTCTAAAGGAGATATGCATGACATTCTTAGAATTAGCAGAAGAAAGATATTCCTGCCGCTATTTTTCACAGCAGGCGGTAGAACAGGAAAAGATTGATGCCATATTGAAGGCAGCACAGGCGGCACCGACAGCAGTTGATAAACAGCCGTTTAAAATCTTTTTAGCAGCTGATGAGAAAGCGGCAGCAGTCAGAGATGCAGGCAGGATCCGTTTTGTTACACCGCTGATCCTGATTGTAGGTGCAGATCCTGATCAGGCATGGATCAGAAAAGAAGACGGCCGCAACTTTGCGGATGTTGATGCAGCGATTGCAGCGACACATATCATGATGGAAGTGCAGGACTTAGGCCTTGGCACGGTATGGGTCGGTCACTTTGACGCCCAGGGACTGAAGAGAGCGTATCCGCAGATGAAGGATCTCGATCTGCTCGCTGTTTTTCCAATCGGCTATCCAAGTGCAGATGCCGAACCTTCTGACATGCATGCGCAGAGAAAGCCTGTTTCTGAAATGGTTGAAGAGCTGTGATGAAGATCAGTATATTGACCATGTTTCCGGAGATGCTCGACAGCTTGAAGCAGGCACCAATCATCCAGCATGCTCAGGCAAAAGGAATTGCGGAGATTGAAGTCATAGATATCAGGCAGTATGCCGATGGCAGTTTCCGGGATATTGATGATTCTCCATACGGCGGCGGTGCAGGTATGATCATGCGTGTTGGTCCGCTCAAAAGGGCACTGGCTGCTGTCAAAGACGCGGATTGCTTTACGATATTATCGGCAGCTGCAGGTGTCCCGTATACCCAGAAAAAGGCACATGAATACGCAGCAAAAGCACATCTGATCATCCTCTGCGGACATTATGAAGGCATGGATGCACGCATCAATGATGAGGTTGATGAAGCAGTCTGCATTGGCGACTATATTGTTTCAGGCGGTGAATATCCGGCAATGATCATTACGGATTCCATCGTGCGTCTGCTGGACGGTGTCATTAAGAAGGAAAGTACAGAAGAGGAATCCTTTGAGAACGGACTGCTGGAATATCCGCAGTATACGAAGCCGGCGGTCTATGATGGCATGGAAGTTCCTTCTGTGCTGCTCAGCGGTGATCATGAAAAGATCCGTCTGTGGCGGCGGAAGAAATCTCTGGCAGTGACCTTGAAATATCGGCCGGAGCTGCTTGATGAAAGCAGATTGAGCGAAGAAGATCAAAGACTGTTGAATGAAATCAAAGAAAACATGCACGAATGACGTACATGTTTTTGTTATGCGATGAACAGTTCAGTCAGAAAGACAGTAATGCAGCAGACAGCCGCAACTGTCGGCAGCTTGTGGCCGCGCCATGCAAGAATGATGCCAATAATCAAGGCGGCCAGTCCTGAGTATGGGGACAGTGTCGTTTCGGTGATGGCAGGAAATGTCATGACAGCCAATGTTGCGTAAGGTACGTAGTAAAGGAAGCTGCGCAGGAAGGGATTGGTGATTGGCCTTCTGATCAACGTCAATGGGAGCACCCGGATCAGATAGGATACACCAAAGGCAATCAGAATATAGATCCAGACATTATTGTTCATTGTCCATCCTCCCCAATCGGTTTAACAAAGGCTGCTGTGCCGGCAATCAGCAAGGTCAGCAGGATCGTCCTGGTCCCGGAAGAAAGGGAAGAAACATAAGGGAGCACGCCGCCAAGATAGCTGCTGACAAAGCCGGTCGCAACAATCACAAGAATTGATGTGCGCTTTCTAGCCGGCGGAATGATGATGGCTAGAAACATGCCGTACAGCGCAACGGACAGTGCTGAGACTATCCGTGCCGGCAGGACATTGCCCATGATGATGCCAAGCATGGTGCCAACAGCCCATCCAGGTACCGATAACGACATGGCACCGTACATATAGAAAGGATCCAGATACTTTCCTCTTGAGATGGCAATGGCGAAGTGTTCATCCGTAATGCCGTAGCCTGTCAGGAAGCGGTGGTAGACCGGCGTATCTGGCGAGAACTTCTGGGAGAATGCACAGGACATTAATAGATATCTGGCATTGGCAATCAGTGTGATGACCGCCATCTGCAGATAGGATCCGCCGGCCGCAATGACCTGCGTTCCGGCATATTCACCGGCACTTGCCAGATTGAGAAAGCTCATGACAAAGCCCTGGAGAGCACTGATGCCCGCATTGGCCATGGCAATGCCCAAGGCAAAGGATACCGCAAAGTAGCCCAGCGCAATGGTGATGCCGTCTTTTTGTCCAGCTTTGAATTCTTCTTTAGAAAATTTCATCTGTTCCCTCCTTATCTTCTCTTTTATACGCAAAAACTATACATAAGTAAAACAAATAATTATAATGATGAAATAAGGAAAACTTATGACGAAATACGATATCTTTATGAAAGTGATTGAGAAGGGCTCATTTACGGAAGCTGCTGCTGAATTAGGCTATTCACAGTCTGCGGTTTCCCAGACAGTCCATTCTCTGGAAGAAGAATTCAAGACGAAGCTGATCCACCGCGGACATGACGGACTGGGCTTAACGGAAGATGGAAAAGCATATCTGCCGTATATCCAGGCAGTTGTCAAAGCGGAGGAAAACCTGGAAGATAAAAAGAAAGAGATGTCAGGGCTTGTGGATGAGACCATCCGCATCGGCACCATCACTTCTGTTTCCAGGAATCTGCTGCCGCTGCTGATCCAGAGCTTTCATGAACTTTATCCGCAGGTCCACTTTGCCCTGCGGCAGGGCGACTATGATAATATTCACGCATGGATCAAGGAAGGGTCTGTTGATTTTGGCTTTCTCAATCCTGAATATTTCAATGATCTTAGCGCTGAAGTCATATATCGTGATACCATGGTAGCCGTACTTTCCAAGGACCATCCTTTGGCAGGAAAGAAATCTGTTTCCTTAAAGGATATGGCAAAAGAGGAATTCATTCTTCTGGATGAAGGAAAGAACAGTGTACCTTTAAAGGCTTTTGCGGCATATGGACTGAAACCGCACCTGGAATACACCATCTATGATGATTACTCCATCATGGCCATGGTCAGACAGAATATGGGAGTATCCATCCTATACCGGCTGGTCGTGACAGGTTTTTCCCAGGGAATTGTACTGAAGCCGATCAAAGAACCGATAGAACGTGAGATTGCGGTCGCGTATGTAAACAAGAACGATATGCCGTTATCCGCAAGGACATTCCTGAAGTATGTCATTCAGGAAACACCGCATGTATTAAAGAAGATGGGAATCGATAAAGGCATTCTATGAGAAGAAGAAAGTTAGAAATGTTCATGGCATGGATGTGTGTCATTGATATAGTCGTGGGACTGGTGCTGGCATCAGGTGTTTTCGAAGGATCCTTCCAATGGGATCCCTTTAAGATGTTCACTGTGCTGAATGCCTTGTGGGCACTGCTGTACTACCTGCTGGAGATCAGATATCTGCAGGTCGGGGGCAGAGGTGTCATTTCCACTGCTATGCGCTTTACAATATTTATCAATGCGACTGGGATGGCATTGATCGGCATGATCTATCTTGGACCAATGCATTCCTCTCTGGTCGGGCCTGATTTTCTGGCTCTGGTGCTGATCCAGTATGTCCTGCCGGGATTGATGTTCCTGGACTATCTGATTGGACTGAAGAACACTTTCCGCAAGAAACACATCCTCTATGCAATGATCTTTCCGATGGCCTACAATGCTGCGGCTCTGATCATGGGAGCTGCCGGATACGGCTTCGGCATGGCTGGAGCGAAATATCCGTATCCATTCTTAAATGTAGAGCAGCTGGGCTGGGGAATCGTCAGTGCCAATGTGGGCATGCTGATCGTTGTGATGTATCTTTACTGCCGTTTATGGATCTTTATTGATAGGCTGGGGAAGCGCAATGATTAGAACAATCGTAAAAGACCCGATGTTCCTGTCAATCAAGGCACAGAAGGCAGTCAAGGAAGATCTGCCGGCTGTACAGGATCTAGTGGATACGCTGCGGGCGCATCATGATGGCTGTGTAGGGATGGCAATGAATATGATCGGCATTGCCAAGGCAGCGATAGCGGTGGATACCGGAAAGATGATCTTAGTTATGATCAATCCGGTCATTACAAAAAAAACTGGAGCCTATCAGACTTCGGAAGGATGCCTCTCATTGACTGGTGTCCGTCAGACAACACGGCATCAGAAGATCACCGTCACTTACGAAGATCTGTCCTTCAGAAAGCGCACTGGTGAGTTTGAAGGCTTCACTGCTGAGATCATCGAACATGAATGTGACCATTTAGCTGGGATTTTGATATAAAAATTGATATAAAAAAAGGGAAGAATCGCTTCTTCCTCATATTAGAAATATTATAGCAGAAGTCAGAGGCTGGAAAAAGACTGTTTCCAGCTTTTTAAAGACCTAAAATATAAGTAGAAATATGGATTCAAGCCGTTATTCCATAGAGAAAAGCGATCCAGCAAATAATTGATTCATTGACGAGGGACGCAAAGGATCGATTGGAAAACGGACTCGAACAGGGGCTCTGCATTGATTGCGGGGTCCTTTTGTTTGTGTCCGTATTTCTATGGTATAATCGTACCAAGCAGAAAACGCGTTTTTTAGTCGTGGAATGCGAAAAAATAAGATGAAGAATGATGTAAGAAAATTAACAGATGGCGCTATGATGGCAGCCATCATGGGTGTTGTCCTGCTGATTGACCGGCAGACAGCTGGACTGCTGCAGGGAACTGTGATATTTCTGTTTCCTCTGCCGATGGTGTTCTATGGCGTAAAATACGGCTGGAAGAACAGCTGGAGCGTCTTTGCGGCCATTGTGATCCTGGCGGCTATTTTAGGGACACCGGCAACTTTGGTCCTTGTGGCATGTGAGGAATTGGTGGGCATGCTGTATGGATGTCAGATGCATGATCATGTTGAGATGCGGAAGATCATCCTGCGGACAGTCGTTGCCTCGGTGCTGGTCAATGTCATGACCTCGCTCGTCTTTGCGGCATTCTTCGGCTATGACATCATGGCTGAAGTAAGTGAGATGAATGATCTGTATATACAGATGTCCGCAAACATGAATGTTGCGATGCCGGCAGGGATGAATGTGGAACAGCTGATTTTGACAATCTTGATCACTTCAGTTGTATTGACGGGTGTGCTGCAGGGACTTGTCCTGCATCTGTTCTCCCGTCTGATGTTCAAGCGCATGCATATGACCGTACCGGCAAGTACACCGATTGACGGCTACTTCCCGCCGAAATGGAGCGGCTATGTCGCAATTGCCATGGCAGCCTGCTTCTTCTATGCATTTTACGGGCAGGTCAGCAGTGACACTCTTAAAATGGCAATGGAAGGAATTGGGATGTGCGGTACCTTCTACTTAATGTTCTATGGAATGCTGGCTGTAATGATCTTCCTCACGTCACGTTCCAGAATGGGAAAAGTATTCCCGGCAGTGATTGCTGTATTCCTGGTCTTTATCATGGAATATTTTATGGCCCTGCTTGGTTTCTTATATATCACAACGGATATGCATCACAGGATGATGCAGGGAGGCTTCAAAAATGAATGAGAAGATCAGACATCTGAAAAGATTCATGATCATCGTGCTGATTGTCGAAGCGGCTGCCTTGGCGGTACTTGGCTTCAGCTTCCATTTTGATGTGATTGCGGCATCGTGTGTTGTTATCAGTGAAGCGGCGTTCCTGTTCTATCTGTTCGAAAAGTTTCATGAATACTATCAGGAACAGACGGAGGGCGTAAAAAGCGTTCTTGGCAATGCAAGCGGCGAAGCATTTTTGACCGGCGGTGTCGGCATGATTATCTATGATGATGACTATGTCATTACTTGGATGAGTGAATTATTCAAGGAAAGAAACATTAACCGCATTGGTTCAAAAGTACTGACCTGGATTCCAGAAGCAGATGATCTGATTTCAGGAAAAGAAGATACAGCTTTTGTTCAGCTGGACAATCATGTTTATGAAATGCACCGTAAGGAAGATGAACCGATGATCTTCTTCAAGGATGTCACGGAGCTGACAGAGTATAAAGAAAAATATCATGATGAACATGTCGTGATCGGCATGGCATCGCTGGACAACTACGATGAAAGTGCAGCGTATGGCGATGAGACAGAAGAAGCTTCTGTCAATACAGCTGTGCGTACACCGTTATTGGAATACTGTTCTGCCCACGGCATCTTTACAAAGCGCCTGAGCAGCTCGAAGTATCTGCTGGTCCTGGACGAAAAGATCTTCTCGGATCTGGCAGCGGATCATTTCTCAATTCTGGGAAAGGTCAGAAAAGGTGCACAGAAGATGGACATGGTCATTACCCTGTCCATGGCGTTTGCCAGAGGCACCAGTGAATTTGAAAAGCTGGATCAGATGGTGACCAACCTGATGGATCTTGCACAGACAAGAGGCGGTGACCAGGTCGCCATGCAGACATACGGCGAAGACGTTAAGTATTTCGGCGGATCAACGGAAGCTGCGGAGAAGCGTTCCCGTGTGCGTGTGCGTGTCATGTCGCATGCCCTGCGTGATCTGATGATGCGTTCATCCAATGTGATCATCTGCGGTCATAAGACAGCAGACTTTGACTGTATCGGCAGTGCAATCTGTCTGGCCAGAATGGCAGAGTCCCTGCATAAACCGGCAATCATTATTGCAAAGACCGGTGGCATTGAGGAAAAGCTGGGTGCAGCATTGAAGGAAAATGCAGAAGCAGTCAATCAGGAAGTGAACTTCGTGACTGAAGGCGAGGCACTGAACCACCTCAGTGAAAATACATTGGTGATCATGACTGACCACCACAATATCAAGCAGTCCAATGGCTCCAAGGTGCTGGAGCTGGCGGACCGCGTTGTCATTATTGATCATCACCGCAGAAGTACTGAAATGGGTGTTAAACCAATATTAGTATATATAGAAGCTGGCGCAAGCTCAACCTGTGAGCTGCTGACGGAAATGATTCCTTATGTTTCTACAACACTGGAGATTTCACCGCTCAGTGCAACCATCATGCTGACAGGCATGATCGTTGATACTCAGACATGGCGTGTGAGAACGGGTGCACGTACGTATGATGCTGCAAGTGCTCTGAAGGACCTGGGTGCTGATTCGAACAAGGCATATGGCTGGCTGAAGGATTCCTTTGAAGATTTCGCATTGAAGGCACAGGTCGCTGTCAACAGTGAACGGTATCCAAACGGCATCGTCATTGCCATCGTCAAGGATCATATCCTGTCTCGCTCTATGATGAGCCAGGTTGCTGACAGTCTGCTCAGTGTACAAGGTGTACAGGGTGCGTTCGTGATTGCCAATGATGCGGATAATGAATCTGCCATCAGCGCAAGAAGTGACGGCCATATCAACGTGCAGGTCATTATGGAAAATATGAACGGCGGCGGACATATGACCGCAGCAGCAGTGCAGAGACCAAAGTGCAGTCTGGAAGATCTCAAGAAAGAGCTGCTCGGTGCAATAGATGATTACAACAAGGAGGATGAGAACGATGAAAGTGATTCTTAAAGAAGATGTAAAGAAAGTTGGCAAGCGCGGAGCTATTGTTGAAGTCTCTGACGGATACGGCAGGAACTTTCTGATTGCCAGGGGATTAGCAGTACCGGAATCAAAGAGAAGCCTGGAGATCTTAGGAGAACAGAAAGCAGAAGAAGCAGCCAATGAAGCTGCCGAAGTAGAAAAAGCAAAGGAAGTTGCCAGAACATTAGAAAAGACAGTATTGGAATTCAGAGTCAAGAGCGGTGACGGCGGCAAGGTGTTCGGCTCCGTTTCAACCAAGCAGATTGTGGAGGAACTTCGTAAAAAAGAGATCCGTGTTGATAAGCGCAAGATCATTGATACATATCCAATCTCTTCTCTTGGCACAACAAAAGTAAAGGTAGAACTGCATAAAGGTGTTATCGGTACAATCAATGTACATCTGACAGGAAGTGAAAACTAATATGCCAAAGACACTGCCCTCTGCTCCGGAAGCAGAAGCGAGCCTGCTTGGAACAATGATGGTCTATCCTTCCGCAGCGAGAACTGCCATCGAAGAAGGAATGACCGAAGATGATTTCTTTCTGGATGCCAACCGCAGGATCTTTCAGGCATGCGAGTCGTTATACCAGGAAGGCAGTCCCATTGATCTGACAACGGTTCCGACACGCTTAAAGGATATGAACCTGCTTGATAAAACAGGCGGTATTTCCTATTTGACGGAACTGACCAATGCGGCAGTTACTTCAGCGAATACAAAGACATATGTCAATGTCATCAAGGATAAAGCCCTGATGAGACAGATGATCGATGCGGCTGAAAAGATTGCGGCAGATGGTCTGGAAGGACAGACAGATATTGATGATTATCTGGATGCCGCGGAAAAGAATATTTTAAATGTATCCAGAAACAGAAAAGCAGGGAACTTCAAGACAGCTCCGGAACTGATGACTAGTGTCCTGGATCAGATCAGCAAGATGTCGGAGAACAAGTCAGACATCACCGGCATGAAGACAGGCTTGAATGACCTGGATCATGTCACACATGGTCTGCAGAGAGGCGACATGCTTGTATTGGCAGCGCGTCCTTCCATGGGAAAGACTGCCGTTGCCTTGAACTTGGCAATGAATGTTGCCGCCTATCAGCCAAAAGGTGCAGTTGCCATCTTCTCACTTGAAATGGCAGCCGAACAGCTGGCAATGCGTTTATTGAGTGCCAAGAGCCATGTCCAGGGCGATAAGCTCAAGACAGGGCGTCTGAGCAATGAAGAATGGAATCAGATCAATGAAGCAGCCGGGGAACTGAAGACCGAGCAGATTTATATTGATGACACTCCGGGTGTCAAAATGCCGGAGATCTTCTCCAAATGCAGAAAGCTGCAGGCAGAACATGGTCTGAACTTAGTCATGATCGACTATATCCAGCTGATCACTGGTTCTTCCCGCGGCAGTGAAGTCAACCGTCAGCAGGAAGTCTCTGATATTTCACGTTCCTTAAAAGCACTGGCACGTGAACTGAATGTGCCGGTCCTGGCTCTGTCACAGCTCAGCCGTACTGTTGAACAGAGAGAGAATAAAAAACCGATGCTGAGCGACCTGCGTGAATCAGGTGCGATTGAGCAGGATGCAGATATTGTCATGATGCTGTATCGTGAATCCTATTACGATGAAGCAGCGAAAGAAAAGGCGAATGAGAACGGCAGTGAAAGACTTGAAATCAACATTGCCAAGCACAGAAACGGTTCCACCGGAAAGATCAATGTCGCTTTTGAAGCAGCGACAAATGCCTTATACAACATTGAAAATTCACAGGGATTGACATCAGCAGAATAAAGAAATGGAGCAGACATGGGAAAGAAACTACTGATCATCATAGCTTGTTTTGCGGCGGCAGTACTGATCGTCGTTTTTGTCCCATCCTTTATCACGTCCATCAATCCTTTGAAGGCAACTGTACAGGAGACTTCTGAAGGCATGTTCCAGCAGGCAATCGTCAGCGTCAGAGAAACCCCGCAGATCATTCACCGCATCTATGCCAATGGTGAATATGTTGGAACGGTCAGCGATGCCGCAAGGCTGGATGCCCATTTAAAGACAGTCTATGCTGAGAAGTATGCCGAAAAATATCCGAACTCAGCCGTCCATTTAGGCCGTAATGTCTATATGACGGATGAAGAGAGCTACTTCAATTTTACAAATGTCGATGATGAGATTCTGAACCATCTGGACATGAACTCCTTATATACACTGGAGAGCACAGCCATTACATTCTCAGATTCTGACGGTGCCTATGCAGAAATCTATGTCTCTGATGACAAAATGTATGATGCGGCGATGAATCAGTATATCTCTTTCTTTATTGATCCAAGCTCCATTGCGGCACTGCAGAATGGAAGTACGGTCAGCGACCTGACTTCTTATGGTACCAAGGATGTCAGCCTGACGATTGTTCAGAACATTACCAAGTCAAAGAAGAACGCATCACCGGAAGAGATCAAGACAAGTGAAGCAGAGATTCTGCAGTATCTGGAATATGGAAACCACAAGGATCGGGAATATTACACGGTCCAGGAATACGATACGGTAGCAGGTGTCGGTGCAAAGAACTACGGTCTTTCCGCAACGCAGCTGATCAACATCAACCGCGGCCAGCTGACCAGCAAGGATCAGATACTGTCGGCCGGCATGAAGCTGTGCATTACATACTTCGAATCACCGATTGACATCATTGTGAACCGGCAGAAGCTGCAGCAGGAAGATATTTATTTTTCCACCGTCACCAAAGAAGACAGCGCCTTGTTGAAAGATACAACGCAGATTGTACAGACCGGCATGAATGGTTCTCGAAATGCACTGTATGTTGAGAAATGGATCAATGGAGTATTGACCGGCGGCACTTTGAAGTCCAGCGTGGATGTCAAGCAGCCTGTCAATGAGATCGTCGCGGTCGGCATCAAGCAGCCAAGCAATGTCGGTACCGGTTCCTACCGCTTTCCGACAAACAACACCAAGCTGACCTGCGGATGGGGATGCTACTATGGCCATGACGGCAATGACTTTGCGGATGCCTATGATCCATGGGGCGATGTCTATGCAGCAGATAATGGAACTGTATTGGAAGTATCCTACGATTCCATCAGCGGCAACTACGTCAAGATCGATCACAACAACGGATATATTTCTTATTACGGACATATGAGAGTGCCGTCAGAATTGAAAGTCGGCGAAACAGTACAGAAAGGGCAGGTAATCGGCCATATCGGTATGACCGGTCTGGCAACGGGACCGCATGTACACTTCTACATCAAGCATGGAAATGAAATATTGAATGCATGTAAAGTGTCAGGCTTCCCATCCTGTGAGGCAGTTGGAGGATGATGAATTTCGCATTGCTGGCATCTGGATCAAAGGGAAACTGCTTTCTTTTGAAGGATGAAGGAACGGTGCTGCAGATTGACTGCGGTACAACAAAAAGATATTTGAATGAGTGCTTTCAGGCACTGCATCATACAAATGAAGAAACAGACGCATTGTTAATTACACATGATCACAGCGATCATGTCTCACAGATCAAGATGTTCAATGATCTGAATATCTATTCACCGGTTGAGATCCCTGATGTGGATACCTTCATGGTGAGACCACTGCAGGAGTTCACCGTCGGCAGTCTGCAGATCACACCGCTGGCACTGTCACATGATGCATTGAATACAACTGGCTATGTCATTGAAGACGGCATTGAAAAGCTGACCTATATTACAGATACCGGTTATCTTAATGAACGGTATTATGAAATGATCGCCGGTTCTGATTATATTGTGATGGAAAGCAACCACGATGTGGAAATGCTGATGCAGACAAGAAGACCGCAGTATGTCAAAGCCCGCATCTACAGTGATCAGGGACATCTGAACAATGATGCATGCGCAGAGATTCTCGATCATGTTGTAACAGAGAATACCAAGGAGATCATCCTTGCACATATTTCGCAGGAAGGAAATACCCGTGAAAAAGCACTGGAGACTTCCTGCCGCGCACTGCGTCATCATCAAGGCGCATTGAATCCAAAGTTGATTGTTTCAGCTGCCGGACAGTTTGAAATGATCCGAAAGGGGAAGAACGATGAAGAAAGTGATCCTGGCAGTGTTAGCTGCGCTGTTGGCATGGAATGTCTGGCTGACTGTCCGCATCTATAAATATACAACAGTTGGAACAGACAACCGCACTGTGATCCAGAATACAGTGGACGGCTATACGACGGATATTACCAAAGTTGTGGAAAATGCACGTACATCTTTTGTCAGCATCACTCAGGGCATCCGTTCAAACAGCGGTGTTGTGATTGCCTATGAAAAAGATACAGCATACATCATGACCAGTTCGCAGGGACTGCAGGCAAATGCATCTGTCTCAGTCCTGTTTGAAAATACGCTCAGTGCCGAAGGTACAGTAGTCGGAAGTGATGCAGGAACTGGATTGACATTGATCAAGACAGTGCCTGGCTTTGAAGTAAAGGCGATCAAGCAGGGTGACAGTTCTTTGGTGAATGCGGGTGAAATTGTCGTTGCCATGGGCGGACGCAGAGATGGTGACAGTGCAATGGTAAGCTCCGGGACACTGAGTTCACCAGTACAGATGGAAGCTGCCTCAGACAGCATCTGGATCAGCAACCTTCTGGAAGCAGATGTCACAGTCGGTGAAAATAACATCGGCGGCGGCATGTTGAATCTCTCTGGAGAACTGATTGGCGTCATCATTCCAAAACCTGTCAATGGTCAGATGGATATGGGATATGCAGTCAGTGTCAATGAAATGAAAAATGTATACAATGATCTTAAGAATACAGGCTCTGTCATGCGTGCAAATTTAGGCATCATCGGACGTTCTGTTTCCAAGATGAATGCATATGAAAAGAGTGCCAACAATATTTCTCTTGATCAGACAAGCGGTGTCTGTGTCAGCGGCGTGCAGAAGGAGTCCTGTGTTGATGGATTTATCCTGCAGGGTGATCTGCTCAGTGCAGTGGACGGCAAGAGCCTGCTGAATGAAGATGAACTGCATACGATCCTGTATGGACATGCTGCTGGAGATACGATGATATTGACGATTGTGCGCAGCGGTACAGAACAGCAGGTCAGTGTGATATTGAAATGATCCGCTTGATTGCCTGCGGGCGTATGAAGGAAAAATGGATGCAGGAAGGTGCTGGCGAATATCTCAAGCGCATCCAGGCGTACGATAAGATCGAGATGGTCGAAGTTGCTGATGAGAAAGCACCTGAGAACAACAGTGAAGCAGACAATATCAAAGTAAAGAAGAAAGAAGGAGAACGTCTTCTTTCACGCATCAAAGATGATGAATATGTCATTCTTCTTGATCTTGCTGGACACACGATTGATTCTGTCCAGCTTTCAGACAAGATCCAGAATCTCTATACGTCCGGCCGGAGCAGAATTGATTTCGTCATCGGCGGATCATTAGGTGTATCAGAAGAATTGATTGCCCGTGCAGACGACCGCTGGTGCATTTCTAAGAATACTTTCCCGCATCAACTGTGCCGAATCATCGTTCTGGAACAGATCTACAGAGCATTTCGAATTCTGCATCATGAACCTTATCATAAGTAGCTCTTAGTGAAATCTGAGAGCTTTTTTTAACATATAAAGGCTGATTTGTGCATAAAGCCATTGTAAATAAAGGGTTTTTCAAACAATTTGGGTGTAAGCGCTTGTAACAAAACCGGGTGTGTATTAAAATAACACTAGTTATTGAAATAGGAGGAATATTCTAACTATGAAGCAGATTTCAGTCACAGTCATTGACCCTGTTGGATTACATGCACGCCCAGCTACAGTAGCTGTTAATGCAGCTAGCAAGTTCAAGAGCGAAGTAAAGGTAGCTTATAAGGGACGTTCAGTTAACATGAAGTCTATTATGGGTGTTATGTCTCTTGGTATTCCGACACAGTCCGAAATCACTGTATCCTGCGAAGGTGATGACGAAGATGTCGCAATCAAGACAATTGAAGATGTACTTCGCGCTCAGAAAGTAATTGCCTAAGTATTATCAAACAGGAAACAAAAGGGAGAATGCAGATGAGCTTCTCCCTTTTTTTCACTCAAAAAAAAAGGAGAATAATTATGTCCTACCAGGAAGAGTATCAGAGATGGATGAACGCAGACCTGATCGATGTTGATCTGAAAACAGAGCTGCGCAGCATCAAAGATGATGACAATGCCATCAAGGAAAGATTTGCAGTTGCACTGCAGTTCGGTACAGCAGGTCTGAGAGGGACTCTTGGTGCCGGAACCAACAGAATGAACATCTGGGTCGTCCGTCAGGCAACACAGGGTGTTGCAGACTGGGTCAAGACACAGGGCGGCACACAGACTGTCGCACTTTCTTATGACTCCCGTCTGAAAGGATGGAATTTTGCCAGAGAAGCAGCCGGCGTATTAGCAGCCAACGGTGTTAATGTCCGGATCTATGACGAACTGATGCCTGTGCCGGCATTATCCTTTGCAACAAGATACTATCACTGCAACGCAGGTATCATGGTCACTGCTTCCCATAATCCAGCCAAGTACAATGGCTATAAAGCATATGGACCGGATGGATGCCAGATGACAGATGATGCAGTTGCGGTTGTCTATGATTCAATTCAGAAGACAGACGTTCTCACCGGTGCAAAGTATATGAGCTTTTCGGAAGGTGTTGAAAAGGGACTGATCAGGTTCGTGCAGGATGACTGCAAGAATGCTCTCTATACAGAGATTGAAAAGAGACAGGTCAGACCGGGCTTATGCAGAACAGCAGGCCTGAAGCTTGTCTATTCACCATTGAATGGCACCGGCCTTGTCCCAGTGACACATGTCCTCAATGATATGGGCATTACAGATATTACCATCGTACCGGAACAGGAATATCCAAACGGATACTTCACAACATGTTCTTATCCAAACCCTGAGATTCGTGAAGCACTGGCAAAGGGACTGGAGCTTGCCGAGAAGACAGGCGCTGATCTGATGCTGGCAACCGATCCAGATGCCGATCGAGTTGGCATTGCTATGAAGTGCCCGGATGGTTCCTATGAACTGGTCACCGGCAATGAAATGGGTGTCCTGCTGCTGGATTACATCTGTGCCGGACGCATCGAAAAAGGCACAATGCCGAAGAATCCGGTTGCGGTCGAATCCATCGTATCCACACCATTGGCTGCCAAGATTGCAGAACACTATGGTGTTGAACTGCGTCATACACTGACTGGCTTCAAGTGGATCGGCGACCAGATTGCCAAACTTGAAGAGAAGGGCGAAGTTGACCGCTTCATCTTCGGCTTTGAGGAATCCTATGGCTATCTTGCTGGACCGTATGTCCGTGATAAGGATGCCATCATCGGATCTATGCTGATCTGTGAAATGGCAGCTTACTACAGAAGCATTGGTTCTTCAATCAAGCAGAGACTGGAAGAGATCTACCATGAATACGGACGTTATCTGAATGCTGTCGACAGCTTCGAATTCCCAGGCCTTTCCGGCATGGACAAGATGGCAGGCATCATGAGCAGCCTGCGTCTGGATGCACCAAAGGAATTTGCCGGCAAGAAGGTCGTCAAAGTCACCGACTATGAAGACACTGCTTCTACTGGTCTGCCAAAGGCAAATGTCCTGCGCTATGATCTGGATGACGGTGCTGTTGTCATTGTCAGACCTTCCGGAACAGAACCTAAGATCAAGACATATTTCACGACTTTAGGCAAAGATCTGGAAGCTGCACAGGAAGAAAAAGCAGCATTGGCCAAGGCAGTCATGCCGATTCTTGCGTAATAATAATACAAAAGACAGTGTTCATTTGTGTGAATACTGCCTTTTTTTGGCACTTTTTGCCCTGTTTCTTTGTCTATAACGTGGATTGATAGTATAATTAAAACGTTAAAATATTTATATCTGCAGGAGGAATACGATGGATTCAGGTAAGATAACAGAAAGCTTCCATCAAGGCCACTGCATTGACGCATATAAATTATTCGGAGCACATTTTACATATGAAGGTGCAGAGGGTGTACGCTTCACGGTATATGCGCCTCATGCGCGCAATGCGTTTGTCATGGGAAGTTTTACAGACTGGGCGAAACGTCCGATCCGAATGGCACGTACAGACTTTGAAGGTATTTGGAGCGTATTCGTAAAAGATGTAAAAGAATGGGATTCATATAAATACCGGCTTGAAGACCGCAATGGACATGTGGTCGATAAGGCTGATCCCTATGCGTTTTATGCAGAAACAAGGCCGGAAACGGCTTCAAAAACATATAATCTTGAAGATATCCACTGGCATGATTCTGCCTGGATGAAGCAGCGTACAGTCAATTATAACAAGGCAATGAATATCTATGAAGTCTATGCCGGCGGCTGGAAGAAGAATGGGGAATATCCTTACACCTATCAGATGATGAAGGAGAATCTGCTTCCATACGTCAAGAAGAATGGCTACACGCATATCGAAATGATGCCGCTGACGGAATATCCGTTTGACGGTTCCTGGGGATACCAGGCAAGCGGCTACTATGCTGTGACCAGCCGGTATGGCAATCCGACCGAATTTGCGGCATTTGTGGATGCCTGCCACCATGAAGGAATCGGCATCATCATGGACATGGTCCCAGTGCACTTTGTCAAGGATGCCTTCGGCTTATGCAGCTTTGACGGTGAAGCTTTATATGAATATGCAAGGAGAGAAGATGCAGAGTCCCAATGGGGCACGCTGAACTTCAATCTCTGGAAGGAAGAAGTACGTTCTTTTTTAATGAGCTCAATGGCATTCTGGTGTGATGTCTATCATATTGACGGCATCCGCATCGATGCAGTATCCAATTTGATCTACTGGGCAGGCAACCGGGACCGCGGCACCAACGAAGGATCCCTGGATTTTGTAAAGAGAATGAATTACTACATCCACCAGAACTTCCCTGGTGTCATGACCATTGCTGAGGATTCCTCAGACTATCCAAAGGTCACTGGCAGTCTGCTGGAAGGCGGACTGGGATTCGACTATAAGTGGGATCTCGGCTGGATGAATGATACATTAAAATACTATGCAACAGATCCGATTTACCGGAACTTTGACCATCATAAGCTGACCTTCTCGATGGCTTACTTCTACAGTGAGCGCTTCCTGATGCCGCTCAGCCATGATGAGAATGTCCATGGCAAAAAGACAATCGTTGACCGGATGTGGGGCGACTATGATGCCAAGTTCTCGCAGGTCAGGAACTTATATGCATACATGTATGCCCATCCAGGCAAGAAGCTGAACTTTATGGGCAATGAGATTGCTTCCTTCCGTGAGTTTGATGAAAAGAAAGAACTAGATTGGTTCTTACTGGATTATCCAAGACATCAGAAATTTGCAAAATACTTCCATGATCTCAATAAGATTTATATATCGCATCCATGTATGTATCAGGATGACTATGATCCTAAGGGTTTCCATTGGATTGATGCGGACAACGCAAAGCAGAGCATCTATTCGTTCTATCGGGAAGGAAAAGATGAGTTCATCGTATGCGTCATGAACTGTCTGCCAATCGGTTATGAAAGCTATGATCTGTGTGTACCGCAGGCAGGTGCATACCAGGAAATACTGAATTCAGAAAGCGATGCCTATGACGGCTGCGGTATGGTCAATGCAGAAGAAGTCAAGGCATGGAAGAACCCGGAAGCAAACGCGTTCTTCAAATATAAGATCACAATGAGGATTGCACCATATGCGGCGATATGGTTCAGTGTCCGGAAAGAGAGTGAAAAAGGGGAATAAGCATGTTCAAGAACAAAACAGAATTCAAGAAGGAATTTACCAGACGATTAGTTGAATCATACGGATGTACAATCGAAGAGACACATCCAACAGAAAAGTATGTTGCTTTGGCAAAGATGGTCAGAGACTATGCCAACGTCAATTGGCGTGACACAAAGGTCGCAGCCAAGCAGGCAGATGCCCGTGAGATCTACTACTTCTCCATCGAATTTCTGATTGGCAGAATGCTGACAAGCAACTTAAAGAACTTAGGCATTTATGATATGGTCGTCGAAGGCCTGGATGACCTGGGCATCGACTATCAGGAACTGGCTGAATATGAGCTGGATCCAGGACTGGGAAATGGCGGTCTGGGCAGACTGGCAGCCTGCTTTATGGACAGCGGTGCTTCTTTGAACTACCCATTGAATGGCAACTGCATCCGCTATAAGTCCGGTCTGTTCAAACAGTATATCAATCATAACGGTGAGCAGGTCGAAGTTCCTGACTACTGGATGAAATATGGAAATCCATGGGAGATCCGCAAGCCAAAGCATGCGGTCGAAGTCAACTTCTATGGTCAGATCGAGACATCGTATGATGCCAACGGTGATATGCATTTCCAGCACGTCAATCCAATCAGAGTTGTCGCTGTTCCATATGATATGGCAATCATCGGTGCTGATACCAAGACGACGAATACCCTCCGTTTATGGAGTGCAGAACCAAGTGAAGAGAGCGGTACTGCCAATACAAGAGACTATCTGTCATTGGTCGATGATATTACAGAGAAGCTGTATCCGGATGATTCTACAGATGAAGGAAAGTACCTGCGTCTGATGCAGGAATACTTCTTTGTCTCTGCCGGCATCAACAGCATCGTACGTTCGCATTTGAAGCAGTATCCTTCTTTGAAGAACTTAGGCAAGAAGGTCGCCATTCAGATGAATGATACACATCCAGTTCTGGTCATTCCAGAATTGTTAAGAGTATTGATGGATGACTATGGCTTCAGCTGGAATGATGCATGGGAGATCGTCAAGGAGACTGTTTCCTATACAAATCATACCGTCATGAGCGAAGCTCTGGAGAAGTGGCCTGTCAGCATTATTTCGAATCTGCTGCCGCGCATCTATATGATCATCCAGGAAACAGACAGACGCTTTGTTCAGTTTCTAAGTGAAAAGAGCGGCAATGATCATGAACTGATCCAGCGCCTGAGAGTCATTAAGGAGAACCAGGTCCACATGGCAAATCTCGCCGTGATTGGATCCAATCATATCAACGGTGTTGCGGAGATCCACACGGAGATCTTGAAGAATGATCTGTTCCGCGACTTCTACCGTCTGTTCCCGGAACGCTTCACAAACAAGACCAACGGCATCACACCGAGAAGATGGATGATGTACAGCAATCCTGAACTGAAGGAACTGCTGGATAAGAAAATCGGCAGATCCTATACAAGCAACTACAAGGACTTTGAAAAGCTGATGGATCATGTCGATTCCAAGAGCACACAGGAAGAGTTCCTGAAGGTAAAGAGAGAAAGAAAAGAGATACTGGCCAACTACATCTTCAAGTCTACAGGTGTCAGAGTTGATCCAGATTCTATCTTTGATGCACAGGCAAAGCGCCTGCATGCATACAAGAGACAGCTGCTGAACATCATGCAGATCATCTACCGGTATGAACGAATCAAGGAAGATCCAAACTACTGGATGCCGAAGCATACCTATATCTTTGCGGCAAAGGCAGCCAGCTCATATACTTTTGCCAAGAAAGTCATCAAGCTGATCAACAATGTTGCGAATGTTGTCAACAATGACCCGGATGTCAAGGATATGATCAAGGTCGTCTTCTTACCGAACTACAATGTTTCCATGGCAGAAGTGCTTGTGCCGGGAACAGATGTCAGTGAACAGATCAGTACAGCCGGCAAGGAAGCCAGCGGTACTGGCTGCATGAAGTTCATGATGAACGGTGCGGTGACCATCGGTACGATGGACGGCGCCAATGTTGAAATCGACCGCAGAGTCGGTTCTGATAATGATGTCATCTTCGGCCTGCATGTAGAAGATATCAACCGCATTAAATATTCCTACAGTGCGAAGGAATATTATGATAATGACGTACGGATCCGCAAGGTCATGGATACCTTTACGGATGCTGTATGGTCAGAGAATCCTGATGATTTCCGCCTGATCTTCAATGAGATCATGACGAAGAATGATGAGTTCTTTGTCCTGGCTGACTTTGATGCATACATCAAGGCACAGGAGAAAATTGAAGAACTGTATCAGGATAAGGACAGATGGGCAAAAATGTGCCTGGTGAATATTGCCAAGAGCGGCTACTTCTCAAGTGACCGTACAATTGAGCAGTATGTAAAAGATATTTGGAAAGTTAAGAAACTGAACGTATAACAAGAATTGAAAGGGACAGAGATTATGGCATCAATTTACGCATATCTGGATGATTTCGGCAAGATCACCGTCTGGATGAACCGCAACTTCTACAACGGAAAGAGTGACAGCTTCACTCTTTTAGGTGCACATGGAGATACGAACAATCTAGTATTAACGGGGGTTGAGGAACATGAGAACAACTTCCGTTATGATCTGACCGCTCCGGCAGATATGGAATTCGGTGTGGATTACTGTGTCCGTGAACAGCATGGCATGATTGTTCCTCTGGTCTACCGCCTGATTACGCATACGGAGCAGTTCAACCGGATGTTCATGTATTCAGGAAATGACCTGGGTCCTTCCTATCATGTCCTGCACACAGATTTTGCGGTATGGGCGCCGACAGCAGTAGAAGTTGTCCTGCGTGTCAATATTGATGACGATCTCAAGACCTATTCCATGAATCGAACAGAACAGGGCGTATGGCGTGTCAAGGTCATGGGTGACCTGAAACATGCAACATATGTTTATCTGATCAAGCGAAATGGACAGTATGTTGCATCGCTGGATCCATATGCACTGTCCTGCAACGGCAATTCCAGAGAATCCGCCGTCATTGATCTGTCAGATCTGGAACGTCTGCCGAAAGTCCCGGTAGAAGGCGAAATCTCCGGTACAGATGCCATCATCTATGAAGCATCTGTACGTGACATCACTTCTTCCCCATTAACAGGTACATTGGGGCACGGCACATTCAATGCGCTGTGTGAAGAAAATACAAAGTATCACGGCATTCCTACCGGACTGAATTATCTGTCTTCGCTGGGAGTGACTCATGTGCAGCTGATGCCGGTGCTGGATTTCAGCACTCTGGATGAATTCCATCCGCAGGACAGCTACAACTGGGGCTATGACCCTGCACAGTATCTGAGCTTAGAAGGCAGCTATGCCAGCAGTCCGGACGATCCATATGTACGCATGAAGGAAATGCGGAGAATGGTAGCCAAGCTCCATTCGCATAAGCTGCGGGTGAACCTGGATGTCGTCTTCAACCATCTCTATGATGTTGAGACATCCTGCTTCAACGAAACAGTTCCATTCTACTTCTTTCGATATAACTCTTCCGGCTTTCTTTCCAATGGATCCTTCTGCGGCAATGACTTTGCGACAAATCAGCCGATGGCGCGGAAGTATCTGATCCATGTCATTGAAACACTGATGAATCTCTATGATGTTGACGGGTTCCGTTTTGACTTGATGGGCATCCTGGATACAACAACAATGAACTGCATCCGTGAAGCAGCCAGAGATATCAAACCGGATGCGATGATCTATGGTGAAGGATGGGATATGCCGACACAGCTGGAATGGTCCCGCAAGGCATGTCTGACCAATCAAGATAAGATGCCGGGCATCGGACATTTCAATGATTACTTCCGTGATGTCATCAAAGGCAAGACTTCAGATGACCAGAAATATGATCAGGGATATGCGACCGGAGATCTGAACAAAGCCTATGATGTGCTGAGTGCTCTGAGTGCCAATGTCTTAACAGATCCATACTTCATGCGTTTTGATTCGCCGGATAAGAGCATCAATGGTCTGGAAACACATGACAACGGTACGGTCTGGGACAAGATGCATTTCTGCTGCGGCAATGAGAACCGTGAGGTCCGCAAAGCCAGACAGAGAATGATGATTGCCATGACATTAGTGGCACAGGGTGTTCCTTTCCTGCATGCAGGCATTGAATACTGCGCTACAAAGAATGACAATTCCAACTCTTATAATGCTGGAGACTCCATCAATCAGATGGACTGGCAGAGAGTTGAATACTATAAAGATGTGCTGGAATATTCAAGAAAAGCGATTGCCCTGCGAAGAAAATACAAGGCATTCCGCTTTCATAAGGCAGAACAGATTGCCCGCTGCTTACGACTTTCAGTTGCGGAAGGCGGAGCAGTATTCTATGATATAGACTATTCTGACAAAGATACACAAACTTCTGTGATCCGCGTATTGATCAATCCATCCTTTGAAGAAAAGCAGTTCTACTATGAACCGGGATGGCAGGTCGTATTTGATGAGAATGGAAACTGCCACGAAGAAAAGACAGACCATGTCATCGTGCCGGGGCTGAGTGTTGTTGTCTGTGCCAGATAATGGAGGTCATATGGGGTTATTAGGAAATCTGTTCAATGTAGATCAAAAAGAATTTCGCGAAGCTGAAAAGATTACACAGAAGATCTTAGCGAAAGAAAAAGAATATGCGGATAAGAGCGATGATGAGCTGAAGGCAGTCACCGCTTCTTTACGTAAGGAACTAGAAAAAGGGAAAAAGATGGATGCTATCCTGCCGGATGCCTTTGCGGCAGCCAGGGAAGCATCGAAGCGTGTCATTGGTCTCTTCCCGTATCCCGTCCAGGTTTTAGGCGGCGTCCTGCTGAATGACGGCGATATCGCTGAGATGAAGACTGGTGAAGGCAAGACATTGACAGCTGTCATGCCGATCTATCTCAATGCATTGGAAGGCAAGGGTGCACATGTCATTACTGTCAATGAATATCTGGCCGACCGTGATGCGAAGTGGATGGGTGATATCTACCGCTTCTTAGGAATGAGCGTTGGCTGCAACTTGCATTCTTTAATGCCGGTGCAGAAGAGAGAAGCCTATGCATGTGATATTACCTATACAACAAACAGTGAATTAGGCTTTGACTATCTGCGTGACAACATGGTCATGGATCCAAGCCAGAGAGTGCTGCGCGGTCTGCATTATGCCGTGCTGGATGAAGTTGACTCCATCCTGATTGATGAGGCAAGAACTCCATTGATCATATCTGGTCCAGGTGAAGTGCTGGATGAGAATTATATTGCGGCAGATCGTTTCGTCAAGGGATTGAAGAAGGATATAGACTTCACCATTGATAATGAAGACCGTTCTGCATCCTTGACTGAAAAGGGAATCCAGAAGGCGGAGAAGGCATTCAAGATCGAAAATATCTACAATGGCAGAAATGCAGATCTGGTGCACTATATTCAGAATGCACTGCGTGCCAACTACATCATGAGCCGTGATGTGGAATATGTTGTCGGTGACAATGAGATTATTCTCGTTGATCAGTTCACCGGCCGTAAGATGGAAGGCCGTGAGTTCTCAGATGGACTGCATCAGGCTATCCAGGCAAAGGAAGGTGTCGGCATCAAGCAGGAGACACAGACGCTGGCGACCATTACCTATCAGAACTTCTTCCGCTTATACACAAAACTGTCAGGTATGACAGGTACAGCCAAGACAGAAGAAAACGAATTTTTAGATACATACAATATGCGCGTTTTTGAAGTGCCTACCAATCAGCCAGTCATCCGTGATGATCAGGCAGATGAAGTCTTCCGCACAAAGCGTGAGAAGTATGAGGCAATTGTCAATGAGACCATCCGTCTCCACGAAAAGGGACAGCCGGTATTGATCGGTACAATTTCTGTTTCCGTCAACGAACTGATCTCACAGATGTTAACAAAGAAAAGAATCCCGCATACCGTACTGAATGCCCGCAACGATGAGAATGAAGCAGAGATCATTGCCATGGCAGGTCAGATTGGTGCCGTCACAGTCGCTACCAACATGGCAGGACGTGGTACTGATATCAAGCTGGGCGAAGGTGCGGCTTCCCTGGGCGGTCTAGTCGTATTAGGCTCAGAACGTCATGAGGCAAAGCGTATCGACAACCAGCTGAGAGGACGTTCCGGACGTCAGGGTGATCCAGGTGTTTCCCGCTTCTATGTATCCATGGAAGATGATCTGATGACTCAGTATATCAGTGAAGAGAGCAAAGGTGCTGTAGAGAACTTTATCAACGGCAAAGAGAACGAAGACCGTATCCGTTCCATCATCGATAAAACGCAGGACCGTGCTGTCGGTCTGCACTATGATTCCAGAAAGCGCACCTTGGAATTTGATAATGTCCTGATGCAGCAGAGAACAACTATTTATGCGCAGCGTGATCAGGCTTTGGAGATGGAAGACATCAAGCCGCTGTATGCAGAACTTGTCAAACAGGACATTGCCCAGGCAATTGAATGGGATGAAGAATCTTTCCGCAATCATCTGCATTCCCTGCAGATCGACCCGTTCTCATGGAATGGCAGCCGCTCTCACAGTACAGTGGAAGCTTTAAGTGAAGATGTCCTCAATGCATATGAGGCTAGAATGAAGGATACTGATCAAAACATCCGTCACCGCATGGAAAAGACCATCTTCCTGCAGATCCTGGATCATGAATGGATCCAGCATGTAGATGCAATGGAGCATCTGAAAGTCAGCATTCACCTCAGAGGCTATGCTCAGATCAAACCGGAAGATGCATATAAAGAAGAAGGCTATGAACGGTTCGGCAATATGATGTCAAACATCAGGGAACAGACAGTCTTAGCATTGATGAATCTGAGAAAGATGCAGGAAACTGAAAATGCAGACGTACAAAATTGAACTTCCTGTCAGTGATAAGGAAACCAGCGATCATTTAGTGTCAGCTCTGGTCAGTGAAGAAGAAGCGGATCTGCTGACTGACCGCAGATATGTCAAGTTCGTGGTAGGACCGACAGAAGACTTGATCCACTGCGAGATTGGGGAAGAGACAAATGAAATTGATCTGCTGGCATCTGTTGCCAGGATCATCGGATGTACATACCTGAATCTCAAGGATGATGACCCAACCGGAGACAAAGCAGAAATGTTCCGGGAAACACTGGAAAGTGCGATGGGAGATCCAGCCTTCTGGACCGCAGATACCGAAGAAGAGAAGAAGTAGCAAAGACGGAAATAAAAATCCGTCTTTTTCTGTGGCAGAAAATACACTGAAGCATTTCAAAATTCAGGCTATACTAAAAATAGAAGCAGGATTCTCCTTACACTCAGCAGGCGGGGAAAGAGATGAAGAAGAAAATACCACTGACAGCTATCAGGGTCTTATTGGTAACGGCAGTTTTTGCCGGTCTTTTATATGTCTGGTTCTCTCGGTTCATAAATCGGATGCCGGTCATCAATGCAGTACCGGAGAACGGCACTGTAGATCTGCAGGGATATGATCTGCAGGATCATTTAGTGCAGGTGACGTATCAATGGGATTATTATCCATATCACTTATATACATCGGCTGATTTCAAAACAGACGGTCCGGTCAAGAAGAGGCTGGAGGACAATACGGAGAATGTTACTTACGGAACATATCATCTGATCATGAAGGGAAGTCCAAATACTTCCTATCTCATGTACGGATATTCCATGGACTATGGCACTAAGATTTATGTCAATGGAAATGAAACGATTGAAGTTGGGAAAGTGGCAGATAGCGCCGATAAAGCTGTTGGCTGTGCCAATACCATTCAGTTCCCTGTCTATTTTGATCAGAATGGGAATTGTGAGCTTATCGCCCAGTTCTCCAACTTTGTCCATAATGAAGGCGGTGTCCAGAGAGATTATCTGCTGGGAACAGCAGAAAATATCATCAATCAGCAGAATGAGGATACCTTGAGCGTTGATATCATTTCCTGCGGCCTTCTTCTCCTAGGCGCCTATTATGCCCTTTATGCATGTGTTCGGCTGAGCAGGGTGTCACTCTGCCTGGCGGCATGCTGTTTTGTACTGTCGATCCGCAACTCACGTTTCTTCCTCGGTCAGCTGCTGCCTTTGAACTATGACTGGAATATCTTCTACCGCGTCATTGTCATTGACTTGATCTGGATTGCAGTCGCAATGCTGGAACTGCTTGCTAGCCTTTACCCAAAGATGATGAACCGGTGGATCCACCGTGCTTTTCTCTGCGCCGCTGCTTTCAGTACTGCTGCTATGTTTCTGGTCTCGTCAAAAGACTGTGTTTCCGTAAATTACAAGTCAGCGATTTACGTAGCTGTTTATCTTTTGTATATGATATTCTGCTTGATCCGCTATTATGTCCGGCAGAAGCATATTACGCTGTCAGAAGTAATTACACTTGCAGGTTTTACTGTCTTTTTCGGGGCAGAACTAGTTGAGACATACTGGGTCAGAAGAAGCATTGCCATCACGCATGGCGGGTTCAGCGGTCTGGCGATGGTGGTCTTCATTATGCTCATGATGTCAGCTGCTTCAATGAAGGAAAGAGAAACAGAAGCTGCCTTGATTGCAGCTCAGGAACAGATGGCTTCCCTGCAGCAGGTTGACAGTCTGAAGACAGAATTCTTCAAGAATATGGCACATGAGATCAAGACACCTTTGACTGTAACAAGCGGCTATGCCCAGCGTACAAAGCACCGTCTGCAGAGAGGCATCAATGATGAGACAAATATTGAGAACCTTGATCTGATCCAGGAAGAATCAGAAAGACTTGCAGACATGGTCAATCAGATGCTGAAGATGTCGCTGGGTATGGAGAATCAAGAGTCATACAGAAAGGTCAATGCCTGTCAGCTGATCATGGATGTGGCTGCTGTATGCCGTCCGCTGCTGGCTAAGAACAATAATGCCCTGCAGATGTTCTGTGAAGAAGATATCGAAGTAAAGTCGAATCATGACATCTTGATGCAGGTGCTGATCAATCTGGCAACCAATGCAAATCGCTATACCAAAGACGGCATCATCTGCTTTGAAGTCAAGAAAACAGAAAATGCTGCGGTCTTCCGGGTCATTGACAATGGAACTGGCATCAAATCAGAAATCTTAGAACATATCTTTGAAACAGGTGTGCAGTTCAATGGTGAAACAGGAAGAGGACTGGCAATTGCCAAAGGGATCATTGAAAAGAACGGCGGCATAATATCTGTTGAGCATACGGATGAGGATGGAACGTCAATGATGTTTACTATTCCACTCTGGAAAGATACGGAAGATGAAAAGGAGAAAAAATAATGGCACTTATTCTGTTGGTTGAAGATAATTATCACATCATGAAAATGAATGCAGATGAGCTCATTGATTGTGGATATGAAGTCCAGTGTGCAGAAACAATTGAGCAGGCAAGGAAACTGATGTTTCTTCGTGTTCCGGATCTGATGATTCTTGATGTTCTTCTGCCGGATGGTAACGGCATTGACTTCTGTCGGGAAATCAGAAGAACAACGGACTTTCCAATTATCTTTCTCTCAGCGCTCAACGAAAGCAAGGATATTGTGAATGGACTCCACTCAGGTGCAGAAGATTATCTCGCCAAGCCATACAGCTTGGACGTGCTTGTGGCTAGAGTTGAAGTACAGCTGCGGATGCATGCGCAGCTGCATTCATGGATTGAACTGGGACCGTTGAAAGTTGATCCGGCTTCAATGATATGCTGGCTGAATGATGAGGACCTGCTGCTGACAAAAAAGGAGTTTGCCGTTTTAATGGTGCTGATAAAGGGAAGAAACAGAGTTATTTCGATGAGCGAAATCTATGCTTCTGCCTGGGGACAGGAGATGGCAGACAACAATCAGGCACTGCGGACTGTCATTTCACGTTTAAAGAAAAAAATACCAGCAGATCAATCCGGAATCCATATATCTTTTGTCAGGAATGCAGGATATATGCTGGAGAGAATAGAACTGTAAAACATGCTTGCGAAGCAGATTCCCATGAACTTCTGAAGCATGTTTTTTTTAGTGTCAAAATTGCAACTGCCAATTCATTGACCCAGTTCAAACCGAAAGGTATTGTTAAATTACCAAGTATTTATATTCCATCAATTTCTTAACACAAGTATATAAGGTTTTGGAAGCGATAGACATCAGAAATCATCCAGACTACAGAATTACTGCCAAACACCGAATGGCCCATCGCAAGAATAACTGTTGATCCAAATTGTGCGGATACGAAATGAATGCAAAAGTTCATTCCTTTTTATCTCACAGTTGGATTTTCATATTTTTATTATGCCCAAAATTCAATTGATGCAGAAAGTTCCGGAATGCATCTATAGACAATAGATCAACATGCTTCATCCATGCTTCTTGAATTGTTTATTACATGAGTTGCTCATGTGAATAAAAGGGGGAAACAAAAAATGAAACGGGTTATGAATTTTCTGCTCAGCATCATGCTGACTATGACACTGCTGCCAATGTCATATGCACAAACTGAAGTACAGGCAGAAGGAGAATCAGAGATCTTGTATGGCGATGCCAATCATGATCAGACTGTCAATCTGGAAGATATCAATCTGATGACACGCTATACTGCTGGTGAATCAGATGCCATCAGCAGCATCAACCTTGTCAATGCAGATGTCAATGCAGATGGGGCTGTCGATGCAACTGATATTAATTTGGTCAAAGAATTCCTGGTAGGGAACATCATTCTGAAGCCTGAGTTCAGGACAATCAGTTTTGACACTGATGGCGGCGATCCAATTGCTGCTGTGAAGACAGGCCTTGGATATACATATAAAGGAACAATACCGAATCCTGCCAAAAAGGGAAACGTCTTTTTACAATGGGTAAAGGAAGACGGAAGTACTTACTATCAGTCTGAAGATGTCATCAATTCTGATCTGAAGCTGACGGCAGTCTATGAACCATTAGAACTCAGTCAGACGCTTCAAATTACTTCTTTCTCTCTGACTGACCAGCCAACTGATGTCTCTTTCAATGTCACAGGCAATTACAGCAGTGCTGCTGAAGTGGAAGCAAATATCAAGCTGCTGCCAAAAGACGGTTCAGATCCAGTCAGCGTCAAAGCAGAAGCCAACAGTACCGGCGGTTTTAGGATTTATGCGCCGTCAGGATTCAAGCCTGGTGCCACCTATGAGCTGACATTGAACAGTGGTCTGAACTTTAGAGATAAAGATGAGATGTTCCGCACCTGCAGCTTTATCATCAAAAAAGACGAAAATGATAATTTAAAATTCAACAGTAATGTGATTTTCATCCAGGATACAGCAGCGATGAAGTATACCATTGCCGGTGGCTCTGGGAACCCTGTAGATATTCTGCAGGCAGATCTGCTCAGCAGTAATACTTCGAATGATCCGATCTCCGGTACCTTTACGATGCCGGGCGGCACATTGAATGTCGGTGATATCGTATGTATCTATCAGACAACCAGTCCGAAAGACCGTGACTATACTTCGAATAATTACGATAATGATGCGTCCGCATATCTGCGCATTACTTCTGCCGATCAGGTCAATGGGGTCTTTGGCTTTGAAAGCCTGAACGAGAGCAGTGCCGAAGAAGTGCTGGAAATGCCGGAATCCATTCTTTACCAAGTTGCTGTTCTGCCAACGCAGAATGGCACTGTCAATAAGAATGACTATGATGCCAATGCACGTACACAACTTGGCATTACAACTGCACCGAAATTCAATATCAATGATTTCCTGGTCTTCTATACAGGAACATTTGATGAAGCAAAAAAAGCGAGTACAGCAGTGTATGGACAGATTACAGCAGTCAATGGCGATCAGGTTTCCTATAAGCTTGTCAATAAAGAAGATATTGAGAACTTCATGGGCATGTTCGTCAAGCAGGGTGTCAGTGCTTCTCAGGTCGTCAATAATCTGAAAGCAAGCAGTGAAGCTCTTGCAAGTGTCCAGACACAGGTCCAGGAAAGCGGATTTGCGGGCTTGGCAGCGCAGAATATGACCAGATCAGCGCTGAATACACCGGAAGTACAGACGAGGATGCGTGACAATGGTGTCAGTGAAGAAGATATTCAGGCACTGGCTTCTGCCTCTGATCCAATTCAGTTTGAAGACGGCGGTGCTTCTGACGAAAAACGGACGACCGTAAAAGTTGAAAAAGTAACAGTCGTACCGACATTTGAAATTGGGACACATTTTAAAGACGGTATTGGTCTGAATCTTGAAGTAGAAGTCGTAATCTCAATCGAAACCAAGATCAATGCGACCACACAGAGTGATCTCAAGATCGTATTATCAGCTGGTTTTGAAGAAGAAGTGAAATTCAGCATCGATGTGGATGTGGATGATCAATGGAACTGGTATGGTCCAATTCCGGTTTTGGAAGATCTGAATGTCAATGCATCGCTGGATATTGAAAATTATTCGTCCGTTTCTGTATGTGCAAAGATCTATACCATCAGTGAAGATATCAAGCAGGAATGGAGTGATATTGAAGAAAATGCAATGGGCATCAATGCTTCTCCAGAAGTGAAGAAAGCAATCCGCAAAGCCAATGAATTAGGGGCAAAGGCGAAGAAGAAAAAGGCAGACGGAGAAGATGACACTGCAATCAAAGAAGAAATAAAAGCACTGTTGGCAACAAAAGTTGTCATCAATGAACAGGAATACTCATTAGAACAGATTGAAGCTAAGCTGAAAGGTGAAGACGTCAGTGAATCCTTTAATGATGTCTTGAATGCAAAGACAAGGGATGCTTCAAAGACTGGTCTGGAACAGCTGATGGACCGTTATAAGAAGATGCTCGATCAGGAGAGCGACTGGGTCCAGCTGCTGAATAAGGAGATCTTCTCAAAGGAATTCCATATCAAAGTCGTTGCCATTAAAGTCAGCCTGAACTTTCTGATCAAAGCCAATGTCAATATTGCCATTGGGGCAGATGTGGAATACGAAGTAGGAAAGCGGTATTCGTTCTGGATCCATATTATGGACCAGACTTCCGGGTCGAGTGAAACGGATCTGATTGATGAACGCTTTGGGTTCCAGTTCTATGTCATGGGAACGCTTGGCTTAAAGTTCGGCATCAAGGCAGAAGTTGCGGTTGGACTGATTACAACAAGAATCGGCAGTATTGGCGTCAATGTAGAATTTGGACCATATCTGCGGCTGTGGGGATATTTCATCTATTATTATGAAAAGCTGCGGCCGGCAAATAAGGATGAATGGAAAGAAACAGAAGAGATGCTGGGGGCACTGTATCTTGAATTCGGTCTCTATGTAACTGTCAAATTCAAGGCACAGGCACTGGAGAATGCGTATACCTATCAGCCAACGCTGTACAATAAGGAATTCCCGTTATTGACAGCAGGGGTAAAACAGAATGTCTATGACTTCGCACTGCATCCAGACAGCGATGATATTCTGTATATTCAGGATGCAGATAATTATGGGGCAAATGGCATCTCAATGTCACTGCCGCAGATCTATCAGGAGATGAAGACAATCTCCTTAACAAGCGGTGAAAAGAAACAGGTTGTTTATCCGCGGGATAAGTTCATTGTTACTTTTGATGATTCCAGGTTCACGATAGGTAAAGCCGGCAATATTGTTGTCACGCCGGGCGATGCACGGTATCTCAAATGCAACATGCATATTGTATGGAAATGCGATAAGGTCGCTTTCAGTAAATATGATACAGATATTACAGTCCCAGTCGTCTGGACTAACATGACTGATGCTGAAAAGAGTGAGAAGTTCACAGCAAGCGTCATGGCAGGTGATCCGGAGAATGGATATCATAAAGTCTGGAGTCAGCGGTATGGAAGACTGGATACGTTCAGTCTGCCTGAAAAAGATGAGATCTTAAAGCTTCTGAATTATGACAGTTTCAATACTGATAAAGGAAATGTCAAGTATTCAAAGGTCAGTGGATATCAGACAGCATCCACGGATCTGCAGATCACGGCGGATACAGTTTATTACTTTGATATTACACCGCGCATCTATGCTGTCACCGTCAACGGTGTACAGAATACAGACGGATCAATCACGAGACGTACTTACCAGACAGTCTATGGAGAGACATTCCCATGGAGCGATCTCCATCAGACCGGTGCGGATAAAGAATCATCTTCAGAACCTCTGTATTCAACATTTGACCATCTTTATGCAGGTACAGACAAGAATAACATTGTCGATGAAAATACAGTTGTAGATCTGAAGTATGTCAGCAAGTATGGCTATGAAGCGTCTGTTAACGCAGAATATGTAGATGATGTTCTAAATGCGACGTATTCCTTCGTCGGCATTGGCGACGTTGCCCCGGTCACAGTGAAGTTCAAGAGACGTACAATCCCTTACTATGCAGGGCTGAGTGACTATGTGCGGAGCCATGGCGGCAGTATCACTGACATTTCGCCAGTATCAGCCTCGGTGGAAAGCTCAATCACATATACAGTCAACTGTGTCAGCACAACATCAAAGGCAACACATACGATCACCTTTAATACAAACGGAGGTTCGGCAATCAAGGCCCAGGAGTATTTTGAAGATTCAAAGATCCTGCAGCCATCTGATCCGACCCGTTCCGGCTATACCTTTGACGGATGGTTCAGCGATGACACGCTTTCTTCAGGCTTTGACTTTACATCAGCCAAGATGGGAACCAGCAGTTTGACTGTCTATGCAAAATGGAAGGCAAAGGATTATTACGTCAGCTTCAGCTCAAGCTTTTCACCTGTGCAGGATAAGAAGACGATTCACCTGGGTGATGCATATGGAGATCTGCCTGTCCTGAGCGACGGTGCAAATAAGTTCCTCGGCTGGTTCGACAGTGCTTCAGGTGTAACACAGATAACAGCATCTTCAATATTTAACCAGACATCTGACCAGATCCTGTATGCACATTGGACAGGGAAAGCAACCATCTCGACAGCCTGGATCGCACCGGCAAACAATCAGACATATACCTATGACAGTGCATCACATGCTTTCTCATTTACCGTAACAGGTCACGATGAGTTAAAAGCTTCCATGGCTGTACAGTACAAGATTCAGCAGAGCGGTGCAGAATGGACAAGTGATCTGCCGCAGAATGCAGGATCATATGATGTCAAGATCACACGTGCTGTTGACAATGATTATCTGGAAATGGCTGAATACACAAAGAACAGCGCTGTTGTCATTAATAAAGCACATATGTATTACAATTCTTCAGCACAGACTGGATCGGAGTATATTCTGCCGAGTACAGTTTCATTTACAAAGGGCGGTGTCATTGTGGCACAGCGGCCGACCGCAATTCTTGGCGACGGCAAAGTCACATATGAATTGAAGAAAGCGACCGCTACGCTTCCAGCAGATGTAGTGACCGTAGAAACTAATTCAACCGGAATATTCAGCAATCTTGCCGCAGGTGAATACTTCATCACGGTTCATGTGGCCGAGGGGACGAACTATTTTGAGGCGCATACTTTTGCACCGTTGATTACCGTATCCGGAAATGCCGCAGGACCATATATAGTAAGTCTGGTAACTGCGACAAGCGACGGGACAGACAGCAATATCACAGCTGGCTTATATACAGATAACCAGAGTGTATATTCATCTTCAGAACTGGATGATCCAGATGACACCAATGATTTTGAAAAAAATGATGTAAATTCCTGCACAATAGCAACTGGAGTAGTCCCATGGCAGATCAAGGGCGGATTTATTTCCAAGGATGATACAGGTCCTAGACCAGACTGGACGTTTACATCGAAACTGGTCTTCAGCGGAACAAATGTTCCATTATTCGAAGATACCTTCCTGAGCGCAACTGACCTCACCGCAGCCAAATCACCAATCACTAAGTATGCTGCAAAAGGCTCCTATAACCGTAATATTACCAAGACGGGAAACTTCAGTACCGGCGGAGCGGATATCGTTGATCTGACTGCAGACCTTTCATCGAATTCAGATTACACCTATTCATATGACGGCAAAGTGACAGATCAATACATGACTGACTATGATGCACTGCTGTATTATGGAGCACCTGTTCTCGAGGTACAGGCAACCAGCGAAGAATTTGATGCATTTATTCACTATACTGGTGTCACTTCCTTCACCATTGACAGGAAGGGGCTGCTGGCATATCTGACAAGCACACATAAGACAGCACCGATTTATCACGTATCATTAGTATTTCCGCAGTACACAACAACAAACGAAGAGAATTTCAACCAAGATGTTCCTGGTCCATATTTTGTGACGAAAGATCTGACCGTAAAAGTCCCGGCATCACTGGCTTCTGCCGGCGGGACAGGCAGCGGACAGGGGCTGCACCGTGCTTCCATCGAACATCTGTTGACCGTAAATGCTGCTGAAGCAACAATGAAGCTTTCTGCGGATGATATTGTACTGAACCGCGGTAAGTATATTGATGTCAATGTCAGTATTGAGGAAGATGTTCCTGTCTGGGGCATCTTCAATGAAGCATCCTATGATCCAGAAGTGCTTGAATTGATAGGGACAGATACAGGTACGATGTTCAATGCAGGACAGTACAGTCTGCAGAACAACCTGTCAGCATCGACATATAAATATATGGCGGTGAATGAAGGCCTGAAGACAGTTTCTTCCAAGGGCAGATTCATAACACTGCATTTCCGTGTCAAGAGCGGTGCTGCAAATCAAGATACAGCAGTCTCTTTCAAGAGAATTGAAGCTTCCGGCAGAAACACGCCTCTGACCTTTGCGATGGGAGATGCCCTGCAGCTGAGCGTGGATACGACAGCACCGATCATTGAAGGAATCCGAAACGGTGCAGTGTATTATGGCGATACAGCTGTGACCATTATTGATGATCACCTTGATCAGGTGACTGTAAATGGAAAGAAAGTAAGCCTGACAGACGGCAGGTTCGTGCTGAGACCTTCAGCTGAGATGCAGACAGTGGTTGCGACTGACCTTGCGGGCAACTCAACCACCTTTAAGGTAAAGGTTGAAGACGGTGGCAATATTGATACCGGAGCACATTCACAGATTCCATTATGGGCAGGTATCTTCCTTGGCTCACTGCTGATATCAGCGGCAGTATACTTCTACCGCCGCAGGAGAAGATCCTGAACAGATTTTGAAGAATTCATGTTCCAATGACTGATACACAGGCATATAGGATGAAATACCCTATATGCCTTTTGTGTTAAAACAGGAAAAAGATTGGGAACTTATTTGTTAAAAAAATATATATAGTTGATAAACTGTTATGTAATGACCAAAGTCAAGTAGTATTTCAAAGATATTTGGAAAGAG
>CAYLQV010000002.1:0-165359 GCA_964385925.1 uncultured Galactobacillus sp. | reverse complement strand
CAACATCTAACTCGGCAACTCAACATAGTGACATCTATCGTGGCAACTCAACTCTCACACTTTTTGAGCTGATTTGCCCTTTGATGAGTTACCGAGAAGCGTTCGTACTGCCCGACGCCGAATTTGCCCGATTACCCGAAAACCGCAGTATTACTGGGCTTTCGCGGCTATTTTCCTTCGACCCTTGACATCAATACTACCGTCTCAACGTGCGACCGGCCGTTGGTATAGATGTACAGACATTTTCATAAGTCCATAAATTTGGCTCGATACTATACCAACTATTTATTGATGTGTTTATTAATCTTCTCGATATATTTATCACATTTCTCTGAATAAGATGGGTTTGTCTTCTTCAAATTCTGAACGAAAGCTAATGCGTCATCATATCTTTTTTACTTTAATATAAAGATCTGGCAGTTCAAAATACCAGCTATTACTCCCAAACAGCAACCCGCCACTAGCCCAAAGCTTTTCCCAGAATGTTATATAAGATTCAATATCCGAGTCCTCCTCAAACTTCTTTTTCCTATTATTGACCTTTTCTATTTGGTCATCCTGTGCCTTTAATTTTTCATAACCTTTTGGGTCAATTTTCTTCAGCTTCTGCATGTCAGCATTATGTTTTGCTTTATATTCCTTCTGTTGATCTAATTCAAGACTGCTGACAATTTGCTGCCAGTTTGATTTGTCTCCTTTGCCAAACAATTTATTAACAGACCAAACATTGAAGGTTGTACCAAATCTATTATCTTCAGTAGTCTTCAGAGGAGTTTTATTCATATATGGAACATAAGCATTTTCTTTTAGTTCTTCTTCGCCTAGTTCAGTTAAATGATATTTTTGCTGAAGACCCATTCCAATAAGATCAGCATCAGCTATCTTTTCAGAGATAGCAGCAATAAGATCAGTTTTCTTTCCTTTTACCTCATATCCTTTTGAGGCTAATATTTCCTTAAGTTCAGCAAGGGTCAATCCTGATAGCGAATCTTGAGGAGAACCAAGAGCAATGAAACCTCTGCTCTCTAAGCTTCGCAATGCAGCACCAACATCACGAATACCGTATTCAAACCACCAAAGACCAGGATAGCCATTCTTTGGTCCTGGATAATTTCCATATGTGCAGTATTCAAGAAGTAAAATTTCTGCTGGATATAAACCATGTTCGGAGGGAATTGCCGTCTTTTTTCTTTGCTCAAAAGTGATTACTTTCGACTCAAATTCGGTTCCTGGATGAGACACCATTGTGTAATATGAATCCGGTTTGTAATATTTTTTCTCATCTTCAGGAACAGTTGATTCGACTATGGCAGAGTCAGACTTCTGAATCACTTTTTCTTTTAATAAATTGAATAATCCCATATGGCCTCCTTTAACTAAAGTGTTTTGATTATTCGATTAAGTGTTATTTTTCTTTTCCAAGAAAGATATTCTCTCGATGATACTTCAAATATACTTTATTACCATCTGTCAGGTCTATCTTCATATCCGGACTGACATTGGTGAATATTTGATTCTCTTTACTTAATTAATTAGCAATCACAATATTTCCTTCATCATCAAATGAAATCCAACCTTTGTCAAATAATCGATCATGATTTGGACACATCAGAAAACCATTATTGACATCAAGCTTTTCTTCGGGCTTACTTTTCGCCCATGGTTTTATATGGCTCGCAACTAGTAGCTCGGGATTATCAACACCGCACAAGCAACATCTGTTATATCTCTGCAACAACCGATTTCTGAACTCACCTTGGTTAACCCTGACATTGATCACTGCTTCACGGGTTTCGCCTACAAGGTTCAAACGATCTACTTCCTCATCGATTTCCTTTGCTTTGGCAATTTCTTCATCTTTTCTGAATACAGATTTACTGACCTTCACTTTTTTATCTACTGCCCAGACAAGGAAAAGCATGAATATGTAATTGCTCCAATTCTCAGTTTCTGATACTGATTCTTTCCATTCACGAAGAGCAAAATTCTTATACAGCATGTCTTCTTTTGTGGAAAACACTAAACCAAGGCAATTACAAAAATCATCCATTCTATCTTTGGTACATACCGGAACAAATTTATCAGGATAATATACGTTCAGTAATTTATATTTGATTGCACTACTGATCTTGCACTCAATGATTCCAGGATAATCATCTTTATCCGCATAGATCAATAGTTTTGTAATCTCGTTTTTAATAAATTCAAATGCAGCATCAAAATTGTTGCCGAACATTTTCTGATACGTTGAATAAAGTTCTATTTGCATTCCAGCATTATAGTAGATGCCAAAAGCATTGTTATAAGTCCTACCCAACGAAGAAACAAGTTTCAGCTGGTATAGCAACCTTCTGCAGAATGAATCTGGATTTCCATATCCATCTTTTGCTATGAGGTATTCGTCTAATGACATAGAATTTATTTCGGAAATCGGATAATCTTCAACGAATGCTTTTCTAAGTTTCTCAGCTTTGATTTCTTGCAGCAAAGCAGCTTCCATTTGTTCTTTTTTAAATTGCTCTATTAGATCCATACTGTTCTCCATTTAATTATAACAATTCAGAATGCAATATTGATTGTTATCTGGGCATCATTCTTGCCTGAACGATAATCACTAGGTGTTTTTGCATATGTCACCTGATATCGTCCATCCCCATAATATGTAAGCTTATAATGTTTGCCTTCTTCTGTGATCTCAAATCCAAGATCTTTTAACGCTTGCCTCAGCTTGTTAGACATTCCATCATAATTCTTTAAAAGACGCTTCACTTCTTCAGCTTTGGATTCGCTTAACTTTTGATAGTCATTACTGTTGATTATATCAGTCACAACATCTGCTCTTCTTGATTTTGGGGTTATTTTTGATAATGAATCTGACAATGTTGCAAGCAATAGATCCTTTACCTCGCCAGGATAGAACTCGTATTCATCTCCCATGTACAGGACCGGCATTTCATCTCTTGAATCAATCTTTGCCTTGAGTCCTTGGTTTTCATATTGAAGAATCTCATTTGCACGAGTCAATTCTCCTACTTGTTGCTGCAGTTTCTGGTTCTCCGAGTCAAAGCTCTCCAGAAGTTTATTTGCTTTTGCCTCTGCATCATCAATAGCCTGTTTATGAATACGGCGTTCTTCTTCATCTAGAGAAGCATTCAATTTTGCAGTTTCAGCTTCTGCTACCTGTCTCGCTTTCTCTGCTGCTTGTCTCTCATTCTGATTGCTAATCAGTCGTTCACGCAGCAAAGCATTATCAACCCCTTGCCAAGTGAATAATGTATCCACCATTTGAGAGTTGCCATATTGAATTACAGACCGGACTACTTTTTCCAGAAGAATTTTACTGAAATCTTCAACTTCTCTATAGAGATATCTACGATATGGCATTGCTTTTGTAGGATAGTATATGCCAACGGCTCCGTAATATTCGTTATTATCATCACATTCTTTACGGAGCTGTATGTTTGTTTGGATATCTTTTTGAACAAGGACATGTGCTATGCCCTTTAGTCTGCTCGCCAACAGATGCACATCAACCGGGTCATGATTTGTATATGTCTTCGAAATATATACTACTGGCAGCCGATAGTGTGAAACACCATTGATTACTCCTTCTGCAAGATCTAGGTTGTTCTCATCAATATAGGTAACTGTCCGAAGCACAGGCATATTTCCATCGTCTTTCAAGTATCCTGCTTCGATAAGAAGAGTGATGAAATGAGGAGTTGAAAATTTCGAGCTAATTTCAAAGGCATCTGAGGTATAGCTTCTATCAAGTCTTATGGCCATCTTCATCTGATCAAAGTTCATGACATAATCCGTATCCCAGACAGCACCGTCTTCTTCCTTTTTCTCATATCGAACAGATATTATGTTCTGTTTTCGATACTCTTCTATTGCAAGCCAAAGATCATCAGAACCAAATCTGACATTATGCTCTCCGTGCCAGTCAATTCCTTGGATGACATTATTGGCATGGGGACTCCCCTGGTTCCATTTTATGACCAACTTAATAAACGCATCTTTGGTCATTGTTTTATTTATTTCCAACACAGTAGAGAAAAGTAACATATAATTTCCCTTTCTATATGAGTTTGAACAGCTCTCAAGTTAACTAATTTAATAGTTCACTTCTTTTTAATGGCACATATTCTTTGTTAACAAAAACATTTCTGCCAATGATACTCTCAAGTGTTCTTGATGATATTTCATCCAGTAATTTTGGATTATTACTGATGATTGTATTTACATTTTCTAACATCTGAGGTGTACTCACCTTATCAAGAAGATTCTTTCCTTCAATTGAATTTCCAGCAGAATCAACAATATTCGAATTTGCGACCTTATTGAATTTCTTCGCTGCCACAACATAAAGAATGAATGCATCAACCAATTCTTTCTGTGCCTCTTCACTTGTCATGTTTGTCGAATAGTTTTGGTATGCATAGTCAAAATAATCCGATGGTGTAGATGTTGTTTTTTGAATATTCACAGATTCTACTTCATCTTTTTCTTTAATCACTTGATCCACCTTTGGGGTAAACCAATTAGACTTTTTAGTTTTAACATTATTTTGAGAATGTCTTGTTCTATTCCATTCAGCTATCTTTTTTAAACCTGAATCTAAATAGTCTTCAATTTTATCCGAGACATAATTGACACCTCGTGAAACCGCTTCTTGAGTGATATCAACTAAAAGTTGCTCATACCATGGAAGATCATTATAACTTTTATTAACATGTGTTTCTCTGGATTTTGATGGAACAGACCTATTTTCACCTGTCTTTTTTGGGACTATAGGCTTATTATCTTTTTTTTCTGGTGCTTCCTTGAGAACTTTAATATCATAGGGCTGTGCAGAGAATGTGCCATCGGTTCTGTGACGTCCACCCTTGCCAATCTTATCATTTGTAATATCTTTACCATACTTATCTTTTCTTGAAAGTTTGGCAATAATAGTATCGTAATCACGGTCATCAGTCATAAATATTTCCTTTCATTCATTATTTTTCGTTGGTACTCATTAAATAAAGTATAACCTACATCAACATAAAAGAGACTAAAAACAGCATGATACTCAAAAAGCATCTGGATCAATCTAACCAGATGCTTTACCGTGAAGATCATTTGTTTACCCCTGGATTGTTGTTTCAAGTCCCGACTTGAACTCTACCTTGAAGTAGTCATCATAGACTGTGATCTTTTCAATCAGTCTCTGAACGTAGGCATCTTCATATTCCTTGATATCCCCGTCCATTCCATCTATGAATGCCTCAAGTTCTGCCACCTTCTGCTTGGCAGCTTCATCATTTGCTTCTTTCAGCAGAATCTGGTGTTTTTCTTCCCGCAGGCTTTCAATCTGCTCGGTAATGGAATCGTATGCCCGTCTGGCATTTGCACGTTTCAGCACTTCCTTTTGCAATTCCACCAGTTTCTCGTCAATCTTGGCAACCTTCTCCCTGGTCTCCGTCCCCATTGCTCTGGCAACAGCCTTCTTGAGTGATGGGATGAAAGTATCTTCCTCTGCTGCGACCTGGTTGATTGCCTTAACGACCACTTCATGGAGCAATTCTTCAGTGATCGTCCTTGCATTGCACTCAATGTCACTATCCTTTTTATGCAATCTGGTGACGCACCGCCATACAATAACCTTTTCTCCACGGACTTTCCAATGTGTCCTTTGGAACAAGTCTCCGCAATGACCGCAGTAAACTCTGCTCGATAATGCATATCGACCGCTATAGATCCGTTTCTTCCCTGTGTCTGTCTGAAGATGAGTCCTTCGTACCATTTCTTCCTGGACTCTCAAGAACAGGTCTTTCGGTATGATTGCCTCATGGCTGCCTTCAACATAATATTGTGGTGCAATCCCTCGGTTGACAACTCTCTTCTTTGTAAGAAAGTCGACCGTGACCGTCTTCTGCAGAAGTGCATCACCAATATATTTCTCGTTCTTGAGTATCTTGGCAAGGGTGGATGGCAGCCAATGAACACTGCCTGCTGCCGTTTTTATGCCATCTCTCTCAAGGCTCTGCCCAATCTGATAATAACTGCCACCTTCAAGGTATTCCCTATAGATCCGTTTGACTACCTCTGCTTCTTCTCGGTTGACTACAAGTCCACCGTCTTCGCCCTTGTCATAGCCAAGGAATCGGTTCGTGCATATCTGCACCTTGCCTTGCTGATATCGGTATTGAAGGCCAAGCTTGACGTTCTGTGATAAGCTCTGGCTCTCCTGCTGGGCAAGGGATGCCATGATCGTAATAAGGACCTCTCCTTTCGCATCCAGAGTATTGATGTTCTCCTTCTCAAAGATGACCGCTATGTTCTTTTCTTTCAATTGCCTGATATATTTCAGACAGTCCAGAGTATTGCGGGCGAATCGACTGATGGATTTTGTCACTACCATATCAATCTTCCCGTCCATGCAATCTGCTATCAGCTTATTGAAGCCGTCTCTTTTCTTCGTGTTCGTCCCAGAAATGCCATCATCGGTATAAATGCCCGCACACTCCCATAATGGATTTTTCTTGATGTACTCCGTGTAATGCTCCACTTGTGTCTCATAACTGGTTGCCTGCTCTTCAGTCTCTGTCGAGACTCTGCAATAAGCTGCCACCCTGATCTTTTGGACTTTCTCGGTGGATGTGCCATTGTTTGCTCTAGGACGAGCAGGTATAAATGTAACTGTTGCCATTGTCATTCCTCTCTTTCTATTTGACTGTATACATATTCAGCCTGTCTGAATGGATCCTTGTATTTTCTGTCGAAAGCATCAATCTTGAAGGCAGTAGGGATCCTTTTATTGTCAATTTCTAGTTTTTTCATATGGGTTCTGCCTAAATGCTCTGCCCTTCGCTTTCGTTCGGCCTCTGTTTCATCGAACGTTTGCTTATCAATCAGTTGCGGATAGAAATCATCGCCCAGATAATATCGGTTCTGCAGTAACATCTTGACTGAAGAATGGTCCATTTTCAGCCCATTGTTTGCAGCAGCCTTCTGATAGGACAGCCCTTTCAAATAGTCTTGATAAATCCCTCTTACCTGAGCAGTTTGTGATTCATCAATTTCAGCTTTGCCGTCGTTGATCTTGTATCCATAAAAAAGATATCTTTGCTTCATTTCAATATCCTCTCTTTCAGACTAAGCCCACACTTCAGATGGAATGTCACCTCGTCCGGTGAATGGACAGTAATGTGATCCAAGTAGTTGTTCACCAGTTCTCCGTCAAATTCCTGGAACATCTCAGCCTTTGCTGTGAACTTGATGAGCTTCTCTGTTTCCTCTATCTCATCCACATGCTTTGCGGATGATTGGATGATCGATTCCTTTTCTGCTGCCAGTGAATTTGCTTCAGCATTCAGTTCATTGCTCTCTTGGATGAAAAGAGATGGTTCAAGAAGATTCTGTGCCATGATCTTAGTCAGTGTTTTCTTCTTCTCGGTGTTCTTGTCTATTGCCGCATCGATGGCTTTCATTCTCTGTGGAATGGCTGTCGCATTATGCTCCTTGAGATCATCATGGAAAGTCTGAAGGACATCCTTCCTTGCAAATATCAGCTTATTCAGCATCAGCATGAAGGTACGTTCCAGGTCAGCTTCTTTGATTCCCTTCATTGAGCATTTCTTCGTATCATGGAAATGCACACGGCATACCCACGATGGATATTTCAATGCACCAGTAATATTTGATTTTCTCTTGAACTTTTCGCCGCATTCACCGCAGATGATCTTTCCACTGAATGGATATCGGTTCGTATATTTCTTGTCACCTTTCGTGATCTTCTTTTCATTTGCATGCTGACGTACCATCTGGTTTGCCCTGTCAAAGTCCTCGTGGCTTATAATGGCTGGATGATGATTTTCAATAAGATACTGGTCACGGTCACCATTGTTCGGATGCCTCTTGAATCTGAAGTCGGTAAAGGTCTTCTGGAAAAGGCAATCACCTGTGTACTTCTCATTGATAATGATTCCACGCACAGTAGATGCGTTCCAAGCACCGTTCTTTCTTGTTGGCACATGCATTGAAATGAGAGCTTTAGAAATGCGGTTCAGGCTCTGTCCCTTCAATGTCTCGGAAAAGATATATCTGATCCATTGTGCTTCTGTCTCATTGACAGAAAATTCTCCGTCATTGGAGTCATAACCATATGGAGGATAGCCAATCTTGTAAGATCCATTTGCATATCGATTCTGGATGCTCCATTTCTCATTTTCTGAAATGGATACCGATTCACCTTCTGCCAAGCTGCTCATCACAGAGAGAAGGAATTCATTATCCATGGTGCCTGTATTGATGTTCTCCTTTTCAAAAAATACGGGAACATTGATCTCCTGCAACTTACGTACAAGTTCCAAGCAATCGGTCGTGTTTCTTGCAAAACGGCTCAATGACTTAGTAACGATGTAATCGATCTTGCCTGCTTCGCAGTCACTGATCATCTGCTGGAGAGCAAGCCGTTTATCTGTCTTCGTGGCAGATATGCCTTCGTCATAGTAAAGTCCTGCGAACTCCCAGTCAGGATTTGAATTGATATGCTGACGGTAATGGCTCTTCTGTGTTTCGAGACTGACCAATTGTTCATCTGCATCTGTGGAGACACGGCAATATGCAGCAACACGGATCTTTTTCTTCTGCGGCAATACAGCAGTAGCTTCTATCCTCTTAACTGACTTCATATCCTCGTCTCCTTTCGGTATGTGTATGTTCCCGTAATAGTTTTGATATAGCAAGTCCTATATCAATAAATAGCTGCCAATATTGGCTTAAATGCTTGACGGCTCTCTGCCATGATCCATTTGAACTGAACATCATTGATCATGCACATTGAGAACATCATCTTTGCCCGCTTTTCAGCCATGAGATATTCCAATTCATTCTTCAGCTGTTCTTCAGTAAGCAGATGTTCTGGAATGATGACTTCAAAAGCAGGCACCTTGATTTCATGTACTTGCATGTTCTACCCTCCTCCATAGTTCTCATGCACACTTGGTCTAATGCATGATTGCATCTGCATACTCCCGTCAATTTTTTTACATAGCAAGTCCAGATCAGAGTATTGATGCAAGAAGCGGAGAGAACACTTCTTTGTTCTCTTCCATGATTGACGCATACTCCTCTTTAGTGATGACTCCTTTTTCGAGCATCTTTTCTGTCATCTTCTGTGCTCGCATATAATTCAGTTCCTTAACAAGCTGCTCCTTGGTAAGGTCATGTTCCGGCCGTATGACCTCTGGCTGCAATGTGTCGATCTTCGTCACTTGCATATTCTCGTTCTCCTTGCGAGGAAACATATCCATCCCTCTATTCCATGCCGAGAAAATCAACCCCTCACTGATCCATGAAAAAAGAGGCAGCCAAGTCACGAATGACTCAGTTGCCTCATTTATCTTCCGGTTCCAGTGGTTTTGTTTTAAGTGCTTCATAGATACGTGATCCTGTGCCATTGCCGTCCAAGGCATGGTAGGCTTCGTATACTCGATCAATCTCTTTCCAGGTCTGCGTCGGCAAGGTAGGTGCATCCTTGTATTCCGCATAAAAATCGAACAGTTTGCTATGGAGCAGACAGCGGACACCATCTTTGATAGCATCCGCTTCTGTTGAACTCTTGTCCTGACTCTCCTTATACTTTTTTGTAAGGGAGCGGAGATCCGCAATCAGCCATCCAGCTAGTCCTGACAAGATGGCTGTGAAGAACGGATTGAACCAGTTCATTCCGCTTTCGTTTCCTTCCAGTTGATCAGTCGGCTATAAAGCTCATAAAAGTAATTTGTTCCGCGGCTGATGGAGATTGCTGTCAGGCAGATTCCAACCCACGGATATCTTTCATTGATTTCCAGAACTGTGAAGAGATTCAGCTTCAAGTCAATGACCAGCAAGAAGCTCAGTCCAAGTGAGACAAGAATCTGCCACTGGAATTTCTTGTCCACAATGAATGTCTGGCTCCAAGAGATGAGACCTTCGATGGCAATAGCTGCCACCATGTAAGACTGTAATGTATCGGCCATAATTTCTTTTCCTCCTTATTTGACGCGGATTGACTGACCTGGATAGATCAGATTCGCGTTCTCGATTCCATTGATACTCTGCAACTTCTGCCAAGTCGTGCCATAGGATGCCGCAATTCCGGACAATGTATCTCCAGACTGCACAGTGTAGTACTCGGCAACTGGTGCAGAAGAACCCATGATGCAGTTGACCTTGTGCTGCACTTCTGCAGCATCATAGCCAAGAGTAGCTAACTTAGTCCATCTCTCTTCGCCATAGACACCAGCCCATCCATGAGAGCCTTCAGCAATGTACTGGGCAATCTCATCCTCTGTCGGCTTCGGTTCGACAATCGGTGCCGGATCTGCAGCAGAGTCAGGCAGCACAGGAGTCCCTGCAATACTGCCGTACTTGTTCCAGACCTCTGTGTCCCCATAGAACACATTGCAGTCCAGATTTCCACCATAGCCATCCAATCTGCCGACACTGGTCCACTGCCACATGCAATAGAATGGCCAATAAGAAACATCCGGTGTATTGCCAGCATTGGACATGTCATAGTTTGCATCCGGAACATAATCGAGATACTTTGCTACCCAGAGTCCATAGTCCTCATTCACTACAGGTGACCAGTCATAAGAATTCACCACAGATTCGGACATATAGATGACTGGCTTCACGCCGGTCAGTCTTGCGACTTCATCAAGCCATCTCTTTGCCCATGCTACGTCCCATTTGTTCTCGGCTTCCCAGTCAAGGACAGGCACTGCCTGTCCAAAGTAGTTCTTTGTGTTCTCAACAAAGAAGTCAGCTTCTGCCACTGCATCATTCATCGGACGTGCGAAGTGATAGAAGCCGACTGGCTTATTCATTGTCAGTGCTTTCTGGAAGAACCTATCGCAGCTAGGGCTGACATAGCCGATGCCCTCGGTTGCTTTGATGATGACAAAGTCAAAAGAAATAGTAGACAGATCTAAGTCTGCCTGCCAGTTGGAAATATCAATTCCATTCATTGTGCTCATAAAAAAGAGCCTCCTTAGCTCTATGTGAAATATGTATGGTGTGCTGTCTATCCGACAGGAAATGTTTGAGATCAATCAGCTGTTTCCGTCAACGTATAGGTTATCTTCATTGTCTTGTCTGCTGTCTTGATCACTGGTGTAGCCAGATTGTTAATGGTTGCCAAATATGGTGTATACAGGTACAAGTCCTTATGAAAATAATAATCACTGTAATGACAGTAATACTCCTGATATGCGTAGGTCTTATAACGTGAAAGATGCTTTCTGCCCCAAGATACATAATCATTTCCAACTAAATTTCGGACATATAATTTTGGCTCACCGTTCAAGTAATACCAGCCATTGATCACGACATCATCATCAACATTGAAAGTGTATGAGTTTGAACTGTTGTAGGTAGCATCTGGCACCACTTCGATATTGGCCACATTTGTTGTATCCAGACGATAGACCGTAGTTGAATTATCCAATGCAAACATCAGCCACTTGCCGCTCATGCCGACAGTTCTTATCTCTTGAGTGTTCGCTGGTAGGATAATCTTTTGAGTAGTTCCTTTGCCGGCACTGATCGTATCCAAGAACCATTCATAGGTATCGTGGTAATAATAATCAACACCGTTCGAAGTACTGGAATACTTCTGGTTATCCTTTCGACTGATGCCATACCAGTTGCCATCAGCACCATGGAACAGATATGTAAGAACTCCATCATAGTTATAGTAAGGTGCATTCGTTCCATCCTTACTCCCGCCAGAATAACTGACCCAGTAAGGATAATGATTTAGTTCAATCGATGTCTCTTCGACTGCATCTGTGGCAATCAGAGAGTACGTACGCTGCAGCAGTTTTGCATGGATATAATCCTCAGGAATCTTACGAAGAATTGCAGCGGTCGTATTGTAGACAGAAATCATCTCCATGCGAAATCCATCACCAATGTAAGGTCTTTGATTATCCTGATAGGAATGTCGATCAGGATCAGAGATACCACTCTTTACTGTGTCACCTCTGAGCATCACGAAGTAATTACTATCTACTTGTGTTCCCTTGCCTGCCAGTGAATTGGTCAAACAAATACAAGAGATCGTTCCATTGGCTTGTGATGTGGCAAAATCCCACACATACTTATAGCTGTTATCCACTTTCTTACTTTCGGTCAAGTTCCTGCTGCCGCGTTTTGTATCAGCAGTATTATTTGCATCACTTGATGCATATCCTATTAAAGGATTATCAAGTGGAGCATAGATAATGGTTGGATCTTCTGTGATCGCATTCTGGTATAACAAAATACCGCCAGTAAGCCTTTCATAAACTGGCAGTAGCCAATCATCACCACTTTTTCCATCAAAGGAAGGACTGTCATACATCATTCCTTGTATATTAGTGTTCAGCACATCAGCGATTGCTTCTGTGACAAGGTTCGTATCCTCATATACTTCCTTCTCGCCAGTATGAACATTGGTAAGCTCAATAACGCTTTTTCCTTTCAGCATTCTTATTCCTCCTTATTCAGATAGTCTGTTGTGATTGTTTTGACATAACCAGAATCACCACTGATGACGATCCGATATTTGATCATTCCAGTTGTAGCCTTCTCTGCCCATGCATCTGTACTGATTCCTTGCAGGGCTGTTTTTGCCATGCCAGATTTTTCTTCCGATAATTGTGACCAGGTATTGTCTGTATACGTCCACCAGGTTGTCCCATTATCAAACGACACTGCAAATAAGGCAGCATCATCTGCATCGACCATGACTTTCTCAATGCCAATGATTGAAGCATCTGTCATGTCGATATTCTCGGAATAGATGACCTGTGGCTTTGGCAAGCCAGTATAGTTTGCCGTAAATGGCGGGAAAGAATTCAAGGAATCATGCCAATAGAGGACCGTTGGATCAGTCAGCGTCAGCAGAAGGCTTCCGTTTGGAATCTCCTGTACTCCATGTGTCTCAAATACCGCCGCTGTCAGTTCTGTCTCTGAGAGCTTGCTCAGAGCGCCGTCTACGACCGTGTACAGGCTCTTATCTGCATCAGAGATCAGATACCTTCTGTTATATGGATCAAGAAGTGCTGGCAAGTCTGCGCTCAATGCAAAGGCGGCTCCAGTGGCATCCTGATGCTTGAAAGTAATGTACTTTCCAGCCGCTGGAGTAAAGGCTGTCGTTGTAGAGCCGACCACAAGACTGGATTCACCAATGTAAGAGGTATTTGTCGGATATGTGATTACATTGATCACGATATCTCCGGTATCCAACAGCAACAGTTCCCATACCAGTTTCACATCGTCAGTTGTTACGTTGTATTGTGAATAACCTTCCCATCGAATCCGCAGAAATTTATAGTAGTTGTAAACTGTTCCTTCTTCGCGACTGACTGTATATACCTTTGCATCACGCCTGCAGACTTTGACCTGTTCGGCATTGGTGCCAATCCCTATCCAGGAATTACCGTTCACATAGATATTTGAAGCAGCAACGTTATTGAAATGGAACCAGTCGACTCCGGTCAAAGTATCTGTACTGTCATCATTCGGAGAGTTGTCACGAATTTTGACCATGTTATCCGTGCTAGCAAAGATATCTTTTATTGCAAAATAATCAGCCATTATTGACCTCCAGTTCTGTTAATGTTGCAAAGTTTGTAAGTCCAAGTGGATAAGCCACAAGACGGCCTTTATCGATTGATGTTTCAACACTAGTGATCACAGTCTGATAAGTAGCTGCAAGCATCAGTTTCTGATCTATAAGGACCGTGTAATTCGTTCCCGTCATCTTCTGGGTTGAAGTATGATGACCACCGACAAATGGTGTTGTCACAAATGGATTCACGGTAATAGAAGTCAATGAATCAAATGCCTTGGTAGAGATTATTAGACTATCCATGTTGCCTCGATCCAGTCTCTTCTCTGTCCCACCGGAGATCTCATAAGCCTTTCTCAGTGCAAACTTATCGTCATCCAGAACATAGATCTTGCTATATGACATCTTTCTCTTATCACTGGTATCGATCACGTCATGAACCACCGGAGCAAACACTCTCAAGTTATCCATCAATCCAGCAAGAGGAAGTCCCGTCAACTGTATCTTTGAATACTGATCCGACAGTCCAGCAGAAGTCGGTGTATCGAGTTCCGTGACTACATCTCCTGTAAGCCCTAACGTGCTCATAACATTTATCAGGATTGGACTCAGCTCGTCCTTTGCAGTAATACGTCCGTCCCAGCGGTCCTGGGCTCCAAGTCCCTGACCTGTAATAGACGCAATGATGCACTGTGCAGCAATCGTTGCTGCTCCTGGTGCAATCGATATCCATACCTCAAAGGTATGAAGTGTCTTCTCTTGCATATCCAGCAGTGGATAGAACAAATTCAGAAGATGCATGCCACTGTGCCATGTCTCTGTTGGGTGGAACTCCTCAATCTCATGATCATCAATGACGTATGTAACGACCACGACCGATTGACCATCTTCCTGCCATGAGGATGGAACAGTGACCTTTGTTGCAAGTTCTTTATTTGTTGTTGTCACTGTACCTGATGAATCTTTGGTCTCCACAGGCAGGATTGTCGTTCCTGTCCCATTGGATGTTATCGATTTGGACTCCGGCACTGCTGCAACATCCAAGATGACTGTTGCCTTGAATTCACAGTCCGTTTCTTCTTGCGTCGCATACTCGATCTTTACAATCTGTCCTTTTTCTGCTCCGAGCACATACCCCAATGCATTCACATAGGAGTAAGTGGACATCTTGGTTGTCTCGACTGAATTGAGAAGGCCATTGATGTTCTTGTCATTCTTGCTTTTTGCCTCTGCAAGGCGAGGATTCTTCCCAACACATTTCAGGGAGCACTTGCCATTGATCCGGACAGTCAGAGATGTAATAGCAGCCATCTTTGTTGCATCTGCCTGGCCACCTGTGAATACCAGCACATCGCCAAGGTCAAGAGCTGGATCTCCAATCGTTTCTGAATCAAATGGAACATAGTCGATGATCGAGATAGCGTTCAGAAGATTTGTTAAGATCTGTTTTCTCGTTTCATCCAGTCCGAACTGCAATAACGGATTGACACCAAGATTCATGGTCAGACCATCATCAGGATCAAGTGCATAGTACTCTGCCGTGTTCGTTCTCTTATTTGTTGAATTGATAGCAGTATAACGAGTCACAAAGTCAGAAAAACTGCTGGTGTATCGATGCGTGTTGTTGATAGTGCACACCGAAGTCGCATTATATTGGACTAGCTTTAATTTTCCGTTCCTGTCGATTATTGCAAAGCACCCTAATGCTTGTGAAAGATAATGCAGAAGATCTCGGCAAGTCTCAATATCGTTATCTGGATATACACCTAAAAGTGCCGTCCCGTTTGGTAGTGCCTCGATCTCAGCTTTTGTCTGAGCCAGATCGACCTTGCAATCCTTGCATATCAAGGTCAGCAGATCATATGGATATCCACTTGACTGTGCCTTGTTGTATGCATGTTCAAACTCCAGCATTGCATCATATGCTTTGATCTCAAGAGTACGGATCTTACGGTTCGCTTCTGCAACAAAAAAGACACCCATAGGAACATCTTCAATCGTTCCATCCTTGAGTGTCATATGGAAGGTAAGTGTGATCTTTGCATTCTCAAGACTGTATCGGTCAATGTCAGAGAATAATGAAATGCCCATCTCAGCTGCATAGACCGAACCCAGTTCGATTTCAGAACTCCCTGAGCACTGCCTAGTAACATAACCAGAACCTTTGACAATGTCCTTATTGGCAAATGAATACTCTTTCCCATCTGCAGTGACAATTGACCCAGACCACGAAAAGAAGCGGGCATTTTCTTGTATTGCAATTTTATAAGCATCAGAAACTGAATACATAATCCCGCTCCCTTCTAGTATTCTTTAAGATCAAAGCTGACTTTCCACAATCCCTTTTTTCCTGTGTCATGGACCAGGGATGATTTGAAACCATCCATGAACATCTCGCGGGTCTCGGGGACCATTGTTTCTGTATTGAAGAACTCAACAGATAACTTTGGCAGCTTCCTCATAGCAGATAACTTCTTCAGCCATTCCGGCGAAACTTGAAGAACAACTGAGATTTCTGCCATGCCAGACCGCACAAGATCTCTTTGTTTTGTTCCCGCTTCTGTATCACCGGAAGAATCTGCCTCTACATCTGATAGCGACAGATCATAGGAGACTGGAAGCGGAATATCTGTATCGTTGATCCGCAGGTATTGTGTAAATGCCATCATCTGCCTCCTGACCGAAGTGCCATCCGCTGCTGTGCTGTGATGATTGTCTCATCGATCAATGTCCCATCAAGATAAACAGGAATCGTGATATCTCCAGTACTGCCTGCACCTGCAAGTGCAGATGCAATTGCGGCAGTAATGCTTCCAGTCTGTGACGAAACTGCATTCTGAATCATCGAGGATAACGAACTGACTCCAACGACAGCTTCTGGTCCAGCTTCACCGCCAGCAAGCAGCTGACCGCCTTGTGCTCCGAAAATCGTAGGACTGTTCAAGACCATGCCATCTCCCATTGCCTTCTTATACCAGGAAACGCCAATATGAGGAATCGATGGCGGATCAAGTGAGAAACTTCCCTCAATAGAAAAATGAGGCAGTTTGATCTCTGGCAAATGCCAATCGAAATTAAAGAAACCTTTGATTGCATCGATTGCATTGGAAACACCATCCTTGGCTGCACTCATTTTGTCACTGAAAGCACTCCTGATATTATCCATGATGGATGATGCCGTTTCATGAGCTGCAGACAGCTTATCAGAGAAGGATTGCTTCACATTATCAAGTCCATTTCCGACATTGGTCTTGATATTGTCAATCGAAGTGCCAACACCACTCTTGATGCTGTCCCATATATTTCCTGCATTCGTCTTCATTGTGTTCCAACCATCCGACCATTTCTGACCGACATCTGAAAAGAAATTCGGCAATGTCTGAGTAAAGAAATTACCAACAGCTGTCCAAGCAGTCTGAATCCCATCGCAGAAGCCAGACCATACACCTTTGAACCAATCGGTAATTGCACCCCAGTTCTTAACAATTGCTATGATTGCAACGACGGCAGCAATAATAGCTGCAATGATGCCAATGATTGGTAATAATGGAATAGATGCCGCTCCTACCGCTGCACCAGTAGCTGTCGCTGCCGTTCCGGCGGCTGTCGTGGCTGCTGTGCCAATTCCCAGAAAAGTGGTCAGGCTTCCAATAGCACTAGTGATTGTTCCAACAGCACTGATGACCTTGCCACCGGCAACTAGTAATGGACCAATGGTAGCCGCAAGCAGTGCAATCTTGATGATTGTGTTCTGCACAGGTTCTGGGATATTGTTCCAGATTTCAGAGAATGCTTTCAATGCACCAGAAATATCCTTCAAAACTGGTGCTAGGACAGTTGCTAATGAGTTTCCAATATCCGCTCCAGTTTCTTTCAGACTGTTCATGCTCATCTGGAACTGATCTATTGGATCTAATGTCTCGTTGAACGTGTTCTCTACACTCCCCGAGAAGTTGCCCAGTGAGCCAGATAGATTCTCAAGGTTCAATTTGCCAGTTGATGCAGCATTATAGATAGCAGCACCTGCTTTACTTCCAAAAAGATCGTAGGCAGCTTGTAACTTCTCTGTCTCCGACCCATTGCCCTTCATAGTTTCTGAAAATTTTGCAATTGCCTGGTCTAAAGTCTGACCATCCTTTGTGGCATTCTTCATGGCTGTTTTCAAGCCCATCATGGCGGCGGAAGTATCCAAGCCGGACATTTCGACCATTCCCATGAAGCCTGCTGCCTGTTGCGAGTTCAGACCCATTTCCTTGAGCTGGACGGCATTCAATTGCAGAGAACTTGCAAGAGTACCCATGTCGATACCAGTTGCCTGTCCAGTCGCATTGAGAGCATCCAGCAGATCTCCGGCATTTGAGCTGTCCTGTCCAAAGGCATTCAATACACCCGAGACATTATCTACAGATGTTGATACATCGGTGTTATTGAGCTGTGCGAACTTGATGAACTGACCAGACAATTTGCTTAAGGCATCCCCTGTCAGTTTGAATCTTGTGTTCACCTCACCAACGGCTGCACCTGCAGTCTGAAAATCCGTTGGAATGCTCGTTGCCAGATCTTTGACAATCTGGTTCATTCCATCCAATGCTGCTCCGCTTGCACCAGTCTTTTCTTCGACCATATCCAAGCCGTCATCAACTTCTTTGAACGCAGCCAGTGAAGCAGTACCAATTGCAACAATAGGAACTGTCACTCCTTTTGTGATACCTTCACCAGCATCACTGATCTTTCCACCTACTTCCTGCATCTTTGAGCCAGCTTGTTTCAGTGTTGCGGAAATACTTGAATCTGTGGTCTTGCATTCCTTTTCCAGATTCTTCAGTTCCTGTTCCGTAGCAACGATCTCACGCTGCCATGCATCATACTGTTGCTGGGTGACTGATCCGTTCTTCAGACCTGCATCCATCTGATCCTGTACTGATTTCAGATCATTCAACTTTTTCTTTGTCTCATCTACGGACTGACCAAGTAGTTTGAATTTCTGCTCGATCAGAGTTGAGTTGGTTGGATCTAGCTTGAGGAGTTTATTGACGTCCTTGAGCTGTGACTGTGTGTCCCGTATCTCTTTGTTGACACCAGCTAATGCTTTTGAGAGACCAGTGGTATCGCCACCGATCTCTACGGTTATTCCTTTAATTCGGTCTGCCACGATGACCGCCTCCTTTCTGAGTACGAAAAAAGCACCTCCACATCTCTGTGAAAGTGCTTAATGATAAACATTTAATTTTTATAACACCTCTATAAATCGAAATTTGTATGGTGAAGATAATGTTGGGCAGGTTTATGGTTTCGTTTCAATCGTTAATGATTTATTGTTTCTATCATAAACCCATAATTTCCCCGAAAGACTTTCATAATACAAATGTGTTAAATTTTCGTCTGCTCCATATAAAAGAAGATTTTCAAAATCGGGCAGAAAATTGCAAAAGAGCTTATCACTTGTTTTTGTAATCAAGTTATAACTCCTATTGCATCGTTCGATCCAGTAAAACGCATAATCTTCGCTGCTAATGATTCTATTTTCTAGTTCCCCAATGTTATCAATAGAAAATCTTTTGCACCAAATCAACGCTTCTTTGTAGAGTTTTTGTCCAGTTTTCCCTGTAACGATTTCATCACGGTCATATTGAACCTTTATTTTTTTAATTCCAAACTGATCAGCAACAAAAGCTCTGCTGTGACCATCAGTGAGTGTCAGTTTTCCATCTCCGAAATCATAAACAGGCAGCGGCTCGTAATCATCGATTTTGCTGACGCAAAACCAATTTTTAATTGCATCAATTTTAGTCCTGTTTAAATATATTTGGCTGACGTTTAAATCATTCAAATTTACTTCAAAAACATTATTTTGCATAATATATCACTGACCTATTACTATTCTAGTACATCAATCTCAACAATTGCTCCTAAATCTGAATTTTATGCGGGTTAATTGAGTGCTTATCCTTGAATCTTTAGTAAATATAATAATGACTTTCTGTCTGGATATTCATAATGAAAAGGCAGCTCATTTTTTGAAATTCTCACAAATCCAGCTCTTTGATAGAAATGATGTGATGCCTTTGCTACAGATGGAGTATCCAGTATTATTTGTCTGTATCCACCTGTTTGCACTTCTTTCAAGAATGTTTGGTACAATGCGAGTCCTATTCTCTTATTTCGCCAATCTGATTTAACAAAAAATTTTTTTAATACACCATTACCATTGCCATAGTTCATTAAGCCAATCGTTCCAATGACTGTATCATTATCGACAGCAAGCCAAAATTTTCCGCCATTCTTTTCATAATATAGAGGAATATTCATCAGATCTGGCTGTTCTTTGATGTTCAAATCAATACCAGCTTCTGCATTTTGTATATAAAGAATCAAATCTATAATTTGCTGCTTATATTTTTCACGATATTTAATTATTTTCATAAGCATATATTTTCTTTCAAATGCTCGTTTATCTATTTCTGCTGTTCCACTTCAAATGGATATATAAGCAATCATTCGATATCAATACGTTCAATTTTGAAAATGACAGGTCTGGTACCATCATTACAGCATGCAATCATAACCTTATCATCATTTGTCCATCCATGCATAATAGCTCCACCTTGAAGTGCAGCATAAATATAGCGACTTATTGAATCCCATGCTTCTGAGCAGAATGGAACTCCTTCAATTCCACAATGTTTTGTCCCTGGGGAAGACAATACCGCTTCATCAGATTTTCCACTCTTTGTCAAAGTACCTGCACCCATATGCCAATAATCATCATGCGTATCATTTCGATAGAACATGAATTCATCCCCTACGTTATAGCAGGGACACTTTCCACTTTCGGGCACTGCGCAGTACTGAGCCTGTAATTCAGGAAAAAGCTTTTTATCTAGGACTGTTACTTTTACTCTGTATTCCATATATTCACCTCCATAAATTCGGATTTGTATTGCTAAGACCATGATACCACAACCCCTGTCAGAACCGATTCATCATATCCTGCGTAGCCACCTCCGAATAATCGTAGCTATCATTCCCCATCTCCGTATACATGTCATTGACGGTTCCAATGGTCAGAAGATCCAGATCACGAATCGACAGACCGAGCTGTACACACCGCAACAAAAAAAGCGGTGTTGTCATTTCTCGATCTGTTTGATGAAGTTTTTTTTAGATGTGACCTGCTGCTCAACGTTTAAGCCCCAAAGAGAGATGATCTGCGGCAGAACTTCATAGATTGAAAAAGTATTAAACTGATCCAGCCATTCATCAGGTGTCTTTGCTACGTTTTCAGGATCAGCATGCTTCGCCATCAGCCAAGCAATGTTCTCAAAGAGTTCCAAGCTGAAAGAATCCAGATCACCATCTTCCTTTTCACTCTTATCAATGCTCTTCTCGAGAACTGAAAGATCTTTATAGATATCCCTGTGAAATTGATTCCTGTATAATCTTGGGATTGCTGCAGAAGCCCGGAATGTTACTGGGATTCCATCAATATCAATTGTTTTAGTTACTGCCATTTCTTTATCCTCCTAAAAAAGAAGCAAGCAGGGAATCACTTCCCTGCCTGCATATCATTTATCCTCCGGTTGTTGTATCACCGGTAGTAGTTGTTGTGGTCGTTGTTGGTGCCTTTGGTTCATATACAGCCTTATACCAGTCATTGTAGATGGCTTCAGATGTATTCGTACCTGTTTTGACCTTCACTACACCACTTGGAAGTGGGGATACTGTAAGGGAAAGCTTTTCAGTCTTTACTGAAGTCTTGTCTTCCTTAGTGTCACCTTCCATAGACGGTCTAGTTGCACTGCAATAATACAGGCAGTGCCGGATCTTTCTCTGGTCTCCAGTGAACTCAAAGAGCAATGCAAAATGCTCCGGCTCAACGTCCTTGTTCTCTACCAGCACGCCATTGGCATCCTCAATCTCCTTCAGGATATCCTTGAGGAACTCTTCAGGCACAAGTGCCAGTTCCAGATCACCTGAGTAGCCATTGTTGTTGCTGATCATATAATATACAGAATCATCTGCATAAAATGGTTCATTCTCACCCTCTGCATCTAATGCCAGACTGACAGAGCCAGGCAGACTTTTCGGTGTGCCATAGGTGATCGTGCCATCTTCTGCAAGAGTGGTAAGTGCATAGTGACAGTTCTTAAGACCGAACTTCACTTTATTCTTTCTTGTAGTCATTCTAATGACCTCCTTCTATATTTCTGTTTCGTAAAGCACCTCATACATCTTTTCTGATTCGATCCATGTCTCTGTCTTTTCATATGGAATCTCATGAGCAGTGAGGACATCCTCTATCTGACCTTCAAGAACTGGATCTTTCTTATCGGTATAGAGTTCGATATTCAGCTCATTCACTTTGTAGTAGACCTGATCATCAGCGAACATATTGTCAGTGCCTGGAAAGAGGAAAACTAAAAAAGGCGGGTCCACAGACTCACCTTCGGCAAAATGGTCATATGCAAATGGGAGATTGCATTCCGTCAGCATTGCCATCACATCTTCATATGTCATTTCAGCTTCTCCTCGATTGCATTGATAAGATCTTGCTCTCCTTTTTCAGCGGCTGGTTCTATGTGTGGCTTGCCTGCTACTCTGCCTCCACCGCGTTTTGCATGACCGTATTCCAATAAATGTGCCAGCTGATAACGATTGCTAGAATGGACAACAACATCTAGGCTGTTTGCCTTTTCACGGATCTTCTTGATCCTCCAGCTCTTTTTATAGCGACCAGTACGAACAGGTGCAGCTTCTTCGATATTTTTCTTTACTGATTCAGCAGTCTGCTTGACCGCTTCCTTCATATCATCTGTTGCAAGATTGGCATATTTTTTTAGATTGGCCATGATTGCGTCTGACAAATCATCGATATCTGTATTCTTACCGCTCATGATCAGGCTGCCTCCGGCAGTTGAATTTGATAGCATGCTTCTTATAGTTCAGATGATCAATGCTCTCAATGTTATAGACAATACCATCCAGAACGACACGATAGCCATCAGTCTTGACAGAAGATGTTCCCTTGCACCAACGGGTCGTGATGCTGCAGGTATCCTTGGAAAAGACAATTCCAGCATCCGACTCTTCTGTTCCAGATTCACCGCCAACTGTTACATGATGGGTAAATGAATCTACCCAGCCATTGGTGTGATTGCCATAGGCATCAACTATGACCGTAAGCTTCTGGAACGTGACTTTCTTGTTCAATGCTGCAATATCCATCAGAATCCGACCTCCCGGCTGCCAAACAGCAAGTAACGCAGAGTAAGTGTGAGTTCATGAAAATCTGCTTCTTCACGATGCTCGTATTGATAGGAGACTGCATAGAGCACTGCAATCTTTCCATTGGCACAGCTTTCCAGTGTATCTTTAGAATCCGTCCTCAATACATCCATGCATAATTTCTCCGAGTTAGTGATCAAAGTGGTGATGAGAGCGTCATCATCACTGAAGTCGACTCGGAGATAGTTCTTCATTTCTTCCAATGTGACAATCACTCTCATTACCTCCTGCATTCATCAGGCTGTCTTTACGTTCAAGATCTGTACTGCTTCCGGCAGAATCAGCTTGCCATCGACACGCTCTTTCGCAACATAGCCGATCATGCCATTGCCAGCAAAGAGCTCTCTGAGTTCCTGGAAGGAACGTGTGCCACGGTCACCGATGTTGTAATAGCTGAAGTCACCAAACGCGATGCCAGGCTTGCCGACCTCCAGTACTGGTGCATAAGCAGAAGTATGGATTGAGTAGCCCAGCAACTTATCCGGTTCACCCGCCTGATAAGACGGCTGCCACAGATAGGCTCCATTGTTGTCCTTCAGTTTGCGGACAGTAGCAAGGGTATGATCATTCAAAATAAAAGACGCGTTCTTTCTATAAGCGCGTCCTAATGCATAGATCAGATCCAGAATGTTATCGCCCGTGATCTTGACGGAATCAGCAGTAACAGCTACCTTGCCGCCGTTTGTTGCGTTGAAGATTCCAGTTGGCTTTCCAGTACCATCGCCATTCAGGAATGCATCTTCTTCTGCATTTCCCAGAGCCTTGCCGAACTGTGTAGTCAGGTAGCCTTCAAGGTTGAATGCATTATCGTAGAGCAGTTCCTCTGTGATCTTGACTGCAACGTGGAGCTTGTGTGCGTCCAAGATCTTCTGGTCAAATTTTGCATCGCCGAAGGTCAATTCCTGGCCTTCTTCAATCCAAGCTGCCGCCGGCTTCGTGCCGGCAATGTTGATCTTGTGATCACCAGAAGTCGTGATAGTTGTAGCCAGTGTGCGGAAGATGTTCTCATCCTCCAGTGCCTGGATCAAGCGAGAGTCCCATTCCTCCGGAACCAGGAAGCCGCCATCGGCATCTACCTGTTCCTGTAATACGTTCGTCACGACCTTGCACTTGGAGCGGATATAATTCATCACATCCTTGTGATACTGTGCGGATGCACGGCCAGTCTTTTCTTCCGGCACGTCGCTGATCATCCTTGGATTTGTCATCAGCGGGGAGTTGACCGGCTTGGACAGTTCCTTATCCAGTTCCTCCATCTTCTGCATGCGGTTGATCTCTTTGGTAAGATCTGTGATATCCTTCTCCATCTGATCATATGTCGCATCATCTGCAGGTTCGAGCGTACCCTTCTCGGTACGATGTGCATCGAGAAATTCCTTTGCAGAATTCCATACCATTGCACGCTTATCAATTAAATCCTGAATCATCATTTTTGTAGACATGTTTTTTTTCCTCCTCACATTGTCTGCTTGAGCAGATCTAATCTGCTCATCAAGTCCGAAACTTTCCGTTCCGGACGTTTTGCATGGATCTTGTTCATCAGAACATTTGCTGCCTGTTTCTCACTGTAGAGATTTGCCGGAGATGCCAGCAGTGGATCACTGTCCATAGACCGTTCCAATACGGCATCTGCAAAGCCAAGCTCAATTGCCTTGTTCGCATTCATCCATGTCTCTTCATCCATCAAGCGTGAGATCTTATTGCGGGACATTCCCGTCTTGATCTCATAGGCATTGATGATCGACTCCTTCACTTCATCGAGAAGTGAGATTGCCTTTTCCATATCGTTGTGATCACCCATGGCAATCGTTGCCGGGTTATGGATCATCAGCATTGCGACTGGTGAGATCAGCACCTTTGTGCCTGCCATGGCGATCACTGAAGCAGCCGAAGCTGCGATGCCATCGATCTTGACTGTCACATTTCCCTTGTAATCCATCAGCATGTTGTAGATCTGTGCTGCCGCAACACAGTCCCCGCCTGGACTGTTGATCCATACGGTAATGTCACCTGTTCCAGAATTGAGCTCATCACGGAAAAGAGCTGGTGTGATGTCATCATCGAACCAGCTCTCTTCTGCAATCGTTCCTTCCAGGAACAATGTGCGTTCTACTTTTTCATTTTCATCTGCTTCATTCTTTACGTGGATATCTTTCCACGCCCAGAAGCGATTTGTCATTCTGTTCGTTTCCATTTGATTCCTCCTCAGGATCATCCTGCTCAGGCTCTGCCTGTCCTGGATCCGGCTGTGCCGTTCCAGTATTCCCAGATGCAGCAAAGATGCCTGCATCCTTTAATTTCGTCATGTTCCCGTTGATCAGATATAGGTCTCCGCCTTCTTCCGCAGGGATCTTGTCCAGGTTCTCAAGTTCACGGATATCGTTCGCACTCATCCAGCCGTTCTGTCTACCTATGGAATATCCATTCATCCGTGACTGATAATCACCTCTCAACAGACCATCGACATTGAACTTGAAGAACATCTTGCTCTTCTGATCTCCTGTCAGCAGCCTTCGGTTCATCGACTGTTCCCATCGTGCTACCCATGGATCAAGCGTATACTTCACAAATTCCAGGGACTGCTGCTCGATATTTGAGAAGGATGACTTCTCTAGATCAGCCAGCATGTGCGGTGGAATGCGGAAGATGCGTGCAATCTCATCGATCTGGAATTTCCGTGTCTCCAGGAACTGTGCCTCATTTGGTGATATCGATATCGGAGTGAACTTCATTCCTTCTTCAAGGACTGCTATCTTGTTAGAATTCCCAGACCCGCCAAAGGTGGACTGCCATGATTCCCGGATTCGCTCTGGATCCTTAACGACACCAGGATGCTCAAGGACACCGCCAGGTGCTGCTCCATTTGAGAAGAACTTGGCTCCATACTCTTCAGCAGCGATCGACATACCTATGGCATTCCTTGCCATTGCAATCGGTGAATATCCGACCAAGCCATCAAATCCTAGTCCTGGGATATGGAGCACTTGAGATGGCGGCAGAATCACTGTCGTGTCCTTCAATGTCGGTGCATCTGAATCACGCACTGAATAGGAATAGTAGAGCTGTCCATGTTCATCACGGTCGACTGTCATACGGTCAGGCATCAATGGGTAAAGGGCAACAATGTCACCTTTTCCATTCCGGATAATCTGTGCATATGCATTGCCCCACAGCAGCAGATGTGTCATAAGGGTCTCTCTGAAGATGAATGATGTCATCTCCGGATTTGGCTCATCATGGAGAAGGAAGTACATCGGATTATCGATTGCCTTCTTCTTCGAACCATTCTCTTCGTATTCATATAAATGCAGTGGGAGAGAAGCAACTGCTTCTGACAGGATACGTACACATGAGTACACAGCCGTCATCTGCATAGAGCTGCGCTCTGTCACATTCTTGCCAGAGGACGAAGGTCCAAAGACGAAACGATATCCGCTCCCATTTGTACTGTCAGTCACTGGTCTGCCCCTTGACTGGAATAATCTATGAAATATGCTCATGTGCTCTCCTCCAATAAAAAAGCACCCCACTAGGAGGTGCGGATGTTACTTTCTCATTTCTGGTGGCAGATACTTGTTGATGACATCAGCCAGATCTTCATCTGTCATCTTGAGTGCTGCACACTGGTTCAATGCATTCCTTGTCCTGAATGCCGCTCCCATCGATTTGGCAAATGTGTCTTCTGCTCCGTTGATGTAGATCGTGAAACCTACCTTGATTGCTTCTAATGCTGAGATGTGTCTGATCCTATTAGCCATGTGAATGACCTCCTTCTGAACCTATATACACAGGTTAAAAGAAGATTCCCCTTTTTGTTGTCCTGAAGTTGTCCAAAAACAACAAATTCAAAAGTGAGTAATCCACATAATGCGGAAGTTATCCACAATCACAGTATCAATAAGCCTCGACTGTCATACACCGACTCGCTGTTGTCATTGCCACAACGGATTGCCCTGTCCAATCCCATGATGGTCGCAATCGCACCATCGATCTTCTCCGTGGATTTCTCCTTATCAGCTTTAATGTTGCCAGCTGGATCACGGCGGATGAAGATGTTGTCCATCATCCACGACAGAACTGGCTGACCACCATGTGCTATCTTTTGCTCAAGTGTCAGCCTCATGAGCTCCTTTGTTGGCGGTGACATGTCCTTGAACCCTTGTCCGAACGGGATGACTGTAAATCCCATGCCCTCGAGATCCTGTACCATCTGGGTCGCTCCCCAGCGGTCAAATGCAATCTCCCTTATATTGAAACGTTCTCCAAGATCTTCTATGAACTTTTCAATATATCCATAGTGGACAACGTTGCCTTCTGTCGTTTCCATATAGCCTTGTTCGATCCAAGTATCATAAGGAACATGGTCACGGTTGACTCTCAATGCCACATTCTCTTCAGGTATCCAAAAGTACGGAAGCACCTGATATTTATCATCTTCATATTGTGGTGGGAATACCAGCACAAAAGCAGTTATATCCGTCGTGGATGACAGATCGAGTCCTCCATAACAGATGCGTCCCTCCAGTTCATGACTGTCAACCGGGAAACTGCAGACATTCCATTTATCCATGGGCATCCAGCGCACTGCCTGTTTCACCCACTGGTTCAATCTCAATTGCCTAAATGCATTCTCTTCACCTGGGTTCTGCTTGGCTGATTCGCAGGCAGCTTTCACTTTATCAATTCCAACGGTAATGCCAAGTGATGGGTTGGCTTTCTTCCATACAGCCGGATCAGTCCAGTCCTCTTCAGGTTTTGCACCATAGATGACAGGATAGAACGTCGGATCGACCTTTCTTCCTTCAAGGATATCCAGAGCCTTCTCATGCTGTTCATAACAGATTGAATGTGTATCAGATCCAGCTGTGGTGATTAAAAAATAAAGTGGCTGCATCCGGGCATCACCAGAACCTTTTGTCATGACATCAAACAGTTTTCTGTTCGGCTGAGTATGCAGTTCATCGAATACGACACCATGGATATTGAATCCATGTTTCGAATAAGCCTCTGCCGACAGGACTTGATAGAAACTGTTCGTAGGCAGATAGATGATCCGCTTTGTAGCAGTAAGTATCTTTGTACGTCTTGCAAGAGCTGGGCACATCCTCACCATATCAGCTGCCACATCAAAAACGATTGATGCCTGCTGTCGGTCAGCAGCACAGCCATAGACCTCTGCACGTTCCTCATCATCTCCGCAGCAGAGCAGGAGTGCAACTGCAGCAGCAAGCTCGGACTTTCCCATCTTTTTAGGAATCTCAACATAGGCCGTATTGAACTGACGATATCCATTTGGCTTCAATATTCCAAATACGTCTCTGATAATCTGTTCCTGCCAATCTATCAGTTCAAAGGGCTTACCGGACCATGTCCCTTTCGTATGCCTCAATGCCTCGATAAAAGAAACAGCATAATCAGCAGCAGCCTTATCATAGGTACTGCCCTTTGCAATGAATCGAGTTGGCTTATATTTTTTCAATTTCCTCATTGCCATTGGCTGCCGTCTCCTTTCCAAAATAAAAACGACCGAACGGTCGACTGTACGAGATAAAGAGCATATAGCTCTTTTCTCTTTGTTCCTTATTTCACTGTCATCTTGAATGCAGGAATCAATTTCTGTTCCTCGTTCCTGAAATGATAGCGGTCTTTGATCTTGACGATGCCGTCTAGCTTGCATCCAAGATCCTCAAATTTTGCAATCGTGATAATCAGGTTAGAGAATGTCGAACTGATCGTGAATTCTTTGATTCCAAGTTCTCTGCAGTTATTGATGATTGCATCAACATCGTTGTCCCAAATGACATCTGCAAAGTTCGGAAGTTCATCTCCAGCTTCTTTGCTCCAAAGATAAGCCTGACCAAGTGTGTACTGCACACCGATGTCGTTCCAGCTCATACCTTCTTGTGGATCATCAAGTGCTTCAATTGTATATTTCATATCTGCATCCCCTCACTTGGTGATGATGCTCATGATTTCATCATAAGCCTTTCTGATCTTTGCACCTTTTGGTCTGATGTCCCATCCTCTGGAATAATTGACTACTTCTTTACCGTCCTCATTCCTGATCGATAAGATCGACACGTTTCCATCATCGATTCCAAAATGTGATGGTTCATCGAATACCTTCGCTGTGTAGCTGTATTCTTTTCCATCAATTGTTACTTTTCCCTGTTTCCACATTTTCGGATCCTCCTTGCCTTTCCTTGGCATGTTCATATTGCCATAGGTCAACTGGTATTGGATGATACACAGTTTTGACTGTGTCTACTCTTCGCAAGAATCTCCTTTGACTGGGTCCCATATCCGTGCAGTGCCGTGATGATCAATGGAGTATTCCAGTCCAAGGCTGTGCAGAGCTTCTATGTAGCCCTGCAGTGCGATCTTGTTAGCTCTGTTGTCATCTCCTTGGGCTGCGGTGAACCGCATTCCAAGATGATCCTCCGCATTTGTCATCCAGTAGTCATCAATGTTCAGTTCTCTCATAAAAAGAACCTCTCTTTCTACCTATATACATGCCGCTGAAGTGTATGAATTGGATGATGCACATGACCGATAGTGTCTACAATCGTGTACATTTATCTGCACCATAGGCTACACTGAGTGAACTCCCATTGTCCCATGCGACCATGACTGATCCAGCGTCATCGACACCAAGGACTGTTCCTTCTGTCCCTGGTTCTGGTGCATGCGGATCGTCCATTGTAACTAACCGTACCCTGCATCCTGCCGGATATGTTGCTCGAAGTTCATCTACGATCTTCCTATCTGGAAATCTCATCTCTTGTTCCTCCATCTTTGAATGCTGCTGAACCCTTCAGATTTCTCATCAGGATCTTTCGGTCATTTTTGAATTCCTCACCAATGAACCCAAGCCTCAACAAGAAGCATCTGAATGCATATTTCTCGTTGTCAATTTTTTTCTCTTTTGCTGTGACTCTTTTGGTGTCGACTGTCAGCTTGCATAATGCAATTATGAATCGTGCATATGTCATGGCATCGTCTGGGCTGACTTTACCGAACCATGGAAATATGACCACATCTTTATCGACCTTTACATTGACGTTATCGATTCCAAGAGAGTGTCTTATCAAGACACCCTTGGCTTCGATGATCTTTTTCAGATTCTCAATATTTACGTATTGCAATGGGATCTCAATGGACAACCCAGTGTCTTCATCCTTTTTCTTGAATCTAGCGCCTTCAGTCATCAATGCAGTTGTGCTGTCCTTTAGATCATCTGCCCGATCCAAGCATTCGAATCCTGCATCTGATATTGCTTTTTTAACAATCTCCACTTCTTCCTTGGTAAGCTTGTCATCATATTCGAGCGTTCCATCCTTTAGGACTGTGTAATCTCCGATCTCATATGCTGCGCTAGGCATGCCTTGATACTTTGGCTTGATGCCAACAGCAGCTGCTATTGCATCGACCATTGCTTTCCTTTGTTTCCCTGTTGCGTTGTACCTTGCTTTCATGTTGTGCTCCTCCTTTTGGTATGTATATACATCACTCTGAGAGGTCTCAATAGCAAGTAAAACTAGCACTTTTCATGCATGTTCTTCAGCGTAATATGCAATGCCGGACAGAACAAATACAACACAAGGCAGAGCGACTCCATTGCCCCACATTTTATATTCAGCAGCATCCGTTCCCGGTGACTTGAGCCACTTCCGTATCTGATTGATCGTTTTGATCTTTCCATTTGGGTTCGTCACATCACGATAGGTCTTGAATACGTTGTACCAGAAATACATATCCTGGCTCGTTGGGTCTTCAGTACCTAGTCCTTGGCACCACCAGTCCGGGAATCCTTGCAGTCTTGCACATTCTGTTGGTGTCAATCGTCTTACAATATAATCAGAACCGTCCTTGTCGTTGACCAGTGGCGGATCTTTATAATCTGTAGCGACCAATGTATCCGCCACATTCTCCTGTGCATTCAAGAACAGCGAGTTCTTGCTCGCCGTCAGTACTTTGCTGTATGCGACTGCATGTCTGTCTGTGGCATCAAGAGTGAAGGACACATCTTCATTCATACCTGACCCTTGTGGACCATTCTTATCTTTTCTACCGATCATCGATCCCTGGAGTGCAACAACTGCCATGCCACCTTGATTGCAGGCAGGATTTCCGCCATTGCCATCAAGGGTCCTGCTCGTAGTTGCTTCATAAACACCGCTGTGAGGATTATCTGATCTCATTGAGTTCGAATCCTTCGAACATATCCCATATGCCTTTGGCTGGAACAGTGTCTGATCATTATGTGTCCCAAGCGTTGCAGAAAGATCATTCTGTATCAATGCTCCCTTGCCGCCGCCTTCGCAGCCACATCGTATCTTCAGTGTCTTTGGTGTCTCAACAACAAAGGATTGATTGTTGCCGCCAGTGCCATATGAATAAAGGATTGTCTGGGCAACATCAAGTGGTCCATCATATCTTGCATCCAGTGCATGATTCTCAAAGACGAGCGGTGGATGCGTCGATTGAGCACGGAGCGTTGCTGTTACGTCCTTGGTCACTCCCATCACACTGCCGCCTTGATCATTCAAGCACAGACAGCCTGTTTCTGCAGTGCCTTTGCAAGCACCTGCGGCAGTTCCTTGCCACGAGTGGAAGCCCTGAGCAGAATACCCTGACAAGCCTTCGGACTCAAATAATATTTTTCCTGCACTCCCACCTGTAAGATCTCCAACAAGGTAGATACGTCTTCTTCTCTGGGGGACTCCCCAGTACTGAGCATCGAGGGTTCTCCAAGCAATGGAGTAATCATTTCCCATGATTTCTCCTGCAGATTGCCATTTTTTAGCTGCAGGAACATGTACATCTGTGTCTTTGATCTGGCAGATGCTCTCGAGGACACATCTGAAGTCCTCTCCCTTGTTTGACGAGTATGCACCTGGGACATTTTCCCAGACGATATATCGTGGTCTTTCTCCATTTGTCTTTTCCCTCATTTCCTTTATGATCCTGATTGCTTGATAAAAAAGACCGGAACGATTTCCGTCCAGTCCTGCTCTTTTGCCGGCCATGCTCATATCCTGGCATGGGCTGCCGAATGTAATGATATCGACAGGTTCAAGCTCCGCACCATTCAATTTTGAGACATCACCATAATGTTTCATGAATGGCAGATGCTTTGTTGTCACTCTGATAGGGAACGGTTCAATCTCGGATGCCCACACTGGAACGATACCAGATATGATCCCGCCCAAAGGGAAACCGCCGGAGCCATCGAACAGGCTGCCAAGTGTCAGCATCTCATTCTTCTCCATGTTCTTTCCTCAGTTCTTCGTAGCTGTACTCAAGACCGTCACGGATGCACTTCACTCCATCGCTCTTGCCTACAGTCTCGATATAACGATTGACGATGACATCACAGTACTTCTCATCCAGTTCAGCCATGTAGCATACACGCTTTGTCTGTTCACATGCGATCAAGGTAGAACCAGAGCCACCAAATGGATCCAGTACGATACATCCAGTCATAGAACTGTTCATGATCGGGTATGCGAGCAAAGGCACTGGCTTCATCGTAGGATGATCACCATTCTTCTTTGGCTTGTTGAATTCCCAGATAGTGGTCTCCTTTCTTCCGGAATACCACTTTGCCTGTCTGCTCTTTTTCCATCCATAAAGTATCGGTTCATGGATCCACTGGTAAGGAGAATGTCCAAGTACCAGACTGTTCTTCTTCCAGATGCAGCAGCCGGACAAATGAAAACCAGCATCGTTGAAGGCACGTCTGAAATTCAAGCCTTCTGTATCCGCATGGAATACATAGATGCTGGCATCGTCTGCCATTGCTTTTTCTGTATTTTTGAATGCTGCAAGCAGGAACTGATAGAACTTATCTTCAGAGAGATTGTCATTCTTTATCTTTCCTGCCGGTGCCTTGTAATTGACATTGTACGGTGGATCAGTTATGACCAGGTTCGCCAGCTTGCCATTCATCAATGTTTCATAGGTCTCCGCTTTTGTACTGTCACCGCAGATGAGACGGTGCTCGCCCAGTTTCCATACATCACCAGACTTTGAGAAGATTGGCTTCTTGAGTTCTTCATCTACATCAAAGTCATCATCATGTACCTTATCTTTCAGATCATATTTAAAAAGATCATCCAGTTCAGCTTGATCAAAACCTGTAAGTGAGACATCAAAGTCCGTGCCCTGCAGATCAGTAATCAATAGTGACAACTTGTCCTTGTCCCATTCACCGGAGATCTTGTTAAGGGCAATGTTCAATGCTTTCTCATGTTCCTCATCAAGATCAACGATCACACATTCGACTTCTTCAATTCCGGAATCCTTCAGCACCTTCAAGCGCTGATGTCCACCAACGATCCTCCCAGTTGCTTTGTTCCAGATGATAGGATCGACATAACCGAACTGGTCAAGTGATCTTTTCAGTTTGTCATATTCTGGGTCTCCAGGCTGCAGATCCTTACGTGGGTTGTAGTCTGCCGGGATCAATTCTGATAATTTCTTTTTTTCAATGATCATCTTCTTACCTCTTTCTCGCATTCAAAAGACGCTCCATGACATCATCGTGTGGACTAAGACCACCGAACTCTGATGTGGAGTTCTCTTTGACAATCTGGAATATCTGGAACCAGGTCTGATTGACCTGCTTCATATAAGATTGGGACATTGTTACATATGGTGAAGTAATGGCATTGCCTGTTGTCGGATGTTTTGCAAGCATTCCAAATTCGGAGATTGCTTCTTCGCATTGTATCCATCTAGAAACAGACATGGCATACTGTTCAATCAGCTGTACATTAACAATCTCTGCACAGCCACGCTCTTTCAGCCACTTCCATGTCTCTTTATAAACTGATGCAGCGACTAGGTCTTCACCATTCTTCTGTTTTGCTTTCATGTATTCTTTGATAGGCGGCATATCTTCACCGGAGATCTCTGAAGGAGAAGGAAGATCTACAGTCGTTGCCTTGCGTCCCTCGAGCATCTGTTCCGTGAGTGCTTTCTTCTTTTTGCCAGAACCTAAACGAGCACCGCCCCGTCTGGTACCATCTTTCGCCATGCACGACTATCTCCTTCCATAATAAAAAGGGAACCGAAGTCCCCTGAAAACTGAACAATATTACAACGGATCATTTCCATTTAATAAAGAATTCATAGAATTGATGTCTAGAATTTTTATATTTTCATCTGTAAGTTGTTTCTTTTCTGCAACTGTAAGTCTTGCTGTGTCTATAATAATAACCGGTGTACAGATATCATTATTTATAGTCTTAAACCTCTTTATGAGCAAAGCCAATGTCTTAGGATAAATATATCTTTTATCCTTACTGACTTTTAGTTCCACTGCATATAATCTCTGTTGTTTTGAAAGAATAAAATTAAAAATAAATTTTTTATTACCTTTAAATAAAGAATTTTCAAGGCTAGTTTGTGGAACAATTTTATAATGAAGCTTTTTGAATGCGTATTCATATATTTTTTGCTTTGTTAATCCAGAATCTAATTCTCTCAAAGTTCCTAGCAATTTATTTGGTTTGATTTTAATTATTGCAGTATATTCAGAAATTGGTGAATTTGATTTTTTTCTCTTTGGATTTGTATCAAATGATACAAGCATACCGTTACATACTGTGAATCTGCCATGTGCTATTGAATTGCGGATATGTCCAAGCATGCATTCAGTTTTTGTTCTATTTTTTGTTTGTGACAATATTAGTTTTTGACAACTAGTACACATATCATTTTGGTAATAATCACATAAAGACTTAGGTATTTCGCCACTTTCAACCCACATCACATCTGAGTCAGTTAGACCACAGAGTTTCATAATGTATTCAAACAAAAAATCATTGAGTAATTTATTACTAATTAAATCAGCGGTTTCTGATTTTTCAGATTGTGCTGAAGAGATGTCTGGCACATACCATAGCAAATATTCGATAGCTTTAAAAAGTCCTTTAGTTAGTTGAATTGGTTTTGGATCATGTGTAATTGAATATTTTACTCTATTGGGATTGTTACAACATTTTTGAAAATTGTCATTTGACATATCGTTGCCTCTTCTGTAACGAATTATACCATAATAAAAAGTCGGTAGATTTTGGAAGTGTGCCGACTCTTACTTTATTGCAGCCATTGGGGATGGCTACTTCGCTTCTTCACTCATGATTGCCCCACAATGCGGGCATGTCTTTTTTTCCATGTTCACTTCAAAGCCACAGTTGCTGCATGAGCAATGTGGACTGTAAAGTACTCCACTGACCGAGTTATTTGTCTCGATTTTTTTTGTGTATCCAGTATGCTTTTTCCTGTTTGGTTTCCATGTCTTCAGTCTACTCCCTTAATTGGCCGTTTGAAATGCGATTTTTGCGAGCGTGACCCCACGCCGTTGCCCGGCGGGACCATTACAGAGATTCAGCCCGCCCCTGGGTCATCGCCTTATCTGACGATCTTTCATCTCCATATGGATCTTAGTATGACATGATTGACAAAGGCTCATCAAGTTCGATGGGTCATGCGTCCCACCCTGTGAGATCGGCACGATATGATGCACCTCATCCATCAAGGTCACTCTGCCTTCCTTAAGGCATTGCTCACAGAGCGGATGCTCCTTTGCATACTTGTCCCTGATCCGTTTCCAGACCCTTCCATACTTCTTGTTGACGTCGGCAGCACGTTCATACTTGTTGTACTGTTTGTCCATGATCTTCCTATGTTTGGAACAGTAAGGACTGCCTTCTTCAGCGAGGTCAGGACAGCCAAATACTGCACATCCTCTTCTCGGACTCCTTGGCATTGGCCTCACCTCCGTGCATTGCCCAAAAGAAAAGCCTCCGCAGATATCTCTGGAGAGGCATGCCTTCTTTTATTTCTTTTATGCTAATTGTATAGTAGCACAACAAGCAGCAGTCCATCACGGTCCAAAACGGTCCAAAACGGTTCAACTTTCAATTTCTATTGCATCTTCCGGCATTGCAACATGCTCCAGAGCAGATGCATGCTGTCGCTTGACCGTGCTGACGCTCTCGTGCAGTTCATTGGATATCTCTTCCCATTTCTTGTTATGCACGTACCGATAGCAGAGCACCATCCTTTCATCGGCATCTGGTACTGCATTGATAACTGAATGTATCTGCTTTCTCAGATTGATGAAGGTATTGATCTCATCATTCAGCTCTTCTTCCAGGTCAGCGACCTTTGCCATGCAGAGCACAAATGGTGCTTCTGTCTGCCGCATTGTCTGAAGATGCTCACCGAATGAAGGAGAGGACACACCAGTCATCATCAATCGGAGCATCTGGATCTCCTCAACATCGCTCTTGATCTTCTGATCCAGTCTGTACGACTGCTGCAGATATTCTTTCACAGTCATATCACTGCACCTCCTCTTTCAGCTTCTTGAGAAGGTCTTCTCCATCGACCGATGTCAGCTTTGCAAATCCATCCGACCGGAAGAATGACTCCGCATCTTCAATCATTTCAATATCGTTATGATTATGTGGATGGGTGCGAAGATGTTCATGTGCTTCACGCCAGTCCTTCACTGCCTGCAATATGATCGCATTGGCAAGTTCAAGATAATTGTCCATATCCGATTCCTCCGTCCGTTTCCTACAGAGCGGCATCGAATCATTGATGAATCGTATCTTTGATCATTGCAGGGTACTGTTCAGAACAGCACGCACCTCATCCACTGAATGCACGACTGCTGCCATGCCTCCAGATGCAAGGATTTTTCTGATGGTCGATTCCTGCAGCTTTGTGGTCTTTCCAGTCCTGGTCTTTACCTCAAAGCCATAAAAACGTCCATCGATGCAGGCAATGATATCTGGGATGCCTGCTGTCCCATACATGCCACCATGCTCCTTCCAAGCAAAACAGTGCGGCACTGTCTTCAGATATTTGAGAATTGATCTGACAATGTCTGATTCTGCCATGTGTTCCTCCGATGTGTTCCGACAAAGTGCCTATTTCTAGGGCTTGGAACACATGGAACACGAGAAATCCCATTATATTGACTTTTTTCTAGAAATTTTTTCATATATATGGGAAATGTATATTTTTTCGTATGTATATATGGAAAGTTAGAAAAGTCGTGTTCCAAGTGTTCCGATGTTCCATTTCTCCATCGTTTCCTCGTGGCAATGATCAGTGAATAATGCTTTAGTTGAGCCTAATCCAGTACATCTCCGAGCTTGATACCTTTGAGAACACGTCGCTTTGCCATCCGATCGATGTCACGTGTTACAGATGGGCATGAAGCAGAGAGCTGCTGTACGAAGGTCTTCTGTGAATAGGGCTTCAGTCCACACTCCTCACAATAGCCCTTATATGCATTGAACAGTTCTGTCGATCCTGCTGAATATGAATCATCCAGCTGACAGTATTCCTTGACGAAGGACAACACAGAATCCGATTCCTCACGATACTGCTGCAGTTCTTCTTTATTGGCATCTGTTTCAGAGAACATGTAATGATTGTCCATGAGCCTCTTCAATCCTTCCAATGCGAACAGGAAGATGCCATCTGCTTCTGCACGGAATTTCTCAACGAGCTGCGGATCTCTCTTCTCAATCGGCACAGCATGATTGAATCTGATGATGATCAGCCTTCTGTAGAATCCTTCGCTCCGGTCACCATAGTTCTTAGGGATGCTGTTGCATGAGAACAGTAGCCTTGCCGTTGACTGAAAGCTGAAAGGATTCTTGTTCTTTTTCTCGACCGTCAGATAATCCTCACCGACCAGTGCCTTGAAGATCCCATTGTCATCTATGTTCTTGGTCGGAAGGTCAGCGAAGATGTTGGCCAGTTTACCGAACAGTTCTGCAGTCTTGAATCTTTCGTTCAGAGCCTGCCATGAGACATTGGACACATTCTGCTTGCCAAGCAGTACATCGTTCAGCACTCGCAGCAGCACCGACTTTCCTGCACTTGCTACTCCGACAATGACAAAGCATTTCTGTGCAGAATTGACAGGGATGAGGAAGTAACCGAGCATCTCCTGTATCAGCTTCACCTGGTCCATGTCACCGCCCATCGACTCAATAAGGAACTTCTTGAACAATGGGCAGTCAGCCTTGCTGTCATAAGTGACATTCAGCTGCACGGTAGATAAGTAATCTGAAGTATGCTCGGTGAGCGTATTCTCGAGGACGTTATAAAGTCCATTCCTCACATTGATGATGAAAGGATTCGCATTCAGTTCCCTGATGTCCTTCTGAACGAGCAGACGCCATTGTTTCTCTGCATCTACGATCTGTGACATCTTGGTCTCTCGGATCAGCATTTTTTCCTGCACCAATCTCTGTGCTTCCATCTCGCTCATCTCGACATAGACACCGCCCTGATAGCAGAAATGCTGTTCAGCTGCATAGAAGACCTTCTGTTCTGCCGACATATCCTTTGCCAATACTCCAGGAAGGAAACGCAGGCCGCCTTTTTCCATAGGTTCATACCAATCAGGAACAGATGTCCCTGCCTGTGCCCGCTTTGCCTCTTTGCTTGCCTTGAATGACTTTGCAATGTCCTTATAAGTCGATATCAATGTCTTGATGAACGGAGTCTTCAATTTAAAATGCTCACGCAGAGAGATCTCGATCACTGCCTCTGCAGTCACTGCATCCTGGTTGAACAGATAATCTTTTACAAAATCACTGGCTGTCTTCAGATTCTTGATCATATCTTCTACAACAGGAAGATCATTGATGACTCCCTTCAATCCATCTGAGCTCATTGGCTGATAGCACAATGCTGCAGGAGAATTGACTGGGCATTCACCAGCTGCGAACTTTGGACACTTGAACCCTTTCTCACAAATTGTCCTGCATGTCATCGGCTTTGTCCCGCTCTCAAGGAAGTGATTGATCTTTTTCTGTGTATTGTCCTGATTGTATCCGGGATACGTTGCCGACAGTTCATGGATGAGCTTTGTGCCACCATCAAATGGGGCAAGCACGGTGATCATTGCATACCAATCGTGCTCGGAAAGTGTCGCGGCATCAGTCCGGCAATGCTGAAGGAAGTCACAGCTCCGCATTATGATATCCAGGCCTTTCTGATTCCCGCTCTTCTTTTCCTGTGGGGCAGCATCGACCTCCGGCAGTGCTTCAGATAACTGATCCTGCGAATACTTGCGTTCTGGATGGAAACTGATGCATTCGACCATGACCGGAATATCCGTCTTGCAGTGATTGAATCCAGGCAGTCGCATCACCCGTGATTCATTGACACATACAGAATCTCCATTGAACTGCTTCACGAGCTGTTTCTGTATCGTGCGGAAACGCTCGACCTTTGCATTGCCATCCATGAAGTAATAGACATGGAGTGACTTCCGTGTCCTTATGATCATTGACGGCGGCAGTTTGAATGCATCTATCTTTGCTTGCTGCTCTTCGAATGTACCGTCATCCATCTCAAAGAACTGTGCATTGATCCTAGTGATTGAATCATCATCCTGCCCGCCATAATTAACGACAAAGAACACGCCCCTGTTCAGAGCATTATGCTGCTTGAGCGTGTCCTCGATCGATTTGTACTTCCCACATTCGCAGTTCAGCTTGGCACCCTGGAATACCCCCGCCTTCTTATCATCAAAGATGCGGAAGCAGACTACATCTGTTGGATTGAAGAGACAGCCAAGGACATCCGGCACTGTCACGTTGCTCATAAATGCCCCTCCTTTGATGCGGGATGCATCTTGATATGGTCTTTGCTTCTGTTCATGTTCAATCCTCCAGTTCTTCAAGTGTCCCGAATGTCCTGCCAGCAGATGCCTCTGCTACTAAAGGCAGGTCAAATTCAGGGAAAGGTCTAGGTTCCATGCACGACTTGACGAAGTCCACAGCTTCATCGAGCCTGTCCTCCGGGATGATGAATGTAAGCTCATCATGGATCTGCAGTATCGGTCTGAGCCAAGGACGCTCCGGCAGTCCCTTCAATATCCGTCCAAGGGACAGCTTGAGGATATCTGCTGCTGTGCCCTGAATCGGTGTGTTCATGCTGCAACGTTCTGCAAATGATCTCCTGCCCCAGTCATCTGACCGGATATCAGGGAGATATCTTCTTCTGCCAAGCCATGTCTCTGAATACATCCTTTTCGCAGCTTCAGCCTTTGTCTCTTCCTGCCATGTAACAAGCTGCGGATATCCTGCCTTCAGATTACGGATGATGTCCTCACACTCCATGACCGATTTATCAACCCCTGCCTTGAATTTCAGTGTCTTCTGCAAACCTCTAGGGAACAGTCCATAGAAAGTACCGAAGTTGACATTCTTTGCAATCGTCCGATGTTCCTTATAGTTCTCCGAGTTCTTGTCCTTTGCCTGTTCATAAGGGACACCAAAAATGACACTGGTCGTTGCAGCATGGATATCTCCACCAGACCGATATGTCTCCATCATGGTCTTATCACGGCAATAGAAAGCACCGACACGGAGCTCTATCTGTGAATAGTCACAGCTGATGATGATATGTCCTTCTGGTGCCTTGATAAAATTACGTACACCGATAGGATCATTGGTCTTTCTCGGTGCGTTCTGAAGATTCGGCTGATTGCATGAGAATCTCCCAGTGTCAGTGCTCAATGCATAGAAGCTTGGATGGATACGGCCTGTCACTGAATTCTGATATTTCAAGTAACCAGTGATATATGTACTCGTTATCTTGTTCCACTTGCGATATTCCTGCACCAGTTCGAACAGATGCGACAGTTCAGGCCGATTGACATCGCACCAGTCCTTCAGTTGGATCATGACCACATCATCCGCAGCTTCACGGTTGCTCTCCGTCGTACGGAAGACAGGAAGTCCCAGATCCTTGAACAGATATCTCTTGAACTCATTCGTTGAGCAGTTGCTGCCGATCTTTACATCACCGATGATGAAACTGATCTCCTGACGGATACGTTCCATCTCTCGGTCAGCTTCTGTTTTTCTTTCTGTCATCAATTCCGTATCAATTGGGACACCGTTATATTTCATCAGTCCAAGATACACTGCTGTCGGTGATTCAGCATGTTCCACAAGCCATCTGTGCCTGGGCAGGAACTTGTCGAACCAGGCATTGAAGATGTAATACAGGCGCAGTGCAAAATCAGAATCTGCACAGCTGTACCGTATCGTCTCCGGATCTGACGGATCCAGTTCATCAAAGTGCTTCCCATCTGTCACCGAACTGAATGACGGCAGCGGTTCGCCACAGAGCTCTGCTGCCAGTCTCTTCAGACCAGAGTCAGCAAGTTTACGGAAATCAGTTGCCGATTTCAATGTCATCTGGCTTGCTGCAATTGTGTCATACACTGGTTCAGCAATCACGATCCCATATTTATAAGAGAACATCGATTCAAAGGACAGGTTATGTGCAATCTTAATGATGCCAGTATCCGAGAGGAACTCTTTGAGGAATGCCATGAATACTTCGCTATCGACATTCATTCCATTCTTATGTGCAATCGGTATCTCTATCCCAGTACCTTGTCTAACGCTCATGCTCATTGTGCAGACATGGCTCTTTGCTGGGTCAAGTGATGCCTTTTCTTCTTCACGGAATCCATCATCCGGTGCGGTCTCGTAGTCAAATGCCACGATTTTTGCATCACCGATATATCTTCGTATCTCATCTACAGCTGTCACCATCCGGTAATTTTTCTCTGTATCCATTTATTGCCTCCTTAAATGAAAATCTCCGAGAGAGGGGACAGTCTCTCCCGGAGCAATGCTTGATGGATCTTATTTCAATGGTTCTACAACTTCCCCAGTCTCACTATCGAGGACAGGTTCTTCCTCACTGCCCGCCAATGAAGCAATTGTCAGATTGGCAGCATATTCCTTGACCTGATCGACCATCTGACTGACAGCAGCCTTTTCTGCGGCATCGAGCATCCTGTCGAAGGCAAATGTTGCCTGTGAGAATGCGATGCCATTTGCATTAGTAGCTTTCTTCAAAGAAATCCGTGTCACGATCTGTGACAGTTTTCTTCCCTTGGTCAGCTGACGCTTGATGTACTTCGTGAATTCCTTCAATGAACCTGTCGGCAGGGACAGCACCATAGGGAACAGTTCATTCTCCATCAGCACATAGATCATCCTGCGGTTCTTGCATGCCTTGGACTGTCCATCTCCGCTGCCGAACTGATTGAACGGGCATTCTGCACACGCACCGCCTGGTGTTCCGATCCCCTGGACACCGTTGAATGATCCGCACTCTGGTGGATTTGATCCTCCGGTATATTTATCCTTGTAATAAGCATATGCAGGGTGATGGAGCAGGATCACTCCCTTGATCTCCTTGACCATATCTGGTTCATCCTCATCACCAGGGATCTCGAATGCTGTCGATCCTCCTGCAAGGATCTTGATACGATCAAATGTGAGCTGAAGCCCTGCAAGGTCCTCTGCTGCCACTTCCATTGTCTCTTTGTCCATTACTGCTGTGAATCCGCCTGTCTCTGCTACTTCATTCTTCTTTGTCTCTGACATCTCTGTGTCCTCCTGTTTTTGTCCTTCATTCATTACCCTTTGCGTACTCCGACAGTCACCTTCTCAAATACCGAGATGACGTCATTGAGCCATGTAGGAACTTCATCTTCATTCATTGCTTTCTGCTCCTTTACAAAAGAAGCAAGTGTGTTGGCATTCACGCTCTCGACCACAAGCGAACCATAGCCGTTGTCCTTGAGAGTCTGCATCAGATCATCCTTGCGTCCAGCAAGCGGTGAAGCATATAAGCGTGAGTTCAGATAGAATGTGTTCCCATTTCTTGAGAACCGTTCCACTTCCTGCTCTGCCATTGCATCCGAGAGATTCTCATCAAGCTGATCGATCTCTGCGGTGACTTCTTTGACCATTGCATCAAGCTCTTTCTTACGGTCCTTGGCAGCCTTCAACTTATCTGCCATCTCAAATAATTCATTGTTCATCGTCCTTATCTCCTTTCACTACTTACCGAGCAAATCAACCCCCTGTAAGTGATCATTCCTTGAAAGGATTATGGCCAGTGCGATAGTCATCAACTAGCATCTTTGCCAGGTCGACCTTGCCACGCAGTGCCCTGAGGACTTTGCGGTCTACCGTTGATTCAGCAACAAGATAGATGTAATGACAGTTCTCTGTCTGTGAGACACGGTGGATCCGTGCCTTAGCCTGATCGAAGTTCGCCATAGAGTAATCCAGGCTATAGAAGACCATTGTGCTTGATGCCGTCAGGGTGATGCCAAGTCCGGCAGCTGCAATCTGTCCCACGAACACCATGCACTCTGGATCATTCTGGAAACGTTCGACCTCACCCGCTCTGTCCTTGACCCCGCCTCGGATCACTGCATGCCCTATATTCTTTTTCTGGAGAAGTGCCTCGATGTCATTGAGTTCTGGAACGAACCTTGCCATGACCACCAGCTTCCTGCCTTCCTCGACTGCAGAATCAATGATGTCTGATAATGCGTCGAGTTTTGCTGTACTGATCTGATGGCAAGATGATTCATCATCTGTCAGATGCCCACCAGTGACCTGCGATAGCCTCAGGAGCTTGGTCAGCACGTTTGCAGCAGTCACTTCACTGCCCTTCAGTTCTGTGAATGAATCTTCTTCAAGCTCGTCATAGAGCTTCATTGCCTTTGGCTCCAGCTGGATGGCACGTACTTCCTCTGTGATCTCTGGAAGATCAAGACATTCTGCTTTCGTGACCCGGTAAGCAATGCTGTGCATCCTCTGAAGAAAGTCATCGAGCATCCATCTGCGGAAACGAGGGATGTGCTGTCCATAGCCGACCATGTCAAAGTATCTGTTGCGGAATGAATAGAATGATGTGCCAAATACATAGCTGTTCAAGAATCTGTATTCACTGAAGATATCCAGTTCTTTATTTGTTATCGGAGTGCCTGTCAGGAGCAGCTTATATGAAGCATTGTCACCAAGTTCATGCATGACCTTGCTCTGCTTGCTCCGATTTTCTTTGATCTTATGTGCTTCATCAGCAATGATCAGGTCAGCATCGAACTGCAGAAGTTCATCTTCCAGGACACGGGCTGATTCATAGTTGACCACGATGATCTGCAGTCCATCGCCATTGATGTTCTTCAGCATCTGTCTCTTCTTGTCACTGGTGCCTTTGAGAATGGTCAGTGAATAAGGAAATGCTGCGAACTGTGCAAACTCTGACTCCCAGACCCCAAGGATAGAAAGAGGTGCAACGACCATGACCTTATTGATTAGTCCGAACTGGGACAGTATCCCTGTTATTCCAATTGCGGTCAAAGTCTTGCCAGTTCCCATCTCCATCAACAGAGCGACCCCTCTGCTGCGTGAATCTGTAGGCAGGAGTCCGAACTTCCGACAGGCAAAATCAAATGCGGCCTGTTGATGCTTATACGGTGTCCCTTTGACTGGCATCGGCAGTGATGGATTATTAGCGTTCTGCATGCTTGTCATCTCCATCCTTCATTTCCTTGACTTCGATGCCGTCTACTGTCTTGCCCGGTGTGATGACCAGGACTTCTGTGAAATCTCCGAACAGGAAATGTAGCAGTCTCACTGGCAGTCGTACTGTCTTGCCACTGACCACCGACTGCTTAGTGCCCTTGCGGTCAGAGATATTTATTTGGATCTTATGTCGCAGATGGTTCATTATCTTTGTCCTCCAATCTCTGCATTCTTGAGAAGCTGTTCTTCTCTACTGCTTACCGGGAATATCAACCCCGTGGAGATGGGACTGGGAGGACCATGGTTGCCATTGGATCGCAGCATAGGTCAGTCCTTGCCAGCCTTCTTGCGTTTCACTGGTTCGACGCCAAATGCCCTGTCTGCGACTTTTTTGATGATCTTGTTCTTTCGATTCAATACGGACTGAAGAGATTTCTCCTTACCGCTGATATGCACTTCTCTCTTGCGGATCTCTTCCAGCTGGATATCCATTCCAAAATGATCAAAGTAGAGATCCTTTTGATCTTCGGTCAGGTCTTTCTCTATTGCTTCCCGTACTTTCTTGCAATCTGGATTCTCTGGTCCTTCACTTTTTTCAACTGTTGGATCATCTTCAGGACGAGAGAGCATGTCCCATGGATCAATTGCTTCTTCACTGCCAGGGTCCTGGGCATACTTCTGTCTGCTCTTTTCAAAAAATGGATCTTTCGCTTCTGAGTAATAACGGTCTGCCAGATCTTCCTGGTAATTCAATTCATCAATAAAGACCGTCAGTTCTTCTGTGATCCCATCTTTGCCGATCTCATACTTGTAGGTGACTGGTCTGCGGGTGGCCAAATCTGTGGTCACATAGCAGAGATATTTGCCATCTTTTGAAATGAAGCAGTCGCGGTTCTCGTTGTATTGTTCTTTGTACTGTGATTCATAGTTTTTTGAATTCATAAATACGTCTCCTTTGGATTTGAGAATCCGCAGAAGCCGTATGTCTCCGTAGAACAAGAAAAACGGCCAGATGTTGAACTAATCAAAGTTCAATACCCTGGCCGTCATGCAGCTCTACGGATTGATTTACTTTTTATAAAGCTTGAGAATAACTTTCTACAACAAATTTCTTATCAGTTGTTCGACTGATATTTGTAACTACCCCTTGCCTTTCAATGACAAACACTTCCCCCGGTTCTAAAAAGGTGCTCGTCTTGTGTCCTTTATAAATTGACTCAACAAAGCCAGAAACAGGATCACCCTTACAAACTAGGCGATTTTTACAATCATAAAATTGAATCATTCACAATAATTGCCTCCTCATGCAGTTCAAAATTCTGCAATACGCTTTTACGCTTTTGTGCGAATCTTATATGTAAAAAATAAACTCCTACCATTTTTAATACAGCAGGAGTTTACAAAACACCACATTCTGTAAGTCGTATTTCAACTGATTGTTTTGAGACATCAAAGAATTCTGATAATTTGCAAATGCTTTGATAATTATTCTTTCCGATAGATATTCCCAAATATTCTGCAGCTTCAATAAACGGCTGTTTAGGCATTAGTATTCTAGGTGCTATTCCAATTGCTTGACTTTCCATTATATTTTCATCATCGGAAACATCTAAATTTGGGTCAACCTTGCATCTACAATATTTAGCATAGCGAGGCATAGTAATTCTTTGCATCTTGTAATAATATCTATGCTTATACCAATGAACACATTCATGTGCGATGGTATTATTTCGGCATCCACTGTTCGTTTTTTTTACTGCCTCGGGATCTATTAGTACAGTCTTTTCAGCAAATTCTTTAGTATCATATAATCCTTCTTCAAGATCATAATAATCTACCAGTCCACCTGCGAAGATTGTCATTCCATAAATATCTGATTCTTCAGACAAGCAAATCTCTTCTAGATTCAGTCCCATTTCATTGACAGCAATATTTTTTATTGGAACTATCATTGGTTTCTTCAATGCGTCGGGATAATACTCTTCAAGAAATTCAGTAGCAATTATGTCATATTCTTCTGGTGGAATATAGGGAATAAGTTTTCTTGCACGATAATCCACAATTATTTTCTCCCCCTCTTGTCAATAAGATTGTTTACTTCCTTCCAGAAATCATCCCCTAAATTTTGGCTTTTTGCCTTTCTCAATGCAGCTCTTGCATTAGGAACGGATTCATCCATGATATAATCTGGTAGATCAGGTGCCACTTGTTTACGTTCTCTGCCAGCCAGATCAAACAGTTCAGTTCTTTCACCCTCATCAAGATTCAAAGCAAGTGCCAACATATCCAATCCATCTTTTTCTGGTGGGTTTCTTCTTCCTTTGATGATATCTGAAAGATACGTCACAGAAACACCCATTTTTTCAGCAATAGGCTTCAGCTTTACATCTTTTTCAATTCTCTTTCGAGCAATAAATGCTCCAAATTCTCCAGCCATTTTTTCTCCTTCGCTTTTACGCTTATTTGCGTACTTTTAATATAATGTATTTTTGTTTTCTTGTCAACGATTCATTTTTTTCTTGTTTGATTTAGCACATTTCATTTTGATTTAGAACATTGCATAATCAAATATACTACGGTATAATCAAAACATATAGATTTGCAAAAGGGAGATAACATATATGGCAAAATCACGTGGTGGTAAGCGTTCTGGTTCAGGAAGAACATCTCTACCAAAGAAAGAAAAAAAGGTAAGTAAATCAATATATGTTACACAATCTTTAGAGCATGATATTAATCAATACGCCGTAGGTCAAACTTTTTCCGAAAAATGTATTGATTTAATAGAGACTCAAATTGACCGCCGCAAGAAGGGTACAGATAAGACTGTAAAATTTATTGATCTTTTTGCAGGTTTAGGTGGTATTCGTATCGGTTTCGAAGATGCCTTCCGTCAAAAAGGTTATAACCCTGTATGTGTATTCAGTAGTGAAATAAAAGATTATGCTGTGAAAGCATATAAAAATTATTTCAATGAAAAAACTGTTTCCGGAGATATTACTAAAATTTCATCATCAGAGATTGAAAATTTTGATTTTTTGCTTGGTGGTTTCCCTTGTCAACCTTTTTCAGCGGCTGGACTCGGTCTAGGATTTGAAGATACACGCGGGACTCTGTTTTTTGAAATTGAACGAATTCTTGATGAAAAAAGACCTTACGGTTTCCTTTTGGAAAATGTGGAAGGATTAATGAACCATGATAACGGAAGAACTCTGTCAATCATTTTGGATCATCTGCAAAATAAACTAAATTATCATGTATCATGTCAGCTTATTGACAGTCAGTATTTCTCACTGGCTCAGTCAAGAAAACGTGTTTATATTGTTGGCACCCGCGATGTGCAAATCTCTCTGCAACATTTTGAAGAACATACAGTTATCCTTGACGATATTCTTGAGCATGGACTTCCTACAGTAGATTCCGATTTCACAAGGAAGTTGTTTAACCACTTTACTCCTGAGCAGGTAATAGGCAAAGCTATAAAAGATAAACGAGGCGGAATTGATAACATTCACAGTTGGGAAATTGGACTAAAAGGTGAAACGACAAAGGAACAAACTGATTTTCTCAATTTATTGTTGCTGGAACGTCGCAAGCGTAAATGGGCATCAGAAATCGGCATTGACTGGATGGATGGTATGCCATTAACGTTAGAACAAATTCAAACTTTCTATAAAAGAAAAAATTTGAAAGAATTTCTTAATCAACTTGTGAAAATGGGTTATTTGACATTGGAATATCCAAGAAAAAAAGAAAATAATAGACGAATTCCTGACGAAACAAAACCAATGGGATATAACATTGTTACTGGTAAACTTTCCTTTGAATTTACTAAGATATTAGATCCGCAGGATCTCGCACCTACATTAGTTGCTATGGATGTCTCCCACCTAGGTGTTATCGACAACGGTGGATTACGGCGGCTTTCAATTCGTGAAGGACAACGCTTATGCGGATTTCCTGATGACTATGATCTTTCTTTCCTTAAAGAAAGTGAAGCATTTGATTTACTTGGAAACACTGTTTGCGTACCTGTCATCAAAGCAATTTCAGAGCGATTGGCAGATGCATATGCATTCTAAATATAGCAACGATTGGATAAAGCCCAATCATTGCTATATTTTTTGTACATAATAGGATGCTGGAGTAACCATCCAAATTTCATTTTCAAATATTGTTCTATATGGATTCATAATAAATTCAGGTCTATATCCAGGTTCATTAATCCTTAAGTAATCAACCAAACACAAAATGTATTTATCACTTCGAATTTGAGCTACATCGCGTTCATTGGCAGACCAGTAAAAATGTGGTGAACCTAAATAGCATTTTACTTCAATAAATCTATCATAATGCTCACTGTTATCATTATCATATGAAACAATATCGTATCCTGCAGATACATCAAAGTCTGAAATTCTTTTAATTTTTGATGCTCTCTTTGGCAAACGCTCTTTTTCTAATTTCACAACAAATTCTTCTGCTTCAAGACCACGCCGATTTTGCTCTTCTTGCGTTTTGAGTAACTGTTCTATTGAGAATTTTTTCCTTCTTGTTCGAAGCTTGAGTACCCAATCTTTTTCATAATTATCTTCAACACAAATTGCATCATTCTCCCCATTGCCAAGTGCACCAACATTAATTAGAAAATTTCTTATTGCTGCATGCGTTAACGGAAAAGCAGACCGTTTAATTGTTAGAAATCCATTATTCGAATCAAATCCGATTACATCATTATCGAAAATACCATCATTCACTAGCTGATTAATGCACAAATCAACAAGTTTTTTAATGATTTCTTCTTGAGTTTCCGGTAGTTTATTTAATGAATCAGTTGGAATGACTCTATCGGCTTCAGTTGTTATGAGACCTATATATTCAAGAAATGCCACAGCCCCAGGACAGTTTACAGTGACTCCATTTTCTAAAGAACATCGATTACGAATTTCTTCTTTTGAGATACTATCTTTATGAGATATTATTGACAGCAGAAATAAAATTCCTGTGACACTTCCAACAGAATTACATCTTTTTAGATCTGTTAACATATTCTGTTATCAAGGCTTTAATATCATCATCTCCAGTATCCAATCCAGCATTCTCAAATAGTGGGATTGGCATGCTTTCAATAATTTCATTTAACCTTGTCTCCTTCTCAATCAATCTTTCATGAATTGTTTCATCAACTGATCTTTCAGATAGCAAATAATAATAATTTGTGACTGTCCCAGGTTTTAATCCATATCTATGTATACGATCTTTTGATTGAATAAAATGAGCTGCATTAAAACTTCGTTCCATATATATTGCATTGTGACATGCTTTATGCAGAGAAATTGATTCGGAGACAGCAAATGGGTTTGCAATTATCACACTAAATGTGGAATCAGCTTTATTAAATTCTTCGATAATTTTCTCTCGTGTCTCAACTTCTCCTTCATCTTCATCGCCGTTTGATATTGGAGTTGCACCATATAATGTCTTGCATTTTATACCATTCGAATTTAGATAGTTTTCAAAATCTAATATTGTTTTAATATATATAGCCCATACAACGACTTTGCCATGTGACGCAAGAATTTGCTCTATCAGTTCTCTTGCTTTAATGAACTTCGAAGGTGTCTCATTATCGGAATATTTAAGAATATCCGAAATAAATGTAGAGTCTTCAGACACGGTCTCTGCATCAATGTCTTCTATTGATGCGAAATCTTTCAAAGGAATTCGTAGTAAATTAGGATTCGTTGCAGCTTGCATCAGTCGTAGAAGTCTTGCCTTAACAAGATTCTGCCGAAATATGCTGTCTTTACTTGATACAATGTCACCCATATATCTTCGTTCAATTGCATCATATATACGTCTTTGAACAGCACCCATAGGAACAATAACAGGATCATGTTCTGTGGCTGGAGGAATACCTAAATCACTTTTTTTTACTCTAATGAAAAATGGTTCAATACTTTGAAGAAGATTGTCAACCCTAGGATCAGCAATTGATTTACTCATATCTTTTAATTGATATACTTCGTAGGGAATTATCTTCTTTGTAGGCCAGATGAATTTATATAAGTTATATAAATCTTCATAACCATTTGGAGCAGGTGTACCTGTCAAAATTACTCTTGAGGAACAATATGCAGCTATATCTAATACACCATTTGCTGTTATTCCTCCACTTGTATTCTTTATTTTATGTGCTTCGTCTAAAACTACCATCACCTTATTGTTCTGAAGAAAATAGATTAATTCATCTTTCAGTGTCGCAACAGAAGCATATGATAAAAGTGTAATTTGAGCAGATTTCAAAGAATATAGATATTGTTTCTTTTCATCAATTGAAACCAAGCCATTAAGACGTTTTACGGACGGGGTGGTGCCGAAGCACTCCTTATATTCTAATTCCCATGGTCCAAAAGCACTAAGCGGTGAAATTATTAATAACTTATCAACATATTTTTTGTCATCTGATGGCAAACTTCTCAAATATGCAAAAGCACCATATACAACACTTGTCTTTCCTGCACCTGGAACTGAAAAATTGCATGCATTTTGTGAAAATGCTAGATGATATGCTGACAGAAGTTGCAACTTATAAAGGCTTCGATTGGTCATGCTTTTGCTTACAGCATTTACGAAATCCTGAAACTCATTGACATTGCAATGATTATCACGGATATCTCTAGCCTTTTCCGCAAATTCATTAAATTTTTCTTCTTCATGGGAATAATTTCTGACTGCTTCAGAAACCTTATCAGAAAAGACTAGCTCAGCATCAATATAGTCACAAATTCTCTTGATACGACTGATGGATTTACTAACATTTCCGTCAGTCGAGACTAAAAGCATCTCATTAGACAACTGATAAACAACATTATCTTTTAGATACCTTAAGGCTCTTCTGTTAGCAAATATAGAATCAACATCCCCCGTTACAATCAATTCATCTCCGGTTTCATTTGATTCAAGGTTAAGTTTGTTCATTCAGTTTACTTCCTTTACATTCCCAGAATATCCTTGAAATTTTTAACAAATTCCTCCAAAGTTTTTACGCATCCTTTAACCTGTCCATCATTAGTAAAGCTCGGCTGATTGACATCAACCACTTCTAAAGCCTGACATGCTTTCACAAGCTGTTGCAAAGGTTTTGCTGCATTAGCATGATTTTCGAGAATATCCTTACTCTGGAGATAATTATCGTCAAGATCCTTTTCAACTTTTTGTCGCCACTGTAAATCACGTGCTTTTAATGCACGGCTAAGATCCGGAGGATTCTTGGCCATGATTTTATCTACACTTTCCTCTTCAATGCCTTCGGTTGCCTTGAAATGATTATCCCTAAATTGTTCCCACACTTCCTTCTTTGCAAAGAAACTTGATGCAGGATTTTTTGCTGATGGTGCCGAAATGATGTCACGGAACAAAGTCTGTTCAAAATTTGCACGAATGTAATCGAAAGCAACAAGCTTTAAATCAGCAACATCTGACTCCGGATCATAATCCCACATGGATGCCACGCCTGCTTTGTATTTTTTTAGAGCGGAATCCAGTTTCAAGAACGAATCTTCATTCTTATCTAACTGCGTATACATGCCAGAATACCCATATTCATCCAGATATTCATCCATTAATTGCAATGCAGATAACATAGTACGCACTTCACCAGGCTTACAATCCATCATGTTTGCAATATCATCATCAGTAAAGCCGGCATCTTTTAAGTCTTTGCTCTTCAAATACTTTTCAATTGGATTATAATCAACCTTCGCATCTTCTCCCATTTGATATGTTGTTTCGAGTGCAAGAATCTCTTTTTTATCAGCATCTTCAGGAAGTATAATTGCTATAAAGTATTTGCAATGGCCCTTTTCTGTATAAGGTATCGAATCATCAGCCATAATATTATTTAATAAACTTGCTCTGCGATTGCCATCAATTATTATTCCATCCGCAGTAACAATACCATGCTTTTGCTGATGTTCCTTTAGTAATCTCTCTTTGGTTTTTTTATTTGAGTCTGGTTTCGAATCCCAAAGAAATTTTTCTATCACTTTCTTGTCTTCAGGATTCTCTGGATTAAGAGTATGATTTTGACGTTCATAAGATTTTACAACGCTACCAATACGCCCGTTGTATGGGTTGTACACCAAATATTCAAGTGGAATGGCATATGCATTCAATGTTTTAATACTGCCATGATATGTAATCGGTATTCCTGTTCTACATGCACTTTCCGGGTGATCAGTAAATTCTTTAAGCTTTGCTTTTCTTTCTTCTGAATTCATATAATGTCTTCCTCTCATATTTCATTGATATGTGCATCAATGATATCTTCCAATAAGCCTATGTTCTGAAAATTCAATACATAATCAGAACATCTGTGAATCTCCTTTAAATCTGCTTGCCTGCCTATCCAACCTGCACCATCAAGAAAGTTGATGTATACAATATTTTTTCCATTAGCACGTTCTCTTTTGAATGTTTCATTCGTCTTACGTGCTATTGCTTTTTTAGTTCCTTGACTACTCGAAGTTGTAACACTATAAGATACATCCAAAATTATCTTTGGATCTAACGGTGTTTCCATGACGAAGCTGACAGCTCTATCAAGTAGTGGCACCCTTACATTGTATTGGTAATCAATACCATGCTTTGCACATACTCGCTTAACTTCTTTTTCAATATCTCCTAGAACAGCATCACCAATTCCGTTACTGTATCTTCCTTCAAGTCCGCGTTTCACCAACTGCCTAATACTGTTTTCATCTTGTAATTTCTTCAGCGTATTCTCATCCATCGACATATTTTCAAGATAAAATGCTGGTATACAGGCCTTTAGATTCTCGTCATTTTTACCATCCCAGATCAGATTCAATATGCTTTCCATCATTGCTGGGCTGTCTATCATTGCTGTCCTTATTTTATTCAATCCCCATTCTGTAGAGAATTTAAATCCCCTATCTTTACGAATCATAGAAACCATTCTTTTGAACCTTTCGACAGATATCTCAGCAACTGATGTTAAATTATCTAAAGAGTCCTTGTTGTCAATTATATATTGTTTAAGAGTCTCTTTATTCTTGATTTGACTTAACCCAGTTGAGATATCTTTTGTCTTTTCCTGTACTTCCTGTTCTATTTGTTTTTCATAATTTGAATTTATATAGAACATCGTAGTCGAATTAAATAGCTCCTCATAACTTATTTTTTTCACTTTTGTATTAACCATCCATGATCTCCTTACCAAATTTACTGGCTGATTAAATTCAGTATAACAGTGTAGATGTAGGATGGCAATATAAATATTACACTTTTAAGCGAATTATTTTGAGTTCCTTATTTTGATAATATTGAGTATTTGCATGCAAGCATTACGCAAATACGCTATTATGCGTATATTCTTGTAAGAAAAAACCTGCTCATTAGCAGGCGTTTTTTAATTCCATCTGTCAAGTTTTACTTTTAACGCATTGACTTTCTCGGTTAATACTGTAAGCTGTCGATTATATTCTTCGATACATCTTTCTCTTTTTGATATTGTACTTTCTAATTGTTGCCTTGTTTTGGTATCTGTATTCATTTTATTAAGCTTATCATTATTCTTTTCTAATTTTTCTGATTCATTTGCCTTGCGATGAGTAAGTTTTTCTATGACCTTTACAGTTTTATTATATTCATGCTGATCTGATAAATCATATTTCTCTTGAATTTCTTGCCACTGGGGTATGTTAAGTCTTACACCATAATGGTCTTTATACGAATTAACAAATCTTCCTATCCAACCATTTGATAATTGCTGCGTGGCACTATCATTTAAAGCAGCGTAGTTTACTGCAGATATAAAATCTTCTGGGCATTCAAATTCCTTATACTTTTGTGAATTGAAGTCACCTCTATACCATATCCCAGGTCGGATTTTATGAATAACATTCGCCTTGACTTGGAAGTTCAATGCAAAGTTTTTAGATCGACGTGTAATATTCCATATTTTTTTTAGCCAAAGATCTTTTATTATTACATTGCCATTACCATCAACATCATACGAAAAGATTAAGTAATCCGTATTAAGAACATATGGTTTATTTATTAGTTCTTTCAAAAATGGTGTAAACCCTGCAATGTCGAATCCAGGTCCTCTACCACAATAAAAAGCTTTAACTTCTAACAAATTTTCTGTTTTATCATCTGGATTCAGATAGAAATCTGGTGGCATTTGAAGATTATCATTTTCTGCAAATTCAATACCTTTTTCAAACATCCAATTTTTTAGCCATTCCTGCATAATATTTCCTACAACATCATGCTGTTTGACAACCATATTTACAGATCCTAAAGAAAAAGACATTTTTCCTTGAACAGTTGTTATTTTTTCATCCTCGATTAACTTTTGATACAATTCCTGCGATGTAATTTTCATGATTTTCAATTTCCTTCACTTTTATGTTAAGTATCAATACAATAAGATTAAGCATATTTTATCACCATCGGTTTTTCTGTACAACGCAAGTAAATACCTCAAAATATGACGATGATTTTTTTGCGTATATACAGTGCTTGAAATTATAAAGGCACCTAATTATAATATTAATTACTCGGCGAGGTCACAAATATGAATGTTTACGAGAATATGACAACTGAAGAACTCTTATGGCATCTATCAAATCTACTTAGAAGAGAAGATGACAGTTCTTATCCTCGTATTCAAGGAAAGATTCTTGGATTCTTATATGATCATCCAGCTCAAACATTGACAGACATCTCTGAAATGTTGAATATTCGTGCACCTTCCGCTGCAGAAACCGTTAATAAACTCGCCACAAAAAAATTGATAAAACGAGAAAGAGACAAAACAGATGGCCGTAGGTTTCTCTACAGTTTAACTGCAGAAGGAATGAAACATGTAAAATCGTATCGGCAAAAACATTTAAATTCTTCTGACACACAGCTAATCATTTCACAATCAGAACGAGATCAAATCAATGCACTACTTATTGGTATTTTAATCAAAAATGATAACAAAAAATAAGTTTTTTTGACATGGCAATTATCGTTGAATTGCATCTTGTAGAAACAATGGGCTTTCAAAAATGAAGGCCCTTTTTAATGTCATTGTAGGATTTGCAAGCATGGTCTGAATATTCATAAACAATAGCTTCATCAAAGACATCAACTTTATTTCATACGTTTTTGAAAAATTCCTTATCTACCTCATATATATTTTTCTCATGAATTCCTAAACGATACTCAATCAGTTTGTCGATGAATTCTTCTCCATCTATCAGATCAATCTGTTGTTTTGCGGTATCTGATGCCTCTTCTCTAGCTGCCTTTGTAAATGTCCCAGTTGTAATAAACACTCCTTTTTCAATGTTTGCAGTAAGAGCTCCTCTAAAATCTCTAATCTCCTTTGCTGAAACACTGTTTGTATATCTCTTACACTGAAATGCCACATTGAAACTAAATATACCATTGATTTTCAGCTTCCCAGTCCCATCAATGCCACCATCTCCTGTTTTCTTTGTGACTATGACCTGCGAGAACCCGCACTCCCTCAGCAGCAACTGAGCAAGGCGTTCAAAAGCAAATGGATTCATGTTGTGAATCACATCTGCAATTTCAACTTTCCATGGTTCTAGTTCTTCTGGAGCATCCACCCCATCGTTAGATGGATCATCATCTTGAAGATTTTTCTTTATTAAATTCTTATCCGAATTTTTATTTTTCTTAAGAGCAACATTTTTAATTAACTTTTTGGCATCAACTGAATGAACTTCTGAAAATTCTGGAGTAATCATCCAGACACCACGTTGAGTGTTTTCTATTGCACCATATCTTTTTAAGTATGTTCTTGCCCACGCAAGTTGATATTCAAGATCAGTTCGTGATGGTGCCTTTCCTTCATATGGTGCATCTACGACATCATCGGGTAAGTTAAGTAAATCAATGACCTTATCCCTTATTTCATCATTGGTAGCTGAACCACCAAGCTCTCGAATGGCTAAGAACGTAGGTTCAATTAGAAAATTATACCTTGGTGCTAAGATCTTTTCTCTTGTCATTATAAGTACCCCGCTCGATTGATATTTCTCACAAATAATTATACAGCAATTTCATCTCCTCATCTTTCGAAGATAATTAAAGCATATTTACAAGCATCCAAAAACGACTAATTTGCGAAATTCATTTGAAAAATTGCATATGTTTTACTAGAGAATTACTATTTGATGGAATATAAAAAAGCCCAATAAATAAGGCTTTTTCGCACTATTTATCACTGCGATAAAGAGCTACCACAGTCTCGACATGTATCGTATGTGGGAACATATCCACCGGCTGAATCTTCTTTGGTGTATATCCATTATCCATCAAGATCTTTACATCTCGCGCCAAAGTTGCAGGGTCACAGGAAACGTATACAAGTCTCTTCGGAGATATCTTGATGATGGCATCCAGCGTATCCTTAGAACATCCCTTCCGCGGTGGATCCACAATCATCGCATCAGCCTTGATCTTCGAGGCAATGATCATCTGTGCACCTTTTCCTGCATCAGCATTCACGAATTGAATGTTATGGACATCATTTGCTTCAGCATTGATCTTTGCATCCTTGATTGCATCCGCGACAATTTCAATACCATATACTTTCTTTGCTCTTTTCGCACCAAGAATACCCATTGTGCCGGTACCGCAGTAAAGATCAATCAGGATATCACTGTTTGTCAATTCGGCATAATCCAGTGCTGTACTGTACAGTTCCTTCGTTGCATATGGGTTGATCTGGTAGAAGGAACGGGCAGAAATACGGAAACGGCACCCCAGCAGTTCTTCTTCAATATATGGCCTGCCATAGATCAACACTTCCTTGCCATCCAGTATCACGTTGTCTTCTCTTCTGTTGATGATTGCTTCAAGACTCTTGATCTGCGGGAACTTGTCCTGCAGGTCTTCATTCAATGCATCACACTGATCAAACGGATACTGTCTGACAATCATGACGACCATAACTTCCCCTGTATTGTGGGCATGCTTGATCAGGATATGACGGAAGTTGTCTGCACAGTGATACTTCTTCAATGATTCTCTGAAAAAGACGGTCAGCAGGTTGCTGAGCTCTGTCTGCACCATGCATGTATCATACGGCACAACATCATTGGAATGATTGCGGTAGAAGCCCATCTGGACTTCTCCTTTTTTGAACTGCACCGGGATCTGTACTTTATTTCGATAATTCCAGACAGGATTGATTCTGATGATCGGCAGATTATCTATCTCCATGCCTGCATTCTTGCGGAAGCAGTTCCTCAGTTTATCTTCCTTGAAGAATTCCTGTGCTTCATCATCCATATACTGCAGCATGCATCCGCCGCACAGTCTTGCCACAGAACATTTTGGTTCTACCCGATGAGGAGATGGTTTTGTCACCTTGACGACTCTTCCATATCCATAGTTCTTCTTCATTGCTGTGATGGCAATCTCTGCTTCTTCACCAATAATCATACCCGGCACAAAGATGACGACACTGTCGATCTTAACGACTGCTTCGCCTTCACTTGTATATCCTTCTGCGGTGACGCTGTATGTTTCATTCTTCTGCATAGTCTCTCCCGATAAAAAAAGGGGAATACCCCTTTTTGTACTTGTTACTGCGCTGGTGTTTCAGTGGCTTCTACATCATTGCTGCCGACGGTGATGGTGCCTCCGTCTGTTGCTGCGGCTGATGCGGTTGCCTGTGCTCTAGCAGCAACATCATCTCTTAACTGCTGAGCTAACGCAGCATCCTTGGCTGTCGATACGATCTGCGCTGCAGGGGCATCCATGGATGATGTCTTTGTCTCAATGACATAGACAAAGTTCTCACCTTCGGCATTCGTTCTCTCTGGCTTTGTATAGACATGGATCTCCAGATCATACATTTTTTCTGAATCTGTCTTTTTGAAATATACCGTAGGATCCAGTACTTCAGACACTGCCTTATAGATGGAATCTGCAGTTGCTGTAGCCGTATCAGATGTTGCATCATCGGCGATGTCAGCGTAGACACGCAGAGTGGCAGTTGCCATCTCGATATCTACAGACTGAACGCCTTCAATACCTTCTGTCTTTGTCTTGATCTGACTGATCTGATCACTCTTGATTGCTGGATTCAAGTCACCCTCATAACGGTTGCCCAGGACCGGCTTATGTGTATTCATAGAACTGGAGAATAAGATCCATCCTAGAATAACGGCCGGTGCAAGCACCAGGATTAAGCAGATCCAGAATACTAAAGCTGTACGGCTGCTTCTTCTCTTTTTCGGCTTGAACTTTGATGGTTCTGCCGCTGTTGGTTTTTTGTTAGTTGTCTGTGTCATAAAAGTCTCCACTCATATTCTACCTTTTTTCAGGCAGATATGCCAATATTCAACCGATGCGTTTCTGAAGTTCTGCTTTGATCAGCTGATTGACCAGACCTGGATTGGCCTGTCCTTTGGACTTTTTCATTACCTGTCCTGTCAAGAAGCCTACTGCTCTGTCTTTGCCGTTGCGGAAATCTTCAATTGCCTGTGGATTAGCATCCATGACTTCATTGACCATAGCAGAAATTGCGCCTGTATCAGAGACCTGCTTCAGTCCCTTTTCTTCCGCGCTCTGTTCTGGATCTTTTCCATCCATCAGATCATCGACCAGCTGTTTTGCCTGTGCGTTGGAAAGTTTTCCATCATCAATCATGCCAATCAGTTTTGCCAGCATTTCCGGCTTCAGTTCACATGTATCGATTGTCTTTTCATTTGCATTCAGCCATGCACTGACATCTGAAAGCAGCCAGTTGCATGCGCTCTTGGCATTCTTTGTATACTTGACGACCTGTTCAAAGAAGTCAGACATTTCCTTATTAGAGATCAGGACATTGATATCATGCTCACTCAGACCATAATCTCTTTCATATCTCTGCTTGCGGGCACTTGGCAGTTCCGGCATTGCATCCTGAATGGACTTGATCCATGCCGCATCCAGACGGATTGGGACAATATTTGGTTCTGGGAAGAATTTGTAGTCGACATTTCCTTCCTTGCGTCTCATCATGATCGTTGTTCCGGTCTTTTCATCGAAACGGCGTGTCTCCTGCATGACTTTTTCACCGGCTTCCAGCAGCTGCTTCTGTCTTTCGACTTCATAGTCAACTGCTTTGCCGATATGTGAAATGGAGTTCAGGTTCTTGATCTCATTCTTAGTACCTAAATGAGCAGCACCCTTTGGTGCGATGGATACGTTGACATCGCAGCGCATAGAGCCTTCTTCCATCTTGCAGTCAGAGACCCCGATGTAATACAGCGTCTGGCGCAGGGCTTCAACATATGCTTCTGCTTCTGCACCATTATGCATATCAGGTCTGGATACAATTTCAATCAGCGGTGTTCCCGCACGGTTGTAATCCAGTAAAGAGACCTTGCTTAAGTGGAACTGCTTGGCGGTGTCTTCTTCCATATGGATCCGCTCAATACGGATCTTCTTTGGTCCTTCTGCAGTATCAATCTCAACATAGCCGTCTCGGCCGATAGGATGGAACTGCTGGGTGATCTGGAAGCCCTTCGGCAGATCAGAATAGTAGTAATTCTTACGGTCGAACTTGATTAACGGATCAATTGTCAGATGCAGTGCAGTACAGGCCATAACAGCTTTTCTGACTGCTTCTTCATTGACCTGCGGCATGGATCCTGGATGACCTAAATCAACTTCATTCACACATGTATTTGCCTTGCGGCCGAAGGATGTCGGTGCTCCGGAGAACATTTTCGTTGCAGTCTTCAGCTGGCAATGGATCTCAATTCCTATGGTTACATCGTATTCCATTACTTTACCTCCGCCTGCAGATCCTTATAACCTGTAATCTCTTCAACTGCCTTGGCAACATCGAACATTGTTGTTTCTTCAAATGCACGGCAGGTAATATTGACGCCGATTGGGCATCCTTCTTCAAAACCCATTGGTACTGTGATCGAAGGATATCCTGAGAAGTTGCCCATTGCCATATAGTTCTCAGCAATCAGGTTCTCATCGCTCAAGGCATCCTGGTCCTCATTAGCATTGATCAGCGGAGCAATATTTCCGCTGGCTGGTGCGATGATGGCATCATATTCCTTCAGGCAGTCGTTCATTGCATTAACGACGACTCTTCTGACCTTCTGTGCCTTGCGGAAGATCCTCTCTTGATTCTCTTCAAACAGACCGTATGAACCGATGACAAACCTTCTTCTGATCAATGGCCCAAATCCTTTGGTACGGGAGTTAGTCATGATTTCCGCCATATCTTCGCCGTCTTCACGGACACCGAAGCGGATCCCGTCAAGATTTGAATCATTGGAAGTAGCTTCACAGTTGGCAATAATAAAGTAAGCCGGCAGGATTGCTCTCATCAGATTCTCATCAAAGTCATAGACATCGACCTGTGCACCTTTGGCACGGAGCTGATCCATCAGATCATTGAACATCTTGACTGTTTCCTGATTGGAAATATTCTTGATGACATTTCCCAGCACGGCAATTTTTCTGCCATGCATGTCAGAATTCAATAAGGCACTGTAATCAGGGACTTCCCGATTGGAAGAAGTCATGTCACGGTCATCTCTGCCCGCTAACACTTTTAAGGTAACGCACGCATCTTCAATGGAACGTGTGAAATAGCCGACATGATCCAGGGATGAAGCATATTGGATAATGCCGTAGCGGCTGATTCTGCCATAGGTCGGCTTGACACCGACAATGCCGCAGAAAGATGCAGGCTTGCGGACAGAGTCACCTGTATCAGAACCGATTGCCATTGGGACAACACCGCTGGCGACTAGTGCTGCTGATCCGCCTGATGAACCGCCGGTCATTCTTCTTGTATCCCATGGGTTGTATGCCGGGCCGGTAAAGCATGTCAGGTTCGTACCGCCCATGGCAAGTTCATCCATGGAGCTCTTGGCGATATACACTGCTCCTGCTTTTCTTAACTTTTCAACGATCTCTGCATCATAGACTGGTACATACGTGCTTAAAATGCGGGATCCCGCTGTTGTACGGATGCCCTTTGTATTGACATTGTCTTTCAGGACAACTGGAACGCCTCTCATCAATCCTTCTGCCGGCAGATCCTTCAGCTGTTCTTCAGGATCAACAAACGTAATGACATCATTGAACTTTGACTGGTATTCCTGTGCCTTTGCGTAAGCTTCCTTAACGCGCTTTTCTGCACCGTTTTTATCGGCTGCCATCTCTGCAATCATTACTTCACCACCTTCGGAAGAACAAAGTGTCCTTCAATCTTCTTATCGACATTTGCCATTGCCTCATCCTGAGTGATGACATTAGAAACCTCATCTTTGCGCACAAAAGCTGTCTCCGCTTCAAACGGATAGATCATCTCTTCTACGCCATCTGTATTTACGGCATCCAGGAGTGCCATCTGTCCTTCCAAAGTACCGAACTCTCTGACTAAGGAGTCCGCTTCTTCGTCGGAAAGATCAAACATCAGCTGGTGCGCCAGTTTTTTAAAATACTCTCTGTCTTTCTTCTCTTCCATAATAAAAACCTCTTTTTCAATGTACAATTTTACAGGTAACGCTGATATTTTACAACCTTGCCTCCTTATATAATAAGAAAATGCCTGGAAATTAAGAAAAAAGCGCTGTATGAGCGCTAACTTGGATCACTGCTGTTTCGCAAAGAAGCCAAAGACAATTGTTCCAGGTCCTGTGTGAGTGCCAATGGAACTGCCAATTGTACATACAGGAAGCTTATCAATGTAATCAGCCCAGATAGAACGGCTGCTTTCAATATATGCCTGAAGATGACTGTCATCTTTCCCAGAAAAACCAAGCATGACCGGCATGGTAAAATCAATGCCACCCTTTTCCTCAATCAGACGGTTCAGATTAGAACAGCTCTGCTTGGCGCCGTGAGCTTTGCCTAAGGAAACGATTCTTCCATCATCAAGACCGAGGATTGGTTTGATCTTCATCATTGTTCCTGCAAAAGCAGAGACCTTGGAGATTCTGCCGCCCTTCAGTAAATATTCCAGTGTATCAACAACACCCAATAAAACAATTCTTCCCTTCACCTGTTCCAATGCATCCGCAATTTCTTTTGCATTCATGCCTCTGTCACGCAGCTGCAATGCATATCTGATCAGCACCTGCTCGCCGACAGATGCATTGAGGCTGTCAACTATATGGATCCTGCATCCGCTCTCCCTGGCCGCAAAGACTGCACTTTGATATGTTCCGGAAAGAGCTGAAGACAGTGTAATGACAAGGATTTCATCGTGTTTCTGCAGAGCTGTTTTAAACGCATCAATGTAATCGTATGGGGTCAGCTGACTTGTGACCGGCATCTGACTGCATGCGGCAAGCATTTCATAAAACTTTTCATGGGTCACCGTTACACCGTCCAGATACGTTGTCCCGTCAATATTAGTGCGCAGCGGCAGGAACATGAGATCGTTCCTTTCAGCCTCTTCCTTTGTCATGTCACAGGCAGAATCTATGATTATCTGTATGCTCATTTGATCTTGATTTCCTCTTCTTTCAGCTCGCTGAAGCTGGTATTTAAACTTGAAAGGACACTGTAGAATGTTGTCATGTCCTTGACCGAAATATCTTTTGAAACTTCCATTTGAATATTCATAGCAATTTTGTCGATACGTTTTGCCATCTCTTTTCCTTTGGCTGTCAGCAGCAGCTTTCTGGCATATTGATTTTTACCTTCCGACTTTTCATAACAGACCAGCTTTTGATCCAAAAGATCACCAAGTTCGCGTGAGACAAGTGAGCGGTTGGTCTCGGAGGCTGCCGCGAGCTCTGAAGCAATCATTCCTTCCGGATGCTCCTTCAGCAGATAAATCCAGAAAACCTGAACAGACTTAATGCCGAGACGTTCCGAAAATACGCTGCGTATCCTTTGAATCTCACGATAGATGCCAGCAACATCGGCATAGAATACTTCAAAATGTTCGTCCTTCATACTGCCTCCTGAATGGTTACAATATATCCGTCACTTGTTTACTTGTCAACATCTTTTTCTATATAATAAAAGAGAACTATGCCTGTGCACAGTTCTCAATCCGTGTTCGTTTAGAAGCGCATTTCCAAAATGCCGTCAAGATCTTTAGAGTCCAGAATATCCTGAATTGTCTTCTGATCTGGCGTACCTTTCAGCTTCTGTACAGCCTTTTCAAGATCTTCTCTGCACTTCTTATTTTCTTTCTTTAAATACCATGACTGCGCGGCTTTGTAGAAATAAACGCCGGAAGGAATCTCTTCCTTGACTTCCTTTGCCTTCTTCTCTATTTCATCAGCAAATTTGCCGCTGTGATGGATATAAATAGCTGCTGTGTATCTTGATTCCTGCAGAGTGTTTGCATACTTTTTCTTCTGCGTGTTGCCCATTGATTCATACAGTTTTTCAATGTCTTTTTCGATATCCTCAGCCCGTTCAATCTTATCATTCTGAATGCAGAACACGAGTTCCTTCTGCAGAACAATCAAGCGGTCTCCCATCGGCAGACGATGCTCACGTGCATCCTTGAATGCACTCTCAAGCTGTTCCTTGTCACCCTTGGCAATCCATGCATCAATGGACATCAGCATACGCAGACGCTTGTTGAAATAAAGCTTGCCCTGGAAAGTATCCAGTTCCTTTAAATATGCATCCGCATCACCATTGCGGTACAGCAGAATTGACAGATATGCAACTTCCCGCTGGGAATAAAACATCCATGCAACATACAGTGCAACTCCGATTATTAATATGATCCAGAAAAATGTCCAATTCATAAGATTCCTCCTGATTTATTATACCATTTGTATACAGCTTTTCGTCTTTATTTATGCTATGATGACAGGAATGAAAGGAGCCCTAATTTATGAATTCTGCCGTCATTATAGCCATTATTGTTTTTGTTGTTCTTCTTCTCCTTTTTGTTTATAAGAAAACAAAAATATTCAAGCACGTTAAGAACGATGAAAATAAAGATTACAAAGTTCCGCTCAGTGATGATATTCAGCATATCTACTACGATGCTTACGAAAAAGAGAAACAGAAGTTAGATCAGTCTCAGGAAGATTCCAAATCCAGTGACAGTCCACATTCTGAAGAATAAAATGGATTCCTGTCCATCATAGACAGAAATCCATTTTTTATTGGACGTTAATGTTTATTAATGCCAAGGTACTGGAACAAGTGCTGTATATGTTCCGGACCAGATACCGAATGCACAGCCTACGATACCGATAACAAGAAGCAGAACGATGCACTTTGTTGGTGACCACTGCTTTTTCTTGATCAGTGCATAGCACATCAGTGTCAGAGCAAGCGGAATCAGAGCTGGCAGAATACCGTCTAACAGAGCCTGCAGATCGATATAGTTAGCAACTGTTTCCTTTGTTGTTGCATCAATCTTTGTGCCGTTAGGAATCTTCATACCAAGCTTAGTAGCGCCGTAGTTGCATGTTAATGCACCGACAACGAATACACCAAGCATAGCTGCAGCATGTGTGAACTCACGCGCATTCTTAGTCAGAACTTCGATAGCGCCTGTGCCCATTGCATATGACCAATACATCAGCCAGTAACGGAGAAGCATCTGTACACCAAATGTGATGATGAAGTACAGGATAGGTCCTACTGCACTGCCGGAGATAGCCATGTTAGCTGTAATACCAGCTGTAATTGGAACCAATGTGAACCAGAATAATGCATCACCGATACCACCCAGAGGGCCCATTGCAGCGACACGTACGGCACGAATAGAGTTAATATCTGCCTTGTTCTGTTCCATGGAGAGTACAATACCCATAACGAATGTGACTAAGAATGGATGAGTATTGAAGAACTCCAGGTTGTGCTTCATTGATGTTGCTAAATCATCTTTGTTTGTATGAATCTTTTCCAGACCTGGAAGAATAGACCATAACCAACCAGCAGCCTGCATTCTTTCATAGTTGAATGAAGCCTGCAGATTCATGGAGCGCCAAACCATCTTGTTCAATGTTGCTTTATCCAGCGCTGGAGCAGGAGTCTGATCTACATAGACCAATTCGTCATTAGATGCCATCACTTGCGCCTCCAGTTCCCTTGAGTTCCTTAATCTTTACGTTAGCGTTGTAATCATAGATAGCGATTGCTGCGCCAATGAATGCTACAAGAATCAGTGTAGCGCCTGATGTTGCTGTAACGTTACCGAATAATGCTGCAGCTGCGAAACCAGCAAGGTAAATACCCCACATGTCGTCTGCAAGCATGATCTTCAGCAGGACTGCGAAACCTACATAACGCATCATTCCGCCGGCTGCACCAAGACCACCCATGAACCAAGAAGCATTTGTTGAGAATGTCTGTAATGCGTTTCCTGCTGCTTCGCCGCCAATATAAGCAACGACTGCAAGAACTGCGAACAGTGTTCCTAAGATGCACATGGAGATGAGGTTAACGTTTGTAATTCCCTTTGGATCAGCATTTTCTGCTGCCTGATCAGCCTTAGCCATTAATCCAGACATGACAGTGAATGTCAATGTAACTGCATACTGACCGAAGATTGAGAAGACTACCGCGAGACCGAGAGCCTGGTCAACTGGAAGCTGAGATTTGACTGCAAAGATCATAGCTACTACTCCGCCTAATACTGCGTTTGGTGGCTGAGCTCCGCCAACAGGCATGTTGCCGACCATCATCAGTTCATAAGTACCACCGATGACCAGACCGGTTTTGACATCGCCAAGAATTGCGCCAATAATTGGGCAGGCAATAATTGGACGATACAACAACTCTGTCAGCGAGAACTGGTCAATTGCAAAGATGAATGTTACGATAGCTAATAAAATAACCTGCATTTGATTCAATCCTCCTTATTGTTTTGTATTGTATCCCTTTAATGCTGTTTGCTAATTTGATGCGGTTGTTACTTGAAGAGCTTGCTCACGTCTTCAGAATGCTCCTGCGGAACCTTACGAATCTCAAGTTCTACACCGAGATCCTGCAGTTTCTTGAATGCCGCAACGTCTTCGTCATTGACTGCGACTGTTGTAGCAACCTGGCGCTTTCCTTCCGCCATGTGCATGTTGCCGATGTTCACTTTTTTAATAGGAACACCGCCTTCGACCAACTTCAGTACATCTTCCGGGTTCTCGCATACCAAGAATATGTGCTGCGATGGTGAAGCTTTGTGGATCGTGCTGATTGTCTTATCAATTGTCCAGTATCTGCACTGAGCATACGACGGAGCAGCCATATCCATTAAACCTTGGCGTAATGTGTTGGCAGCAACTGAATCGTTGGCGACAAGAATGAGATTCGCTCCGATCGAGCCACACCATTGAGTAGCGACTTGACCATGTACTAAACGATTATCGATTCTAGTTAATACGATATCAGGCATCTTTCCTCCTTCCCTACTTACAGTTTCTTTTTGGGAATTCTTCTCAATAAGAATGTAAGCACTTTCCTTAGCTTCATTGTAGCTTCATGCTTTCCAATATGCTTTACATTTTTTTGTATCTGTGTTGCACTTTTCAATAACAATAAAATAATCATCAACAAATCGTGAACTTGGTGAATTTTCCCAAAATTATGCTATATTGTTCTCAAAGGAGTGCAATTTCGGGTAAATATTATGTTTTATAAAACAACAAGTGCAAATTTTTCAAAATTCGGCAATGTATCCAGTGCTTACAAGAAATTGGACGAACTAGAAGTTCATGAATACACCGTATCAGAAGATACTGTTTATACGATGGCTTCATATAATAATCCAGTCTATATTGAGCCGATGGAAGGCATGGCAATGCTGCGCATCTCTGAGAATCCTAATGAAGAAAGTGTCTATTCCTTTGCGCTGCACCGCAGTGTGTGCATCTACCCTAACATCTACTTTTCGCTTGTTCCGATGACAGGCTATATTGTATACAATCTATATAATGTAAAGCATTCGAAACGGTGCGTCATGAAGCTGGAGGAGCCGGTCCGCTATAATCACATCACTCCAATGATCAGAATTGAAGAGATTCTGGCTTACTACTATGTTGTCAAATGGCCTCATTATCATTTCGGCGGTGAAGTCCATAATTTCTATGAACTGACTTATGTTGACAACGGTTCTCTTGCAACAACCGTCAACAACAAGACATACCACATCAATGCCCAGGAATGTATGGTATATGGGCGCGGTGAATTCCACGACCAGAGTGTCATCAGTGACAAATCCTGTTCCTATTTGACTATCATCTTCCGTGCAAACGGGATTCCTTCCGACCGCATTCTTGGCAAAATCTTCAAATGCTCCCGGCAGATGATCAGCGATATTGAAATCTTTGTCAAAGCCAGTGATAATGAAACAAGCTTCAAAAACGATGCAATGATTGCTACACTGCAGTCCTTGATTGTTGCATTGGTCAGCAGTGAAGAAGAAGAGACGGAGCCTAAGTCCCTGTCACCAATCAGTCAGCATTTTGAAGATCACCTGATTTCAGAAATCGTAGACTATATCAACGCTCACCTGTATGAGACTCTGCCGATTGACCAGATCTGCGATAAGTTCTCCATTTCCAGAAGTACGCTGCAGAACCTATTCAAGGATAACCTGCAGATTCCGCCGAAAGAATATATCAATGAAGCAAAGCTCAGCCGCAGCCGTACGTTGATCCGCAACGGAGACCGGACAATTTCAGAGATTGCCTCCATGCTCGGCTTCAACTCCATCCATTACTTCTCCCGCAAGTTCACCCACCGTTACGGAATCACGCCGAGTGAATTCTCACGTGGTATCTATGACAGTGTCGAACCAGCCAAAAAGAAAAAGAAGAAAAAGTAAAAGCCTGCAGAGAATTGATCTGCAGGCTTCTTTTATTGTTTAAATACCATCGGAAGGTTCAGCTTCTTCTCTTGCCTTTGCTTCATAGACATAGTGAATGACCTGATCCTTGCCGGTATTTACCACTGCATCTGCCAGATCCTTCGCATCTTCCATGAACTGTCTGGACATACTTGCTTCAATCAGCATGCCTAAGTTTGTTCCGCATAAGACGGTCAAAGGATACTGATCAGCCAGTGTGACTGACAGCTCAGCGCTGATCTTGAATGGGGATCCACCGACGAGATCGGAGAAGATGAGAATACCATCTTTACAGTCCTTCAGTTCTTCAAAAGCAGCTTTCAACTTTGCTTCCAGATCTTCTGAAGACATGCCTTCTGTGAAGTCTACTGGGATAAAGTTTTCCGGTGTTCCCGCAATCAGCTTGACCGAGCTCAGCATGCCCGTGCCAAAATTTCCGTGTCCGGTAACAACAATTCCAATCATAGTTCAATCTCCTATCCTTTTATATGGGTATAATATAACACCTTTGACAACACGGTTGACTTCACCGGTTGGGCATGGGTTATCTGGGGTAAGTCCGTTCTGCATTGAACGGAACATTGCAATCAGCTGTGCACAGACAATATAGTCTAGGCCTAAGAAGACATTGTCCTTTGCTGATGTATTAAAGCAGTAGTAGAAATCCGACAGCTCTTCCGCTTCGGCACACGGAACATTGCATACTGCCATGATCTTATTGCCTTTGCGCTGACCAGCCATCTCCTTAATGAGGTCAACTTCATACTGCCTCTGATATTCATTATCAGACAGATATACAACTGTTAATGTCTCATCATTGATGATTGACTTTGGCCCGTGGCGGAATCCCATCGGTGTATCATACATTGTCGTGATTCTGCCGGCATTAAGTTCCAGCATCTTCAGTGCAGACTCCTGAGCAATTCCCTTGAGGGTATTTGCGCCTAAATATACAATACGTTCATAGTCAAAGGCTTCATCTACAGCGAGCATCTGTTTCCAGTTCTCGTCCAGCAGTGCTCCTGCAGAATCGATGACTTCCTGCACAGCCTTTACTGTCTCATCCATATTATCTAAAGAGAAGCACAGCAGTGTAGCTAAATACATATTGGTAAAGCTGGATGTCATTGCAAAGCTCTTATCCAATGTTTCAGGGGTCAGATCAATTGCCAGGCATCTGCTTCCTTCTACAGCTGCTCTCTTGCTGAGGGCGCCATCCTTGTTGCATGTTACAAATAAATGATATAAATGATCGTTCACAGCTTCTACAGACTGAATGGCACCGATGGATTCTGGAGAATCACCAGAACGTCCAAAGCTGATCAGCAGTGTAGGCTTATGAGCTGAGACATAATTCTCCGGGGTCGGAGTCAGGTCTGTTGTTGCATAGCTCTTCACCTTGTAGTTTGTTAAACGGTTCAGATAGGAGAACAGAGCATTTCCTACAAACTCACTCGTGCCTGCTCCAGTCAGAATGATGTCATAATCAGGCTGGCTAGTGATATTTGCTATGAACTTCTTGATCTCGGCAGATCTTTCACGAACCTGAGCGACTGTTTTTGCCCAGGTTGAAGGCTGCTGATGGATCTCGTTCGCCGTATCAAACGCTTTCTTATCAACTAATTGTTCTTTTGAGTAATCAAAAATCAATGTCATAAATTTCTCTCCCGTTCTATGATATGAATCTTCATTCAGATTATAGCAACCAGTATATATGAATAAAACAGTTCGGTTGAAAGATAGCAAATCTTAACCGAAAAGTGCAACCATCACACAATTCACACAATGTAAATCAGTTTACTAATTAAAATTACACTTTAGTTGAAAGATAACAAATCTTAACCGAAAAGTGCAACACTAACCACTCATATTTCATCCAATTCGTGCTACATTGATAGTATTAAATAGAGAGATAGGAGAATAACTCATGAAAATACAAAGTAAAAAAATCTGGATTGATGGAGACTTCCTCCCTGCTCAATTAGATATGCAGGATGGAAAGATCCAGGCAGTACTTCCTTATGGAAGCGGAACACCGGATGTCGATTATGGCGACAAGCGTATTGTTCCTGGTTTCCTCGATATTCATTGCCATGGTGCATATGGATTCGACACAAACTTTGCTGAACCGGAAGGACTGAAGAAATGGGCAAAGAACATTGTCCATGAAGGCGTCACCGGCTTCTTAGCAACAACCATCACCGAAAAGCATCCTGTTCTTGAAAAGGCAGTCCGCAACGTTGCCGATGTCAAAAAGGATTATCAGGCCGGCAAAGATGGTGCTGATATTCTCGGCATTCACTTTGAAGGCCCATACCTTGATATGAAGTATAAGGGAGCACAGCCGCCGGAAGCAATCGCCGCTGCATCTATTGAAGAATTCGAACAGTATCAGGCTGCTGCTGACGGTTTGATCAAGGTCATCACATTAGCACCAGAACATGATCCTGATCTTGCTCTGACAAGATACTGCAGCAAGCAAGGTGTTGTCGTTTCCATCGGACATTCCGGTGCCACGTTTGAACAGGCATCCCTGGCAATTGCCAACGGTGCAAAGTCCATCACTCATACATTTAATGGACAGTCCCCATTCAATCATCGTGAAAACGGTGTCGTCGGTGCTGCTCTCCGCTATCATGACCTCTTCAGTGAAGTCATCTGCGACTGCAACCACACAACACCAGAAGCACTGAATATCTTCTTTACCTGCAAGGGCAAGGACCACGGCATTATGATTTCAGACGGTCTGATGTGCAAAGGCTTCAAGACAGGTGACAAATTCCTGTTCGGCGGCCACGAGATTGAGATCTATCCAGATGGCTCCGCTCACCTGACAGAAGGCAACAAGAGCCTGGCGGGAAGCACAATGAAGACAAATGAAGGTCTGTGCAACTTAGTAACACGCGCAAATGTCCCATTCGATGCTGCCCTGAACTCCTGCACAATCAATCCAGCAACGCTGCTTGGACTGAATGACCACCTTGGAAAACTCTGTGCTGGATTTGACGCTGACGTCGTTGTGTTAGATGATGATTACAGTGTTGCAGAAACATACTGCAAAGGCGTCGCTCAATTCTAACAGAAAGGATTTTAATTTATGGCGGGGAAAACAGCAAATAACAACAAAAACACAAAACAGGTCGTAGGCGGATGGAACGTGTACCTGAATAAGAACGGACAGACAGTGATGTATGATCCATTATCAAAAAATGGATACGTCATTCTTCCGGACAATGTCAACAACTTTACGCTCTATCATAACCGGATTGCTTTAGCAATTGCTTTAGGAATGGTTCTGGTCAGCTTTATGAATGACTGGAAGCTGCCATTGCTTGCAGCTGTTGTATTTATAGCAATGCTGGAATTCCGCTACCGTAAGGCATGGCTTCCTTCATTAGTGTGTGTCCCAAATTTCAAGCCTGAAAACAAAAGAGGATTTGTCGACAGCTTAGTCGAGACTAAAAATGTTACGCGCTACATTCTGCTGTTTTTCGCTTATCTCGCTTTTGGAATACTACTAGTCATCAATGGATATCAGATGCAGGCATCTGCACTGATCATCGGTGCCAACTACGTAATCTTAGCTGGATGCATTTATCTGGCGGTCTGTTATCTGATTGCTGTGATCCGCATCAAGCGATAGCCATATTATATTCCCTCCGTGTCAAAGTAGAACAGCGCAGTCAGCGGACTGGGCTGTTTTACTTTATAGATACTAATTCATAAACTTACCAAGAAATACAAACAGTATCACAGAATTCATAAATAACTTTCAGTATAATAAATGAGAAGGAGTACTACCATGAAAGAAAACCCATTAAAGAAAATTGTATCACTGCAAAAAAGTGGAAACGCGGTAGGAATCTATTCGGCCTGTACAGCGAACGAATTCGCACTGCGCGCATGTATGGATAAAGCAGTTGAAACAGATTCAATCCTGCTGATTGAGGCAACCGCCAATCAGGTTGACCAATACGGCGGCTATACCGGCATGAAGCCGGCAGACTTTATTACTTTTGTCCGCCGCTTAGCAGAAGAAGAGCATCTGCCAATGAACAAGATCATTCTCGGCGGCGATCACTTGGGCCCGCTGACTTTCTCACAGTACGAAGAAGATAAGGCAATGGCTGAATCAAGTGAGCTGGTGCGTCAGTATGTATCTGCTGGCTTTACCAAGATCCACATTGATACTTCAATGAAGGTTGCCGGTGATGATCCTGACACAAGACTCAGTGATGAGACAATCTCACGCCGCGGTGCCATGCTTGCACGTGTCGCTGAAGACGCTTATGCAGAATTATTGAAGAAGGATCCGGATGCCATTCATCCAGTTTATATTGTCGGTTCAGAAGTTCCTATCCCAGGCGGTTCACAGGATGCCAAGGATACTGGCATGCAAGTCACCAAGGTCAAGGACTTTGAAGCGACTGTTGCTGCCTTCAAGAACGCTTTTGAAAGCAGAGGGCTGGAAGAAGCATGGAAACAGGTCATCGGTGTTGTTGTTCAGCCTGGTGTTGAAGAGAAAGATGCCGGCTGTACTGAATATGACCGCGAAAAGGCAAAGGAGCTGATGGCTTCCATCAATGAATATCCAAACCTGGTCTTTGAAGGACATTCCACTGACTATCAGACAAAGCTCAAATTAAGAGAACTGGTTGAAGATGGTGTCGGGATTCTGAAAGTCGGACCTGGACTGACCTATGCGGCCAGAGAAGGAATCTTCGCTCTAGCATATGCCGAAAAGGAAATGCTGAAGGATCATCCAGAACAGCAGAGCTATTTCATGGAAGTTCTTGATGAAGCCATGCTGGCAGACCCTAAATACTTCCAGAAACACTACCATGGCACACCTGAGGAAATTGCCCTGAAGAGAAAGTTCTCATTCAGCGACCGTTCCCGTTACTATATGCCGCAGGCTTCCGTGCAGAAGGCACTGGCTGTCCTGTTCAAGAATTTTGAAAACGGCGTACCTCTGGGACTGTTAAGTCAGTTCATGCCGATTGCATATACAAAGGTACGTGAAGGAACACTCTCCAATGACCCAATGTCATTGATCAAAGACCGTGTTGCCTATACTGCTGGTGAGTATCTTTATGCAACTCATCAGAATGAAATCAAACTCTAAGTAAGATATTTCCCCTTGGCCAAGTCGAGCGACCGACTTGGTTTTTTTATGTTTTCATCAAAAAAGCACAGGTATGCACCCATGCTTCTCATTCACCAAACTTTGCCAGGAAATCATCTTCCGATAGAATTGGAATATTCAGATTCTTAGCAGCAGTATTTTTAGACGATGTACTTGTCACATCATTGTTGATCAGATAGTCTGTGCTCTTGGATACGGAGCCTGTGACCTTGCCGCCTTGGGATTCAATATAGGCTTTTAGTTCATTGCGGTTCTTGTAGTGCTGCACATCTCCGGTGACAACGAAGGTCAGTCCCTGGCACTTTGTGCCGGCAGGTGTTGTCTCACTCTGTTCCACCGTGATCTCATGCAGAAGGTCTTCAAGATCCTGACGGTTGTCTTCTTCATGGAACCAGTTGACAAAAGCTGCGCTCTTTTCCGGACCGATGCCGTCAATCGTACTGAACACTTCTGGATCATCTGTCTTTTCTGCTGTTTCCGTCAATTCGCTGAAGGAGTATGCAGATAAAAGCTTCTTAGCAACATCCGGTCCAATCAATGGAATATTCAGGGCAAAGATCAGTTTGCGGTCATTTGCCTTTCTGCTTTTTTCCAGAGATGTGCGGATATTTTCAGCACTCTTTTCGCCAAAGCCATCCAGCTGGGCAATCTCTTCCAGATGCTCATTCAGACGGAAGATATCCCCATTGGTACGGATCCATCCTTCATTGATAAAGCGTGACAGTGTCTGTTCAGAGATGCCGTCAATATCCATACCCGGCTTGGACACAAAACGAGTGAACTTCTTCAATTTCTTCGCAGCGCAGTCAGGATTAGTGCATTTCAGCGTCTCTGTCCCACTGGCTTCACTTTGATGGACTTCTGTCGGTGCACCGCAGACTGGACAGACTGAAGGAATCACAAAGGATCCTTCGATCTTCTTGACGCGGATGACCTTAGGAATGATCTTGTTTGCCTTGATGACTTCTAAGAGTGTTCCCTTCGCACCGATACCTAATCTTCGACATTCGCTGATATTGCACAGAGATGCACGCTTAACGGTCGTCCCTTCCAGTTCCACCGGTTCAAAGACAGCGACCGGTGTGATTGTGGACGCTGCGCAGGACCATTCAATATGATCCAATGCACTTTCTACAGATTCATCTGCCCATTTAAAGGCGTATCCCGCACGGGTCGCATGATGGCCGGTAATCGAACCGGTAGATGCATATACAGCATCATCATAGTCAATGACCAGACCGTCAACTGGATATGGATTTTCACCATCCGTAACTTTTTTCGTCCAGCGGTCAATACATGCACGGATGTTCTCAATGGTTGGCTGCTGGATCAGTTCATGATCAACAACTTTGAATCCCTGTTCCTCCAGGAAGTGCATCCGCTCACCCCAGGAATTGATTGTTTCATCCGTGTGGACGAGCGTAAATGGGACCCAGTGGATATTTCTTCTTCGGACTTCTTCCGCATCTTTCAGTGTCAGCGAACCCGATGCCAGGTTCCTTGGATTGGCATAATCTTCCCCAGACTCCATGACAAAGGCATTAAAGTCTTCATAGGAAATAACTGCTTCTCCACGCAGTACTAAATGGCCTGCATATTTGATTTTGGCTTGAATGCCCTGCAGGGCATCAGCCAGATGGGTGATATTTGTCCCGATATGACCGTCCCCTCTGGTAACGACTTTGGTCAGCCTGCCATGATCATAGGTCACGACAAGTGTCAGTCCATCCAGTTTCCAGCTCAGCCAGATTTCTTTTCCCTCCGCCCACTTCACCAAATCTTCCGGTTTCTTTGTCTTCGCCAAAGACAGGGCTGGAAATTCATGTGCTTCCTTTTCTCCGGCCGTCTCATCCGCAGATACATTGACGGTCGGTGAATCTTCCAGGACAGTACCAGTCTCTTTTTCCAGTTTTTTGACTTCATCGAACATAGCATCCCATTCAAAATCTGTCATAACTTCATTCTGCCCGTTATAGTAGGCATTTGAAGCATCATTCAGCTTTTGAACAAGCTCCCTCATCCGCTGCAGTTTATCTTCCTGTTCGCTCATGGTCTCCTCCTGTTACTTTTTTTTCGTTAATGATGGGTGTCCCGCCGCAATCTTCTTGACACCATATGGATATGGGAAAGCTATCTCGGCAATACCATTCTTGCATGAAATAACGATGCCATCGCCGAATTTACCGTGACTGACCTGGTCACCTTTTTTCAAGCTGACTGCTTTTCCCTTTTCGCCATGATTCATGGCACTGACCGTCTTCTCATTCTGCTCGAACAGATCAATGGAAGGATGATTGTATCCATGTCCTTCTTCCGACTGGCGGACAGAACCGATATGTTCAATGTAGGATGGTTCAATCTCTGTAATGAAGCGGGATGTTGAACGCGGTCTCTGCAGAATGAAGGAGAAGCCTCCAGCTTCTGTCAAAAACAGTTTGTTCTTCGCTCTCGTGAAGGCAACATATGCAAGGCGGCGCTCTTCTTCTACACCTCGCTTTCCTTCACTCATTGCCCTTTCATTCGGGAAGATGCCATCATTTAGATCACTGACAAATACGGTATCAAATTCCAGGCCTTTGGCTGCATGCACGGTCATCAGCTGCAGGGCATCATTTTCTTCTGTTTCATCCCGATCAGTATACAGAGCAATATTCTGCAGGTACTCATCCAGTGACTGCGCTTCGGAATTGGCAAGATCCTGTTCCAATGCACGCAGGTTCTCTTTTCTTTCCTGTCCTTTTTCCTTATCTTCCTCCAGCATTGCATTCATGCCACTGGATGCCAGGATCTCTTCTAAAAGATCACTGAGATCTGCATTCTCTTTAGATGCTGTAATGCGCCATCCTTCGACCATCTTTACAAATTCCTGCATTGTTGTCTTCGTCTTGCCCGTGAACAGCTTGTCTTCCTTGAGGACTTCATACATCGACTTGCTTTCATTCAAAGCTGTTTCCGATAAAGTATCAATTGTCTTTGGTCCGATGCCTCTCTTTGGACGGTTCAGGATACGCTGCAGAGCCAGATCATCTGCCGTCGTGCACATTCTCAGATAACACAATGCATCTTTGACTTCCTGTCGTTCATAGAAACGGATGCCTCCGTAAATGATATATGGGATTCTGACATCGATCAGGCCTTTTTCAAGTGTACGGGACAGATAATTGGAACGGTACAGCACAGCCATATCATGATACGGCAGGCCGTTCTTATGCAGATCATAGATCTTGCCGGCAATCCAGGCTGCCTGATATTCATCATTAGCTGCCATATAGTGCGTTACCTTAGCATCACTCTTACGGTTGGTATAAAGATCCTTCTTCATTCGGTTGACATTGTTGGCAATCACCGAGTTGGCTGTATTCAGGATGGCAGAAGTTGAACGATAATTCTCATTTAGAATGACCGTCTTCGCATGCGGAAAATCCTTATGGAAATCCATAATGATATTTACATCCGCACCGCGCCACGTATAAATAGTCTGATCAGGATCACCGACAACATACAGACTGCTGTCTTTCCCCGCCAGCTGTTTGATCAGCGTATACTGCAGGCGGTCAATATCCTGGAACTCATCGACCAGGACATATTCAAAGCGCCGCTGCCACTTGTCCATGACTTCCGGAAACTTTTTGAACATCTTCACAGTCCACAGGATCAAATCATCAAAATCCAGGGCAGACATCTGCTTCTGACGGTCCAGATAATAGGCATATACTTTCGCCTTATCCTTGTCATCCGCAAACTGTCCAGCCATATTTTTAGCCTCTTCGGCATCAATTTCGGCAGATTTGTTATTTGAAATATAGTCTACATATCCTGCCGGCGTGATATTTGAGTTGTCAATGCCCAGCTGCTTGCATGCCTCCTTCACCACCGATTTCTGATCATCCGCATCCATGATTGTAAAGTTCTTAGGATATCCCATATGCTGGATATCTTCTCTTAAAATCCGTACGCATAAAGAGTGGATGGTAGAGACCCATGGGGTGAACTGCTGCTCTGACAGCATCTTCTCAATTCTGTCCTTCATTTCATGCGCTGCCTTATTGGTAAAGGTTATAGCCAGGATCTTGTAAGGTCTGACATCTTCATCTTCAATCAGATGCGCAATTCTCATCGTTAAGACTCTGGTCTTGCCAGACCCTGCACCGGCAATGATCCGCAGGTACTTGTCATCCGACATGACAGCTTCTTTTTGGTTCGCATTCAATACACTTGTGTCAATCATTCTCTTCTCCGTTTATCTTAAAGCAGGCCTTCTGCCTGCTGTCATCATCCAGCCATTATTATACCATTCAATGCCCTTCTTCACTGTACCTATTCCCGTACAACAGAGCGGAAAAGAACATCATCGCATGATATAATAGACCCGAGGTACAAATATATGTTATTAAAAGCGGATCAATGGAAAGATTATACCTGCCTTGATGCAGGAAATGGTGAAAAACTGGAGCAGTGGAAAGGCATCGTCTTAAGAAGACCTGACCCGCAGGCAATCTGGCCTGTTCAGGACAAAACGGAATGGAAAAAAGCAGATGCAGTCTACCATCGGTCTGATAAAGGCGGCGGTTCCTGGGAGTATAAAAAGAAGCTGCCGGAATCCTGGACCATTGACTATAAAGATCTGACTCTGAAAGTCTCTCCGACCGGCTTTAAACATACCGGCATTTTCCCTGAACAGGCAGTTAACTGGGACTGGATGTCACAGCTGATCAAGGCACACCCCGATGAAGAAATCCGCGTCCTGAACCTATTTGCCTATACCGGAGGAGCTACGATGGCATGTGCAGCTGCAGGTGCAGCCGAAGTTGTGCATGTTGATGCCTCCAAAGGCATGGTTCAATGGGCCAAGGAGAATAGAGACTTATCTCATTTAGATGACAGAACGATCCGCTTTATTGTCGATGACTGCATGAAGTTTGTGGAAAGAGAAAAAAGAAGAGGCCATACATACCATGGCATCTTAATGGATCCACCTAGCTATGGCAGAGGTCCAAACGGAGAAATGTGGAAGTTTGAAAAAGAGATCACCGGTCTGATCCAGGCATGCCTGGAGATCCTGGATGACCATGCGTTATTCTTCTTGATCAACAGCTATACCACTGGTTTCTCTTCCATCGTTCTGGAAGACCTGATGAAGACAATGATCCTGCCGGATCATCCGGATGGAATTGTCAGTACAGGTGAAATTGCCCTGCCGCTGCAGAACAGAGATCTGCTGCTGCCATGCGGCATCTACGGCAGATGGGAAAGAAAATAGGATAAACATGCTGAATGTCCTTTATGAAGACAATCATGTACTGTGCGTCGAAAAGCCAGTCAATATTCCAAGTATGGAAGATGATTCTCATGATGAGGATCTCCTTTCATTATGCAGAGTCTATTTAAAGGAAAAATATAACAAGCCTGGAAATGTATACTGCGGTCTGATTCATCGTCTTGACCGTCCTGTCGGCGGTGTCATGGTATTTGCAAAGACATCCAAAGCTGCTTCCAGGCTGAGTGATTCTGTCCGCAGGCATGAACTGAAAAAAGAGTATCTCGCTGTTATAGATGGTGTTCCTAAGCAGCAGCACGGCACCTTGGAAGATTATCTGGTCAAGGATACAAATACAAATATGGTCACGGTAACAGATGCTGCCCATGGCAAGAAATGCATTCTTCACTACGATATCCTCCAAATCAAAGGAAACCGCACACTTGTTCATATCTCATTGGACACCGGGCGTTCTCATCAGATCAGAGTGCAGTTCTCCTCAAGAGGACTCCCTCTTGTCTATGACCAGCGCTACAACAAACATGCCGGCAGAGGGCAGATTGCCCTGTATGCATACCGGCTCACCTTCCCGCATCCAACGAAAAAAGAACCGGTCACAGTGCAGCACCTGCCGCCAAGGGAAGATCCATGGAATGATTTCGAGGTGAACTTATGACTGTCAGAAGAAAAAAGATCCGCCGCAGAAAAGGACCAAAGAGACATTTAAGAAAATCAATCGCCGTAACTTTAGTTGTTATTGCGGCTGTCTTGATTGCTGCCGTCGGCTTTATCAAGATTCCGGTCATGATCAACAATTCCAAGCTCAGAAAGCTGGGATATGATGAGACCGCCATCAAGATGATCGATGAAAAGAAACTGACCAGCGTCATCCTGAAGAATGATTATTACTCTGATTATCTTGCACAGTGCATTACAGATGGTTCTGTACGGAGTGAATATCTCTCTCTTTATACGTTGGTCGATCAGGACCGCGGGCTTACAGACAATGACTTTCTTCTCTACAACCGATTATTAGATCTTGGATATGAAACAGATCAGCTCGATGATCTGTATTCCAATCTGTATTATTGGGAGATCACACCGCTTCTGATCTTTGACTACCAATGGGATGAAACAAAATATATCAAAGACTGCAAGGATTGCCGCAGTTCCAACTCACCGACAGCATTTACCTTAAAAGGCGACTATCTTACCGAATACAAGAACACCACAACGACATATGATGTCGCGGATGAAGTCTTAGTGAATAAGCGCTATTGTCTCGACGCTTCCTATGCACCGACGGACTTGACGGATATCACCACAGAATATGCCGCATCCGGCATGCAGCTGCGCAAAGTGGCTGCGGATGCCTTCCTGAATATGGCAAAGGCATCTCTGCAGAACGGCACTCCGTTCTTTGCATCCTCCACCTACATCTCTTATGAAGATCAGGCATCATACTATAAATCCATCTCTTCACAGCTTGGTTCTTCTTTAGCTGATATCTATTCTGAGCGTGCGGGCTATTCTGATCATCAGACCGGCATGGCTGTCAATATCTCCGCCACCTATGAAGACAATGAGAACATCACTTCTACAAAGGTATATGAATGGCTACAGAAAAACTGTGCAGATTATGGTTTCATCCTCCGTTATCCGGATGCCAAGAAAGACATCACTGATAAGCAAAGTGAACCAACGCACCTGCTCTATGTAGGCAAGGATCTGGCAAAAAAGATCAATGATTCCAATCTGACCTACGATGAATATTATCTGCTCTACTTATCGACCTGGTATGACGCAAAGGAAATACCGGCCAGTGATATCATTGAAAGCACCGGATGCAATGATCAGGTGCAGGCACAGAAGACCGAAGCATCACCATCACCATCACCATCACCTTCACCTTCTGCTTCTGCCAGCTGAATCGATTCCACATAAAAACAGCACTTCGTGCTGTTTTATTTTTGTTTTCCCGCCATGAAGGCTAGAATTTCTTCTTTATGGCTTTCCATGTCTGCATATCCTAGATCATACAGACGCTGGGCACTGACTTCATCACCCTTGAACCGGTTGACGTTGATGGTCTCAGAAGGATAGACCTGGATGGCATTTCCCTGATCGACCAGATTCTTGACCATCTGCACCTGATGATAATAATTTTCATGGCGCACGGCATAATCTTTTGCGACCTGCGGATACTGATGATAGATCATCTTGCTCAGACCCAGTACCCATTTAGAACCAGGCTTACGGACAAAGTCTGCAGGTTTGGTTGTAATGACCATGAACTTAGTGCACCCTTTTTCAATAGCACGTTCAATCGGAATCATCTTGGTAATGCCGCCGTCCAGCAGATGCATGCCTTTGTATACAACGACTTTGCTGACCAATGGAAGTGCACATGTACCATTCAGCAGTGTCAGATCTTTGTCATCCGCATCCATTTCGTCCGGTCCAAAGAAAATCGTCTTTCCTTCTTCCAGATGATAGGCACCAACTTCCACCGGCATATGCTGTTCGACAATTGGGCGCATGGACATATGTTCCAATCCAGCCAGACATTCTACGAAGATCCGGCGGTAAGCTACATAGTATCCTTCCTTCATCAGGGCATGAATGCCGACCGTCTTAGGATCTGTTGCATAATGGACAGACATGTTGTATGCCGTCTTCTTGTCATGCATCATATAGCAGCAAAGATAAACTGCACCGGAAGAGATGCCGACCTGATAATCAAATGTAATGTTGTTGTCATTCAGCCATGCAAGCGCACCTGCCGTATAAGCTCCGCGGACCCCGCCGCCTTCTAAAACCAAACCATATTTTTCCATATCCACTCTCCTATACCAACGGAATAAACATATTGAGGACTGCCCGGAAAACGCGGACAATCGGCATCTGATTCTTCACTTCCTTGAGCGTCACAAGATGTGACTTTTCAACCGACGTCAGGAAATCATCTCTGACCTCCGCAATCTGCGGCGTACGGCACATCAGGATCCCATTCTCAAAATGCAGGAAGTAACTTCGGTAATCTGTATTTGCGGAGCCTACAATTGCCAGGCGGTCATCTGTAACGAAGTTCTTAGCATGATTGAATCCTGGTGTATACTCATAAATTTTAACACCATTTTCTACCAGACGTTCATAGTGCCCGCGTGTAATTTGGAAGACAAATATTTTGTCCGGAATGTGAGGTGTCATGATTCGTACATCGACGCCGCTCTTGGCTGCTCTGATCAAAGCCTGCATCATTGCGTCCGGCAGGATCAGATACGGCGTATCGATATAGATATAATGCTTAGCACTGGCAATCAGATTCATATGCATGCCCAGGGCTACAGGTTCGTTGTCCGTCGGTGTATCACTGTATGGCTGATAGAAGCCGCCGTCATCGGTCTGATCGCATGGCAGATGATATTTCTGATAATCAATCGGCTCTTCCTTCTTTCCTCTGACATAGGAATACATGCCCAGGAACATCACCGTCATTGACCATACTGCTTCCCCGTGAATCTGGATTGCACTGTCTTTCCAATAGCCGAAGCGGTGAATGCGGTTGGCATATTCATCCGAAAGATTTACGCCTCCGCAGAAAGCAATGTTGTTATCTATGACCGTAATCTTGCGGTGGTCACGGTTGTCCATCTGAATAATGAAGGCCGGGCGCAGATGATTGAATCGGTATGCTTCAATACCCTCCTTCTGAAGAGTATGGTCATAATGATGCGGCAGTGTAATGGAGCCGAAATCATCATAGATGATCTTTACATCGACGCCTTCTGCTGCCTTCTGCTTCAATACAGCATGAACTTCATCCCACAGGGAACCTTTCTCTATAATAAAAAACTCGATGAATATAAAATGCTCTGCACTCTTCAATGCCTCGATATATGCAGGAAACCATTCTTCTCCGGAAGAATAGTATTTGGCATCTGTATGATCATAAACTGGAAAACCGGATGCTTCATATCCATATCGGAAGATATTCTGCAGTTCTCGCTCTGCCTCAGAACCTCTCTGCAGAACTTCTTCATCATTCTTGAGAAGACCGTTCATATCCTTGGTTGCCTGGGTCGTGCCATTGTACAGCTTCTTTGGCACATGACGGTTGCCTGCCAGAATATACAGCGGAATGCCGATGATCGGTGCTCCCAATATAACTAAGACCCAGCCGATTTTATATGCTGGGTCGACTGGTCTGTTGATGACAAGAATTGCTGTCAAGATAGAAAAAGCCGAAAAGAAAGGCTGCAGTTCCGCAAAAACTGCCATGTTGTATAAAAACTCTGCAAATAAAGCAAACTGCAGCACCACCAGAGGTACAACAATCATCAGTCTGCTTGTCAGAATCTTAAGTAATCTGCGCATGTACACTATTATATCAGCTTTTATCACTACTACAATTTGAAGCTGTAGATTTCCTTGATTCTCTCCCCGCGCTTGTAAAGCCAGTGCCATTCCGGCACATTTACTGTTTCTTCCAGTTTGCCGCCAAGTTTTTCCAAAGTTCTTTTCGATGCAGTATTTTCCGGTGAACACGTAATGATCAACAACTTCATATGATATTTTTCTTTGGCAATACGAAAGAGCAGCAGACACGCTTCATAGGCATAATGATGCCCGCGCCATCCGTCGAAGATCCGATATCCAATATTGCCGGCATAATACAGTTCGTCATTCATGCCGATGCGGAGATCACATTCGCCAATCTTCATTCTCTGACGATGAAGACAGATTTCATAGTAAACAGAACCAGCATAGAGATTCTGTGAACTTGGTGCTTCTTTTCCGTCCTCAATCAAATCGACCACATCGCCGGATGTGCAGTCTGAATGCAGAAAAGGAATATTCATAAGCACACTTTCTAAGATCATATCTAAGTCTATTATAACAAAAAACGGGCAGAGTTTTCAGTCAGCTGTCCGTTTGATAATATCCAAATATAAGTTCTTTAATTGTGTTTTCTGTTCGTCTGTCATCTGATCGCTGCTGGATTTGATTTCAAACCCATCGACCAATGAAGTATGATGACCTGTGACTTTGCCTTTCTTGACACCGACGACCATCGGTACATAGAAGCCGCGGTTGCCGTCAGAATCCACAGGCAGTGCATCATACAGATCTTCCTTCAGCGTGTCCAGAACACTGGATTCAAATGTATCCTTCGTACTGACATACCAGACTGTTACATTTGTCTCTCTGACAGCTTCATTCAATACTGGAACCGCTCTTTCACACCATGGACAGCCAACATATCCGAAATACAGAATACCGGATCCCTGTTCATCGAACAGGCGGAGTGCTTCTTTCATGGTGATCTTTCTGAAATCGCCAATCTCAGAGCCAATCCATGTATACTGATCCATCTGTGCATCTGTATAGTTGAGGTCAACAGAATTGGTAATCTTAATTGTTCTGCTGCAGCCTGCAAGCATGATGATGCATACAGCTGCCAGCATCAGTTTTAAGGTCTTATGATCTCTCACGCAATCTTTTCCACCTTTGTTGTTTCGTAGAAGTTATCGATGTTCTCTCTTGTCGCAAGTCCCTTTGAATACGCAGTTGCAGAACCACACGATGCACCGAAGCGGAAGGAATCCAGAGGATCATTGGTCCGCATATAGTTCATCAGGAAACCGGCAATCAGAGAATCACCAGTACCGACAAAGCTGACATACTTCTCATCTCTTGTCAGCTGTGCACGGTATGTGCCTTCCTTGCATACTAAGATGGCACTGCGGCTGTGATTTGTCACAATGACATATCTTGAGCCGGCTTCATGAAGCTTCTTTGCCCCGGCAATCATTTCTTCTTCCGTATTGACTTCACTGTCAATGAACGAAGGCAGTTCAGCAGCTGTTGTCTTGATCATGAAAGGCTTGCACGGCAGGATCTTCTTGACCAGCTCTGCATTTGTATCAAGGACAACTTTTACTTTTTCCTTGATAGCATCCTTGAGCATCTGTTCTGTCGCATCCATTAAATATTCCTGCGTATGTCCTGCTAAGACAAAGTAATCCTGACTGTAGAGGGAGGATACTTTCTTCTGCATATTTTCCATATCCGCCGGCGTAATGATTGGGCCGCTGGCATTCAAGTCTGTCCACTGTCCGTTTGCAGAGCATTTTACATTGATTCTTGTATGTCCCTGTACGTAGGTGAAGTTCGGACGGATATCTTCATACTTTGCCAGCAGAGAGATATAAAAATCCTTGGTAAAGCCGCCGACAAAGCCAAAGGCTCTGGTCGGAATGCCTAAGTTATTCAGAACAATAGAAACGTTGATTCCTTTACCGCCGGCTTCATAGTATTCCAGCTGGCTGCGGTTGACCGCATCATTGCCGTCAATCCCCTTGTCAAATTCCATGTAGTAATCCAGCGAAGGATTCATTGTACAGGTACAGATCATATTATGCCTCCTGCGTGTTCTTGATGATGTTGAGGACCAACTGACACGCCTGTTCTAATTCTTCAATGACACAGTATTCATAACGTCCATGAAAGTTGCCGCCGCCGTTGCCAAGATTCGGGCACGGTAATCCACGGAAGGAAAGCTCCGCTCCGTCAGTGCCGCCGCGGATTGGTTCATCATGCGGTTCAATGCCCAGTTCTTCCAGGCTCTTCCAGGCAATTTGACGTACTTCCGGTACGTCCTTCAGGACTTCATACATATTGTGATAGGCATCCTTGAACGTAATCTCACAGGAGCCTTCACCATGCATGATATTGATGTAGGAAGCAGTCTGTATCAGCAGCTGTTTCTTCTCAGCAAGCTTCTTGACATCATGATCACGGATGATATAGGAAAGATGTGCCTCTTCTGTACTGCCGTTCATTTCCGTCAGATGAATGAATCCTTCTCTTCCTTCGGTATGTTCAGGCGTCATGTGTTCCGGCAGAATCTCCTGGAACTGGCATGCAAGTGATGCTGCATTCACCATCTTATTCTTTGCACTGCCTGGATGAATGGAAAATCCCTTGAAAGCAACAGAAGCAGAAGCAGCGTTAAAGGTCTCCTCGCTGAATTCCGCAATCTCCCCGCCGTCCATTGTATAGGCAAAGTCAGCACCGAATTTCTTGACATCAAAATACTTTGGTCCGTTGCCAATCTCTTCATCCGGTGTAAACGCAACCGCAATTCTGCCATGCTTTACTTCCGGATGTTCATGCAGGTATGCCATTGCTTCCATGATGCATGTCACACCCGCCTTGTCATCAGCGCCCAGCAGTGTATTTCCATCTGTGACCATCAGGCGTTTTCCCTTCAGATTTCTCATCTGCGGGAAGTCCTCCATATTCAAGACCACTTCAGGATTCAGTACAATATCATTTCCATCAAAGTTCTCAATGATCCTTGGCTTCACATCTTTTCCTGAGAAGTCAGGAGCAGTATCCATATGGGCAATGAAGCCGACGGTCTTTACCTTTACATCCGTATTGGCTGGCAGCCATCCATAAACATAGCAATGTTCATCCAGCTCAACATTTTCCAGGCCCAGTTCCTTCAGTTCCTGTTCCAAGATCTTTGCCAGATCAAACTGTTTCTCTGTGGACGGAGTCTCACCGTCATTCTTCGGATCCGACTGCGTATCTACTCTGCAGTAACGGATCAGTCTTTCTTCAGCACTCATATCTTCGCTTCCTCATTCATTCTATCTTCGGTAATATTCATTTCACAGAACGTGCAGTCGAAAAATGAATCATTGGGACTGCATGCAAACAAGCTCACGCCTGTAATGCCGAAATTTGGATCAACACGGAACTCACGCAGATCCGTATACCTTGTTCCGGAAAAGCTGTATTGAATCAAGCATCCGCCGCCGCGATACATGACGCGGTAGAAGATTCTTCCCAATGCAGCACCGATATCACGCATGCTGCGGTCGCCGCCGTCAGTACTGAATACATTGACGCCAAGCCGCAGATACTCATCATCCTTTTTCTCCGTGCATACTATGGCCTTCTGCACGTCCCCGTTATACAATATGAAGCCGCACTGGTCAAATGGTAAATTGTAGACAAACTCTGTGCACACAGTAAAGATAAAGTTTCCCTTCAAAGGATACTGTATTTCAGATCCTTGGTGTTTGGCATCAGGACTGCGCCAGTATGTATACGGCTCTGTCTCCACTGTCAGTCTGTTCTCATCACAGATATACAGTTTCGGCTCCTTGATCCACTTCATGTCCTTAAAGTCTACTTTCCCCATTGGATTCTCCGTCAGTCCATATCAATATGTACGATTTTTCCGATTGCCTGCAGATTCTCACCTAGTTCTTTGATCAATGCAATCTTCGCATTCAACGAAATCGGTGAATATGCTATAGCATCATGTGCCGGATTGTCACTCAAACCTACCATGAATCTGATGCCTGTTGACTTCAGCAGTGCCTTGACCAAACAGGATGCACCATCTTCTTCTTTACTTACGACCAATGATTCAAGATACATTGGATCATCTTTTGCCTTGATCAGATAGCGGTTGACCTTCTGCAGCGTCAGCACACCTTCCGTGACCAGATCAATGCCGTCAATAAATCCCTTCGGCGGCACGTCCGCCGCACTGGACAGCATCCCGTCCGTGCGCAGATCCTTATGCAGGACTCTGGCAACAATCTCTGATGTTGTGCCGCCGCAGCAGATTTTCTGCCCGGATGCACTCATCAGCTTCTTTACAATCACTTCATCCTGATCCTTGCTGCTTGGCGGGCCGACCATGATGCGAGTCTCCGCTGCCGGTACAATACATACAGCAGCTACAGTACTGTCATCACCTGGCTCACCGCCGTACAGATAATTCACATTTGCCAAAAGAATCCTGGAAATCTCACGTGCTGAATCATGCGGACGAGTTTCCTTCAAGAGGAATTCTTCTACATCCTTCTGTCCCCAGCCGAAGTTCAGCGTCATGCCTACACCAGCATGCAGGACACCGTCTGAAAAAGTGATGATGTCATCATATGGCTGGGTAATAAATCTTGATACATGGACATTCCGTCCGCTTACGGTGACCATTTCCTCATCCGGATGGAACAGCTTTCCATTACGGATAATGACGCAGGTCGGATTATCAAACTGTGCTAAGTATGCACGTCCGTCATAGAAGATCTGGATAATCGTAAACGTACTGTAGGCAACTCCGCGCTCTCTGCATGTAGGAAGCGTTGCTGCAATTGTTTCCACTGCATCCTGAAGAGGCATGCCGCGAAAGATCATCTCAGAAATAATTGTTGATGTTAAAGTTGAAAGAATATTCGCCTTGACACCTGAGCCAAGACCATCTGCCAGGACCATGACGTAGCACTGTTCATTGTGCTTCTCCATGACTCTGTCACCGCACAGTTCTTCCCTGTCCTTATTTAAAGAACGCCAGAAAGAATCAATGTGCACATTCTCACTGATCATGGTCTTCACCCTTCATGACCTGCTGCAGCTTCACCAGTGCAACCTTAGATTCCGCTGTTGTTTCACCAAGCAGAGATGCAATCTCCTGTACTGCACGCATCTGATCATCCAGCACCTTCTGCGTCACACTCATTGTCTGGTCACGCATCTTGGTCAGCATCTTTTCTTTGTATTCTTCTTCTGTGCGGTCCATCAGGATGATAACAGTCAAATCATCATTATTGATATGCACGATTGCATGTTCAAACAGACGCTGATAGAGATCATAGAAAGTACGGAGATACTGTGTCTTGGACAGTCTCTTCTTCACGATCTCTTCCAGTTCAGGATTCGGCAGGACAGCGCTCAGCGGCATGCCGGTCGGATTGACCATATCATAAGACAGCAGTTTTCTGGCTGCCGGGTTCATCTCACGGACCTTCATATCAGAATCAAAGACAATGATGCCGTTCGGTGTATTCTCATTAACAACACTGGCTAATGACTGTGCTCTTTCCAATGCCTCCGGCATACAGATCTTTGGATCTGCCTTGCCGTCAAGCACTGCAATTGCCTTTAAGCGGCAGCTCTCATAGCCGCATGCACCGCAGTCATGGATCTTATCCGGTGATGTCTTGCCCATGGCAATCATCTCATCCTGTATCTCATCCTCACTGTGCTGCGGACGATAGATATTTTCCTTTGCCCAGACTGCTTCTACATCAACCGGAAGCGCCCCTGGAACAATCTTTTCTTCACTCATATTCTTACGGATACGTGATTCACCAACCCATTCATTATGAGTAAAGTGAGACAGCAGAGGTCCGCCCATGCATGATCCACGGCATGCATTTACTTCCACAAAATATCCTTCCAGATGATCTCTGCGCATAGATTCTAAAAGGGATTTGACCCTGCCGACACCGTCGACCGCAATGTATCTGTAATGATCACTTGGTTCCAATGTATGCAGGATGCCGCCAGCTGTCGGATAAATACGTGAAATGGAATTCTGGAAATCAGTCCATTCATCCTTCTCTTCATCCTTCACATCTGCCTGGATCCAGTCAATGATCTCTTCCATGCCGATGCAGGCATCTACTGCACCTGCAAATCTGGCATCTTCAATTTCCTTGTATTTTGCAATGCATGGTGAAAGGAAAACAACCTTTGCGTCAGGATACTTTTCCTTGATCATTCTTCCATGTGCAATGAACGGAGAAACAACCGGTGCCATGTACTCCACCAGATCACCATACTCTTTTTCAATCAGTGTATTGATGGCAGGACATGCCGTCGAAATGATATTCTTCATTTCTCCTTTTTCAATCAGGTTTGCATATGCTTTTGAAACAACTGCTGCACCGCGTGCTGTTTCTTCAATATGCGAGAATCCTCTGCCCGTCAGTATCTTCTCTAAAGAAGACAGCTTCGGCCAGACCGCAGCAAAAGAAGGTGCAACTGAGAGAACAACTTCCTGTCTCTCATCAAGCCACTTCTGCACCTGCTGAAATTCTGTAAGCAGAGACTTTGCTTCATGCGGACAGGCTACATAGCACCTTCCGCAGAGAATACATTCTTCTGCTGCAATCGTAGGTTCATTATGAACATATGTCATCGCTCCTACTGGGCAGGCACGTACACAGCGCATGCAGTTATGGCACTGTGCTTCTACCAGACGAATATAACGGGATTTCATTTAAGCCAGGTCTGCAGTGATTTCGGTCTTCAACATCTCTTTGGCATTCTGCATGGTAACGCCCTTGAGCTGTTTTCCATTGACACGGATTCCTAAACCTAATTTGTTCTGACAGGACTTCATGCAGAAGGAACCTTTGACTTCTACCTTATCCTGCCAGCCATTTTCTTCAATCAGCGCGTTCAGATCCTGTACGACCTGACTGCTTCCCTTAACGTAGCATGCGCTTCCAATACAGATTTCTATGCTTACCATGATGTGTCCTCCACAATTTTACTTTTGAATATGAATATCAAAATCTTTTACTTTGAATAATTCCAGAGATTCATTGATTGTCTTCTGATCTGTTTCTTTGTTTTCCTTAGCCATTCTGCCTTTGGCAGTATTGGCATCCTGAATGGTGCCTGGTCCGGCGACACATCCGCCTTCACAGCACATTCCTTCCAGAATATTTGAGTTGAACTTACCGAACTTCATCAACATCAGCTGCTTCTTGCATTCAGAAGCACCGTTTGCTGCATAGAAGGTAAATGGCTCATCGCCTCTTTCCCTGCATGCTTCAGCAACAGCAGCCGCAACGCCGCCGCTGTGGGCGAAATCGCGTCCGAAGTTGGATGGGTAGTCACCAGGATTATCCACAACGACCTGTGAAGGAACAATGCCCTTTGCCGCAAACAGTGCAACCAGTTCTTCAAATGTCAGAACGTAGTCAACCGCGGTTGTCTCTTCCATTGCTTCCTGTTTCTTGGCAACACATGGTCCAATAAAGACGATGCCGTGATCCGGATGATCATGCTTCAGCTTCTTTGCCAAAGCCATCATTGGTGACAGCGTCGTACTCTTGTTCTTTTCATACTGATCTGGGAAGTGGATCTTCAGCATATTGACAAAGCCTGGACAGCAGGATGTTGTCATTGGAATACCTTCTGCCTTATGCTCTTTTAATTCCGCATATTCTGTATCAGCGACCATATCAGCACCGACGGCAACTTCATAGCACTTTTCAAAGCCAAGCATCTCAACTGCCTTCATTGTCTGCGGCAGTGTTGCTTCATCAAACTGTCCCTGGATTGAAGGGGCAACAATTGCATACGCAGGAGCACCAATCTTCAGCAGCTGAACGACAGGAACGACCCATGAAATATCTTCAATTGCACCAAACGGGCAGGCATTCAGGCACTGTCCGCAGTTGATGCACTTATTTACATCAATGACCGAGATATTATTCTCATCCCAGCTGATGGCATCAACTGGACAGTGAGACTTGCACGGTCTTTCCGTGATAACAATGGCATTGTACGGGCAGGCTCTTGCGCAGGCACCGCACTCCTTGCACTTTTCATAATCAATCTCAGCATGTTCAGAACCCATGTTCATCGCACCGAAGTGGCAGGCTGCCATACAGCTCTTAGCCATGCACTTCCGGCAGTTGTCAGTGACCCGGATCTTCTTGATCGTACATCCGTCACATGCCGCATCAATGACCTGAACAATCTGACGTGGATTATATTCCGCCGCATCATCCGCCATCTTGCCCATCGCAAGACGGACTCTCTGACGCAGGACTTCTCTTTCCTTATAGACACAGCAGCGGTATCTAGGACCTCCTAAAGTGACCAGTGTCCTTGCCCAGGACTGGATTTCTTCTTCCTTGACGCCTTTTTCTGAATAGGCGTCCTTTGCCAGCTGCACCATGACATCAAACTTGAATGTCCGTGCATCATTTGAAAACATATTTGCCATATGATCTTCTCTTCCCCTCTTACTCCGGTTTCTTCAATGTACGGAATGTGTGCTCATACTGCATCCCATATTCCAGCTTATCCATGGTCTTTTGATCAACCAGCTGAGACAGGATTGTATGGGCAAATGCAACCGTTGCACCCATTCCTCTGCCAGTGATCAGATTGCCATCCATGACTGCCAGTTCCATCTGATAAAAACCGCCGTATTCCCCGTCAAAAGCTGGGAAGCATGTATATTTTCTTCCCTTCAGCAGTCCCATGTGTCCAAGGATTGATGGCGCTGCGCAGATTGCGCATGTCCATTTTCCGCTTTCAAAATGCCTGCGGAAGCTTTCCTTCAATGACTCACAGGCTTCCAAGTTCTTTGTGCCAAGCTTTCCGCCCGGCATAATTAAGACATCATATGTACTCAGATCTGCATTTTCATACAGTTCATCACAAAGCAATGTGACCTGATGGGAAGTATGAACCTCCCTTGTGGAATTCATTGATAAAGTATCAATCTGGATTCCTGCCCTCCGGAACATATCAACGACGATAAGACCCTCAGACTCTTCAAATCCATCTGCGAAAAATATTGCTGCTTTCATTTGTTCTGATCTCTTTTCATGATGTGAAAATTGTACCATAGAATGGCCGATTATGTCGGTCTAGTGTTCACGATTCTATGATGAAATCACAGAATAAGTATCCACCAGCTTCCGGGAGTTTTTTGGTAATACAAAAAGGAAGCCTCCTCAAGGCTTCCTCTGCTTCATCCATGTACCTGTTTGGCTGCTTGATCAGATTTCTTTCACGATTCTCTGGTCTTATCAGACTTTTGGGGACATTATGTAAAGTTACAGTCATCCAATATTTCATGTGATTCTCATCAAATCTCAAGATTATTCGATGTCCCTGTTCACTATTTTAATCTCGACATATTTGCACCGATTGTTCACAATTCAATTGTTTTCACATTTCATCATTTATCATTTCATCGGTGCTTTTTCAAATACGACTCTTTACAGCAGCCCTGTACACGGATTAACTCCATGTTTGCGCAGGTATCTCACCTGCATTAATGAATTCCTGGTCCCTTCATATGAACCTCCTTAGGACACCAAAATACTTCTCATATCGATTTATGATTTTCTGTGGTGTTCCTTTTCTACACTCATGATAGCTGAGAATAGGAGAAAATATAGTCTGTTCATGCCCTATTTTATCTGCTATATTAAATATGTTGGGGATGGTATACCATTCTTTTTTTATGCCTTTTTTACGACCTGGATGCCGATGATCATCATGGCTGCGCCTAAAACAGTCACCGTCAATCCTACTAACAGCACACCATGAACACTCATAACTGATAATAATATGCCGCCAAACAAGCTTGCCAGCAGTCCGCCAATGGTAGTTGCCGCATTGATTACGGCCTGTCCTTTATTGCGGTCTTCCGGTGCCACATGTTCCTCAGCAAAGTAAACAGAAGCTGGGATCAGGATGGCATAGGAGAACATCTGCAGGACCATTGCCATAAAGTAGACCGGCATATTCGGTGCGAAGCAGATCAACGCATGTTTGACAACATAGCAGACACTGGCAAAGATCAGCAGTGTGTTGACCTTGAACTTCTTAAGAATGACCGCAAACAGGAACATTGGCGGAAGTTCCACCATTGCCTGGACAAAGATGGCATTTCCCTGGTCTGTCGTATTCCCACCGATTTCCTTGACAATATCAATCATGTACGTATTGATCAGCATATGGCAGAAGAAGATCATTACCATCGCAATCAATACAACAATGATCTTTTTATACTTCCGGAAGAATTCACCGTAAGAGATCTGTTCTTTTTTCTCTTCTGCCGGTACTTCTGCTTTCTTTGGATCCTTCATTGTCAAAAGGCAGCCAATTGTCAGCAGACCGGTGCCGATCATATAGTATGGAAAGATTGTTACAATTGCTTCATCTGCACCGCCCATCCAAGAGACAAGGATGCCAATGAAAGCAGCGCCGACGGCATAGGCGGCAGAACCAACACCTCTGCCGACACCATAATTGATCTTCATGCCTTCCTGTTCATAGGCAAAGGCAAGCGAGTTCAGATATGGAATCCCCGACATGGTCAAGGCAAAACCAGCAATCGTCACTGCCAGAAGCAGGAAGGAACCCGCCGGGATAATAAACATGCACGCATATAAAGCAATCGACAGTATCATCGTTGTCAGGATCAGCTTCTTTTCATTCCACTTATCCGAGCGGTCAATGATCGGTGCCATGAAGGTCTGAATGAACAGCGCCAGGATTGATACGAGTGTCAGTGAGATACCGATAATGGAAGTATCAAATTTGCTGAACTTCAGAAAGTTGTATCCATAGCTTCCCGAACCGACAACCATCATAAAATAAAATGCATTGATCAAGGCATATTTTAGATTCAGAATAAAATTCTTATTCATAATAATTTCTCCTACTTGGAATTATATTCTATCTGATTTCTGTTTCCGGTTATTTCTATTTTTGGAACAAAAAAGGAGCTGCATGTACAGCCCCTCAGATTTACTTCAGATCTTCCAGATCCTCACCATTGGAAGCAATGACTTTCTTATACCAATAGAAGGAATCTTTGCGGTATCTCTTCATGGAACCTAGATCAAATTCATCACGGTCAACATAAACAAATCCATATCTCTTCTTCATGCCTTCATGCGTTGAGATCAGATCAATTGCAGACCATGGGCAGTAGCCCATCATTTCAACATCATCTGTTACAACCATCTTCAGCTGTTCGATGTGTGCGCGCAGGTAGTTGATCCGGTACTGATCATGGATCTTGCCGTCTTCCAGTTTATCATATGCGCCTAATCCATTCTCCGTGATGATGATTGGCAGATGATATCTGCTGTAAATCTCTCTCATCGTGTTGCGGAAGCCGACTGGATCAATCTCCCAATTGAATTCTGTACGCGGCAGATTTGGATTCTTTACAGTCGTGAACAGTCCCTCAACACCTGGCATCACTGCCTGATCTGCTTTGCCTTCGGCGGCTGCATCGACCCATGCACCGACGGTCGCTGTTGAATAGTAGTTGCATCCCAAGAAATCAGGATGTCCATTTGCCAGTGCTTCTGCATCACCAGATGCAAAATCTGGTGTTGCATCATGTTCCTCAAGGTAGGACCAGACTAAATTGTTGTATCTGCCATAAACTGCCATATCTAAATACAGCCAGTTTCTGATTGCATTGAAGTTCTGAGCAGCCAGAACATCTTCCGGCTTGCAGGACGCAGGATAGACCAGTGAGATATTTGGTGCAGGTCCAATCTTTGCATGCGGCAGCATCTTGTGGCACAGTGCCATCGCCTTTGCCTGTGCAACCAGCATATGATGGTTCTGCTGGTATGTTTCCTTCAATACGTTGGTCGTTCCCTCTGGAATCATTAAAGTTCCAATGATTGGTCCTACCAGCGTCAGCATGTTCTGCTCGTTGATTGTCAGCCAGTAGTTTACTCTGTCGCCGAAGTTTTCAAACATGACCTTGGCAAAATTCAGGAACCAGTCAACAGACTCTGGGTTTGACCAGCTGCCTCTTTTATCTAAGGCTGCCGGCATATCAAAGTGGAACATTGTAACTAACGGTTCAATATGATATCTGCGGCATTCATTGATGACATTGTTGTAGTATTCAATTCCCTTAGGATTGACTGCACCTGTTCCTTCTGGAATGATTCTGGACCATGAAATAGAGAAACGGTAAGTCTTGAAACCCATTTCTGCAAATAAAGCAATATCTTCCTTATAGTGATGATACTCGTCAGCACATACCTTCAGATCTGATGTTCCTTCCGGTACCTGCTTTACATCCTGACAGGATGGACCTTTGCCATCTTCCAAAGATGCACCTTCTACCTGATAAGCAGATGTACTTGCGCCCCAGAGGAAATTCTCCGGCAGCTTCTTAAGACTCTTATGCAGCATCAATATGACCTCCTTATTGTCATGACAGAAGTATTATTTCATGTTTCCGTGCAATTAGCGTTCCATATCTTCGAACATCTGTTTCAGGACACCGGTAATATCTTCCCGGCAGGAATGGAAGTTTCCCTGCAGGATATCCGAAGTGCCTCCGCCCTGACCATGAAGACTTTCATTCAAAATCCTGGTATAGTCTTTCAAATTTACTGTATGCGATATCATCACATACCCGTACATTTCACCATTCTGGCTGAGGACAGCTGCCACTCTGGCATTTTTCTTTTCCACAAGATCAACTGCCAGAGCCCGCATCGCATCCCGTTCGACATCCTCTTCAAAATCGACAATCAGCGGCAGTCCATCCGCATAGCCATTCATTTTGAAGGCAAGCAGTTCCTTGGTCAAAGAACCGAGCTTGAATTTCTGATCCATGATCTGCTGCTGCAGTCCCTTGACTGCTTCACTGGTCTCCAGTATCTTAGCTGAAAGCAGACCGGAAATGATATGATCCTGATCATAGACCTTCTGGTCATATACCAAGGCATTTCTTCCAGCCAACATCTGCACTCTGACTCCATTTTTATGCTTCTCACAGGACAGAATGCGGATCAGACCAATCTCACCCGTCTTTGCGGTATGTGTTCCGCAGCATGCACATACATCCCCATCCGGAATTGACACAATTCTTACTTTCCCTGTCAGTTCCTTCTTGGAGCGGTAGTCAAGCTGTGTCAATTCTTCCTTCGAAGGATAGGTAATAACAATCGGCTCATTTTTCCAGATGATTGCATTGGCTTCATTTTCAATCTCACGGAGCTGTTCAAATGTCAGCATACCGTCAAAGTCAATTTGGATCGTCTCACCCATATGAAAACCGACATTATCAAATCCATATCTTCGATGCACCAATCCAGAAACAAGGTGCTCTCCAGTATGTGACTGCATGTGATCAAACCGCTTCTGCCAGTCAATCACGCCATGAACTGTCTGACCGCAGGCAATCTCTTTTTCTGTGCAGTGAACTATCCCATCCTCTTTGCGGCGGACATCATAGACAGCAATACCGTCAATCGTACCGGTATCTGCCGGCTGTCCTCCGCCTTCAGGATAAAAGGCAGTATCACTCAATACTGTTTCATAATGTGCATCCACTTTTATACAGCGGATGACCTGTGCATCAAATTCTTTTGTATAGGGCTCTCTGTAAAAGAGTTCATTCAATTCTTCCATTGTCATGCTCCTCATTTATGAAAAATCTCTGCATCTATTTTAATGCAGAGATTGATTTCAGCCAAGAATACTGAAGGCAATGCAGCACTGCGCTGCATAATACAGAATCAGCAGAACACCATGGAACCACCGGATCTTTGTATTGCCGAAGTAATCATATGTCAGCATATGATCACTGACCGCAAACAGCAGTGTACCAACTGCCATCGCCGCACTTCCCGCCTTGGCAAAGTACAGACCGCAGGCAAGGAAACACGAGAAATCAAGTACAAGCAGATACAGTACACCAGTCATTTTCACATCTGCAGGCGGTGTACATACCTTGAACATCTGCTTGATCAGCAGTCCGCCAATAATACAGCCAATCAATGCATACAGAATCATGATCCAGTTGCCGCTATTGTTCATTAAGATCAGACTGCGGGCAATATAAAACAGATGTCCAAACAAGAATGTTCCGCATCCCAAAGTAAATGAATTCTTTTCCAGACTGTGAAATACCGGTCCTGCGTCCAGAAAGAAATCTCCCAGCAGACCAAGCGTCAGACCGCACACAACCAGCCAGCTCAATGCTGTGTCCTGATATTTCAGTGTGAACAGAATTCCAAGAATCACAAACATCACTGAAGAGACGGTCTTAAAGAATAAGATCGACCTATATTTATTTTGATAGAAAGCCCAGATAAATATGATATCTAAAATAATGCCCGCGAAGAGAATGCACCAAGCTGTCGTCATAACATTTCTCCCACTGTTTCTATCCAAAGTGTAGCACAACCGCGGGAAACAGCCATCAGATTTGAAAAGTGAAATAGTTTATTTCTTTACAATGCACTATGATTGTCACTATTTATCTGTAAAGTATACCTGCACTTTGGAAAGTTTCTGCAGCCGATGAACTCACCAAATTTTCCTTTTCTTTGAATCAGTTTCCCACCGCATCTAGGACAGATCATGCTGTCAGGACTTTCTTTCTTTTCTTCATTATTTTTCTCAATCTTATACTGATCATATTTATTGAGGTATGTTTTATCATTCGGTCTTGAAAGTGTTAAGAAAGACTGTGCCCATGTTAATAACTGTTCATCAGAGGAAGATGCCTCTTTTGAACTATCATTTAAAGTTTTCATATACTTTACCAGCTGATCTGCGCGGATTACCTGATTTCTTACTTCTTTTTTCGCATACCGGTCATTCAAGATTGTTTTCGGGTTTGCTAAGACAACAACAGATTGATAAAAAGCTGCAAATGCAGATTTGACCATCGCCTTCTTTACAATACTGTCTGTTGATTCCAATTTTATTTTCTTCATCAATTCCAAGTGTCTGACATTCTGTGTAATTGGTGAATATAGCCCTTCCTGGACCTTGCGTGTACCAAAATACATAGTCCGGACAAAGTTGCCATTTGCATCAATTGTGATATTACCGTACAGATTCTTGCACTCAATTACAAAACATAATTTTCTTGTAAAGACCAGGTAATCAATCTGCGCATTCAAGTCATCGCTCTCCAAATAGATATCATGAAGAATATACATAGGCATGTGACTGTTCTTCAATTCAAACGCAATGTTCTTTTCACCTGCAATACCATATTCCAGACAAGTGATATCTTGATTAATGATTTTTCTTCCTTCTTCATTGAGCAAAGGTTCCAGATTCTTCAACTGCTGCAGTTGTTCTTCTGCATTGCTAGTTTCTTTTAGAAAAACTGGTTCCTTCATTTTGTTGAAAATAAGACCCATAAATTCCTCCCCAGATAATTTGTAGACTTTCTCATTATCCTATGTAATTCAAAATGACGCAATGAATATCAGTGATTGGTGCAATTACAGCAAACTTGCTATACTTATAAAAATAAATCGATTCGAAAAGAGGTAAAAATGCAGTTTAGAAATGAATTGAATCAACAAGATTATCAAAACATCAAAAGAGTATATCTTTCAGCATTTCCAAAAAAAGAGCGTCCGCCTTTCTCTATTCTCCGCAGATCTGTTGAGCAGAAAAAAGGAATGTTCCTGGTGATTGAAGAAGGAGAACAATTCATTGGATTCCTCCATGTCGTTGTTCATTCTGACTTGGTATATCTGGCATTCTTTGCTATTGATGAAGCATGCAGAGGAAAAGGATACGGCAGTCAGTCCTTACAGCTTCTGAAGCAAAGATTTGCAGGAAAAAGAATCTTAGTTGCGAGAGAAGCGCTGGATGCTGATGCAGACAATTATGCACAGAGAGTCAGACGATATGGTTTCTACTTAAGAAATGGCTTTGCAGAAATACCATACAGCATTAAAGAAGGTGGTGTCACCTACGATGCGATGAGCACAAATGGTGATGTCAGACCGGAAGAATATGATGATTTAGTAAGTAACTGGGTCAGCCCGCTGATCAGAAAACTAATTGGATTCTCAATGTCTGCAAAATAAAGGAAGCCCGGTTCATCAATATGATGAACAGAGCTTCCATTTAGATTTGTAATTTAGATGAAGAAATACTTCAGCACGAATAGGATTGCAAGTACATACATCAATGGAGATGTCTCATCTGTCTTCTTCATGATCAGGTGCAGAACAACCCAGGAGATGACACCTAAAGAGATACCTTCAGAAATAGAGTACGCAAAGCCCATCATTGTAATAGCAACGAAACAAGGAACTGCATCAATCAAGTTGGACCAGTTGATCTTTGATACCTGCTGCAGCATCAGGAAGCCGACTACAATCAGAGCTGGTGCAGTTGCAAATGAAGGAACTGTTAAGAACAATGGTGATAAGAACAGTGCAAGAATGAACAGGACACCAACTGTGCAGCTGGTCAGACCTGTACGTCCACCTTCAGAGATACCGGAAGAAGATTCAACGAATGTTGTGATTGTTGAAGTACCGCAGCATGCGCCGACAACTGTGCCTACAGCATCTGCCAACAGGATGCCCTTGATCTGCGGAAGCTTGCCGTTCTCATCAAGCATATCAACCTTGGATGCACACCCGATAACTGTTCCTAATGTATCGAAGACATCAACGAATAAGAAGGAGAACATCATAACAAAGAACTCTAATGGATGTTCACCGATGAAGGCAAAGTCAAACTTGAAGAACGTCGGTGCCATGGATGCAGGCATGGAGACGAATGCATGTGGGATAACGGAATAATATCCAGCTGCTGCATCCGGTACATAAAGACCTGTGAGCTCACATATAATGCCAAGTGCCCAAGTGATCAGGATACCCCATAACATATATCCCTTGACGCCCTTGATCAGCATCGTTGCGATGATGACAACACCTAATAACGCTAAGATGACAGTAATGCCCTGTGTGTTGAAAGAACCAAGTGAGAATGCATTCTTCATTGTGAACAGACCGACTAATGTTGCATCGTTGTTGACGATGATGTGTGCATCCTGCAGACCGATGAAGGTAATGAACAGACCAATACCGACAGAGACTGCTACTTTCAGCTGTGCTGGAATGGCATTGAAGATTGCTTCTCTGACATTCGTGATGGAAAGGATGATGAAGATGATGCCTTCAATCAATACTGCCGTCAATGCTGCCTGCCAGGAATAACCCATAGCACCGCAGATTGTATATGCAAAGTATGCATTTAATCCAAGACCTGCAGACAATGCAAATGGTGTGTTGGAGAAAGCTGCCATACAGAAGCAGGCAATTGCAGAGGCAATTGCCGTTGCCGTGAGAACGGAACCTGCATCCATGCCGGAAGCACTCAGGATGCTTGGGTTGACTGCCAGGATGTAGACCATGGTCATGAATGTGGTCAGGCCGGCAACCAGTTCAGTACGAACAGATGTGTTGTTCTCCTTCAGTTTGAATAATTTTTCTAACATTTCTATCCCTCTTTCTTGTCCTCATCATCGTAAATAAGAAAAGACCTTCTGCGTGTTGATATCCCATATCGCTAAAGGTCCCGCTTTAAAAGATTTGTCGTAGTCCCGTTATTAAGGTAACAGGGTAGAGACACTTTCGCCAATCCGAAAGCATATACGATATGAAGGATGTTCCTATTATACCAAACACTTGTCAAATCTCACCATCAAATTTGTGAGAAATGTGTGAATTACGATAATTCATATGTACTTTTGGGTGAAACTGCTTCATATTGACTGTTTTCAGCCGTATATACCTCTGCATATGTCGGCAGGCTGTCTCCTCTTTTCCGGATCCATACGCCGATATGCTCATATCCCTGCTGTTCTTCATCCAGCATCACATCCACAATACGATGGTCACTGAAGGTCTGGAACAGATCTTTGAGCAGCAGCGGATCTTCCTGAATTACCTGATAAAAAGATGATGGTCCGTTTCCTCCTTTCTGTCTCATTCTTTCTTTGATCCAAGCAAGCAATTCCTCTCTGTCATTCATAACTTCTCCCCTGCATCTATATTCACAGGATTCTTTTTGATTCCTGCATGATGATTATAAATGATTGGTGTACCACTTCCCGGGAAATAAAATGCCGGCACAATACCGGCATTATTCTTAATGATTGATTTCTCTGCCTCCAACAGTTGCAAATACTGCTGAGACTGCACCGAACAGAACACCAGCGACCGGCCAGATGATCCAGGATCTTGCCCAGTCCAAAGTGATAAAACTATAGGCAAGATACCCTGCAGTTACAATTGACCAATAGATGCCGGCGATGACCTCTTCCTTTTCATTTATCTTCTTCCTCTGACGGGAATAGTCCTCAATCTGCAGAAGGCACTTCATTGCAGACCATGGGATTTCATTGACAATAATCAAATCCACACCAACTGCCACAATGCCAAGCAGAATGCAGACCGATACGATTACAAACATGCCGTCTTCCTGAATAATCTGGCTCATTACTAAAGGAATCACCGAAAGAATGCACAGACAGATGCCGATGGTGATACCCTGTGTGTGGTGCTGACGGAATCTGTCTTTTTCCTGGCTGACCATGCCTTCAACACCATAAGCTGTCTCAAAGGCTTCCTTTTCCATGTACTCAAACGATTCAGTCTCGGCGTGATCATAAATAAAAACAGCGACAGCCGAAGCAATCAATACAAGCAGAGCACCGATACCGATGCCTGCCGCCGCATTTTCACTGAGCGGCAGTACGTCAAACTCACTTGCACCAGCAAGCAGGATCAAGCAGATCGGCGAAGCAATGCACATTATGACAGCTTTGCTGATCCGGACAGCTGATTTCTTCTTTGCGGCAAGAAATGCATTTGCCTCTTCCATTGATACTTTTCTGATGCCCGATTCCTGTGCATCTTCACCTGATGATTCAATTTCTGCTTCATCTTTCAGCAGACTGTCTGTTGTAACGCCAAAGATCTGGCTCAGCTGCAGGATCTTTTCCAGATCAGGCACCGCCTGTGCACTTTCCCATTTAGAGACCGATTGTCTGGATACACCCATCTCATCTGCAAGTTCTTCTTGTGACCAGCCGTTCTTCTTTCTTAAAATAATAATCTTATCTGCCAGTATCATATACTTTCCTCCGATACCAGAATCCTACGGAAATCTGATGTGGCATGCTACCAACCTCAGCCGTCAATTTGTCAACTGCCGGTTGCATCACCTCATTTTACTCATCTTAACATAAGAAAAGACTCCTATCGGAGTCTTTGTTAGAATGAATTAGTCTGCTACGTAAGGCAGAAGTGCCATCTGACGAGCACGCTTGATAGCGACTGCCAGCTGTCTCTGATACTTCGCACGAGTTCCTGTTACACGTCTTGGTGTGATCTTACCATTGGCGCTGATAAACTTTTTCAGGAGCTCAACATCTTTATAGTCAATCGTCTTGATGTTATTTTTTGTGAAGTAGCAGACCTTTTTACGGCCCATTCTCTGTTTTCTGAATGCCATGTCTGTTCTCCTTTTTTAGAATGGCAGGTCATCGCTGGAAATATCCAGGGATGCTGCCCCAAAATCATCGTTGCTGCTGTCATTGTTGGATGACTGCGGCTGTGAATATGAAGGCTGAGAGAAACTGCTGTCAGACTGAGCTCTCTGCTGAGAGGAACTCTTGCTTTCAAGCAGGTTTGCATTGTCACATACAACTTCAGTTACATAATGACGGTTGCCCTGTGCATCATCATAGGTACGTGTCTGGAGTCTTCCATCCACACCAATCAATGCACCCTTCCTGGCATACGTGCCAAGGAAGTCAGCAGTCTGTCTCCATGCAACACAGTTGATGAAATCAGCTGTTGGCTGGTTGCTGCCGCCTTGATCCTGACGGGAACCTCTTCTGTCAACTGCAACCGTAAAGGATGCAACGGACAGCTGAGACTGTGTCTTGCGGATCTCAACGTCTTTCGTAAGCCTTCCGACCAATACTACTCGATTGATCATTACTTAGCCTCCTGAACTGGAGCTTCGTCTTTAGTGATCATGAAACGAACAACATTTGCATTAAGACCCATCAAACGATCGAATTCTTTGACGCATGCGTTGTCTGCTTCAAAAGCACTGACTACATAGTAGCCTTTTGTCATATCATCAATACGGTATGCGAAATCTCTCATACCCCATTCATCTGTCTTGTTTACCTTACCACCATTTGTAGTGATAATGTTGGAAACGGATTCGATGAGAGCTGCTCTCTTATCGTCTTCAACAGATGCGTTGATGATGTACATGACTTCATACTTCTTCATTTTGTACACCTCCTTCTGGACTAACGGCCATCTCTGGCAAGGAGTGGGTAAACCACTCGCCTGTAGATGATATCAGTTTTCACGGGGAATGTAAATAAAAATCCGCCCTAGAGCGGATTATTTGTATCTTTTATGCAGAGACTGGCATCCGATCATCTTCCACTTCCGGTTCCAGATCCATAGCGACGCCGTTCACCTTATACTTTTTCAGGATGAACATCGTCGTTGTCTGGGTCACACCCTCGACAGGAGCCAGTTTTTCACCGACAAAGTCAGCGACTTCTCTCATTGTCTTGGCATTGATGTTCACTAAGAACTCTGAGCCGCCGGACATCAGATACAGAGAAGCGACTTCCGGGAACTTGGCAATTCTCTCGGCAATCTTATCATAACCGGCATTGCGCTCCGGTTTTGCAGAAACAGCGATGACCGCATCCACATGTTCAAAGTTCGTCTTATCCCAGTTGACAACAGTGTGATAGCCGCAGATGACCTTTTCTTTTTCCAGTTCATTTTTAGTCTTTTCAACTTCTGCTTCTGTTTCACCCAGGATATCAGCCAGATTGGTGACTGAAGCACGCGGGTCATTCGCCAGAAGCTGCAGTAATTTCATTGCATCCATGATTATTCTCCTTTATTGATTCCGTTCTCTATTAAAAACTCGTTGATCCGCTGCATTGCGGTCTGCAAGTGATCCAGGCTGTAGGCATAAGAGATTCTTGCAAAACCTTCTCCAGACGCACCGAAAGCTGTTCCCGGTACAATTGCCACCTGTTTCTGTTCCAGAAGCTTCATGCAGAATTCATCACTGGACATACCGGAGGATGTAATATTCGGAAAGACGTAGAACGCACCTTTTGGTTCAAAGGTAGGCAGTCCCATCTCATTTAATTTACGTACACAGTACTGTCTGCGGAAGTCATATTCCTCCCGCATCTTTTCCACTTCATCATCAACTTTGACATTCAGTGCATCAATTGCAGCGTATTGCGATGTCGTCGGTGCCGTCATGATGCAGGACTGATGGATCTTGATCATTGTCTTGATCAGTGGTCTTGGTCCGCAGGCATAGCCTAAGCGCCAGCCAGTCATGGAATATGTCTTGGAGAAGCCGGAGACAAGGATGGTCCTTTCCTGCATGCCCGGAATATGAGCAATGCTTTCGTGCGGTTCACCGCCGTATTTCAATGCCGCGTAGATTTCATCGCTGATGACGATGATATTTGTATCTTTCAGGACATCCGCAATCTCGATCAGGTCTTCGTGTTCTAGAACTGCTCCAGTCGGATTGTTTGGATAGGACAATATCAGGATCTTTGTCTTTGGTGTGATGGCCTTCTTGAGGTCTGCCGCTTTCAGACGGAACAGATCCTTTTCTTTTGTTGCAATCGGCACCGGCACACCGCCGGTCAAAGTTGTAATCGGTTCATAGGATACGTAGCATGGCTCTGGAATGATGACTTCATCACCCGGTTCGACCAATGCCCGGATTGCCAGATCAATCGCTTCTGATCCACCGACAGTGACGACCATATCGTCAATGCCGTAGTCTAAATCATACTTGCGCTTCATGAAGGTGCTGAGGGCGGCTCGAAGAGGCTTCAATCCCGCATTTGCGGTATACTTCGTACGTCCGATTTCCAGTGAATGGATCGCCGATTCACGGATGATCCACGGTGTCTGGAAATCTGGTTCGCCGACACCTAATGAAATGCATTCCGGCATATCCATAACAAGATCAAAGAACTTGCGGATCCCGGATGGTCTCATTGCGAGTGCCGCTTTTGACTGCAGCTTTTCGTAATCCAACATAAACACCACCCCTTCTAGGTAGTCCTATTATACCCTATTTCAACAATCGTTCAGAAACTATTTTCATTCAGACTTTAATTCAAATACCATATCTCTGAGTTCGGCTGCTCTTTCAAAGTCCAACGCTGCCGCAGCTTCTCTCATTTCTGCTTCCATATCTGCAATCAAAGATGCCTTATCCTTCTTGGACATCTTCTCCTTCTTCTTCAGATACTTGGCTGCCATCTCCTTTGTCTCCTTGCCATGGATTGCCTCCTCGACTGGTTTGACGATAGTCGTCGGTGTAATGTGATGCGCCTGATTGTACGCTTCCTGTACAGATCTTCTGCGGCTTGTCTCTTCAATGGCGAACTTCATAGAATCCGTCATCACATCACCATACATGTATACTTCACCATGCGCATTTCTGGCTGCACGTCCAATTGTCTGGATCAGAGATCTCTGTGAACGCAGGAAGCCTTCCTTATCCGCATCCAGGATACAGACAAGAGATACTTCCGGAATGTCCAGACCTTCTCTTAACAGGTTGATGCCGACAATCGCATCCACTTTTCCTGCACGCAGGTCATGAATGACCTGGCTTCTTTCCAAAGTCTTTGTCTCATGATGGAGATAAGCAATATGATAGCCTCTCTCTTTTAAGTATTCGGTCAGGTCTTCCGCCATGCGGACCGTCAAAGTCGTGATGAGAACGCGTTCACCCTTGGCAATGCGGTCATCCAGCGCCATGCAGATATCATCCACCTGTCCCTGGGTCGGTTTGACCGTAATGATTGGATCGACCAGTCCGGTCGGACGGATGATCTGTTCAGTCACATGATGCTTGACCTGTTCCAGCTCATAATCACCAGGTGTCGCGGAACAGTAGATCACCTGATTGACCATTGTTTCAAATTCATCGAACTTCATCGGACGGTTGTCCAATGCACTCGGTAAGCGGAAGCCGTACTCCACAAGTACTTCTTTTCTCTGGCGGTCGCCGTTGTACATACCTCTGATCTGCGGCAGTGATACATGCGATTCATCCACAAACAACAGAAAGTCCTTCGGGAAGTAGTCAAACAGATTCCACGGCCTCTGGCCGGTTGTTCTGCCGTCGATATGCATGGAATAGTTCTCAATGCCGGAGCAGTATCCGTTTTCCCGCAGGGATTCAACATCAAAGCGGGTACGCTGTTCCAGCCGTTCTGCTTCCAGCAGCTTGCCGTTGTCCTTAAAGTACTTCAGACGCTTTTCCAATTCTGCTTCAATGTCATCACATGCACGCATCATTGCCTCATGGCTGCGGGCATATCCGGAAGCAGGGAAGATATTATAGAACTGATATGCATTCAGTGTGCGTCCTGTAACGGGATCAACTTCTGTAATACGTTCGATTTCATCACCGAACATTTCAATCCGGATATTGAAGTCATGCGTATAGGACGGTGTCAGATCTATAACATCGCCTCTGACTCTCATCGTTCCTCTGGTCTGATCAACATCATTGCGTGCATACTGCAGCTCAACAAATTTTCTTAACAGATCATTGCGCTCATACGCTTCGCCGACGCGGATTGTCACGAACATATCACGGTACTGCACTGGATCACTGGCCGCATAAATGCATGCCACGGAAGCGACCACAATTGTATCTCTTCTTTCCAGCAGAGAATTCAAGGCAGACTCGCGGAACATATCCAGTTCTTCATTAATGGCTGCTGTCTTCTCAATATACATATCACTTTTCGGCATATAGGCCTCTGGCTGATAGTAGTCAAAGTTGGAGACAAAATACTCTACTCTGTTGTGCGGGAATAATTCCTTGAATTCAGAATAGAGCTGTCCTGCCAGTGTCTTGTTGTGGGAGAACACCAGTGTCGGCCGGTTCTCACGGGCAATGATATTTGCCATTGTAAAAGTCTTGCCGGTGCCGGTCGCGCCTTCCAGGACCTGCTGTTTTTTTCCTTCATGAAGTCCAGCACACAGATCATCAATCGCTGCCGGCTGATCGCCGGTCGGCTGGAATGGTGATACGAGTTCAAACTTATGATCATCCATTCAGCAGCACCTGCGCTTTCTGCAGCTGTACATCATGCGTTGTTGTTGTGCTCCAGTCAAAGGCAACCGCACCTTCCAATGCTTCATATGCTGTCTTATCCAGGATGCCGGTCGCTTCCATCGAATGTTCACTCTGGAACTTCTTCAAAGCTTCCGTCGTTTCATTAGAGAAATAGCCGTCTGTCCTGCCTGGGGCATAGCCGAGGTAGTCTAAGCACAGCTGCATGTCCTTGACTGCATCTGAAACGGAATCATACTGATACTTCTCATCATCCTTCATGCCTGCGAAGGTGTTGTACATGACATCATGGAGCCTGACTTCAACATCTGGTGTGATGCCGGTGCCGTTGACCCATGTGCCGTCTGCTGAGATCCACTTGGCTGTCGTATACTTCAGGGCAGAACCGTCAGTGAATGTACGAGTGACCTGCACTGTTCCCTTGCCGTATGTTGTAGTGCCGACGATTGTGACATCATCTCTCTGCTGCTTTAAGGCAAGGGTCAGCACTTCAGCTGCACTGGCTGTATTCTCATTGACCAGAATAACAATGTTGTGAATGTTTGTCAGTTCTCCGCCGGATGTCTTGACCACTTCATCCGGACCGGTCGCATACTGCTCCGTCAGCACAATCTTATTTGCCGGCAGGAACAAGGATGCAATCGCTTCTGCAGAATTCAGATAGCCGCCGCCGTCATTGCGCAGGTCAAGGATCAGCTTGTCGCTTTCATCCACCGCAAGATCACTCAGATAGCCTTTGACTTCACTAGGTGTTCCATCACCGAACTGGCTCAGCCTGAGATAGATGGTCCCATCACTCAGCTTCTTGCCGAAGGCAGTTGCAGAGACCGCTGCTCTGGTCAGTTCGAGATTCAGATACTGTCCGTCACGAATAAAGGTGATGGAGACTGTTGTGCCTTCATCTCCCTGGATCATGGCTTTGATGTCAGCGGAAGACATGCCGTCGATGACCGTGCCGTCAACTGCATGAATGATGTCGCCTGCCTGCACACCTGCTTTTTCAGCCGGGGAATCTTTGAATACTTCTTCAACCATATTTGTGCTGCCATTCTGTACATACGAAACACCGATGCCGACATAGTTGCGGTTGATGGACTGGGTAAAGCTTGCCATCTCATCTGCACTCATATATTCGGTATGTGTATCTTCATCATTGCTGGTGATGCCGGTCAGTGCCTGATCGACCAGCCTATCATCAAGGTTATCGATGGTGCTGCCGAAGTACCAGTCATTCTCCATGATCTTCAGGACTTCCGAGATCTTATCGGAGGATGAGATGGTCTTGATGGCGTTCAGACGTGAGCGGAAGCTGTCCAGAAAAGAGATTGGCAGAAGACTGCCGCCGACCCATCCTAAAAGGACTGCTGCTACGATTACAATGACCAAAGTTGTCTTGAGTTTCTTGATCTTCTTCTGTGATTTCTTCAGTGCCTGTTCATCAGCCCAAAGATGTACAGCATTTTCCTCTGTATGTTTGACTTGGGGATTTTCATTCTCAGTCATTTCATTTTCTGTTTTATTCTGTTCACTCATAGTTAATTCCTTTTCTAAAAAAGAGTCTCAGTGGATCTGAGGCTCTTCTATTGTATTACATTTTCTCAAAACGCACGTGAAGATCACCCGCCGAAGACGGTTTCCGGACGGATACGGCATGGTGCACTGTATCCTGCTTCACATCTGCGTCCATAGCCGTCATAGGAACCAGCCCAGCCGCAGCCGAAGCCTAAGTCGCCGTTCCATCCTGCCAGCCATGATGAGAAGTCAGATGCTGCACCTAAATATGTTACTTCAACGTGGCAGTGCGGACCTGTGGAGTTGCCTGAAGATCCCAGCGCACCAATCTGGTCGCCGGCACTGACATATGTACCTGTTGCTACCGGTGTATTGATCAGCATATGTGCATAGATCAATGCATACAGACTGTCACCGACAACAGCTAATTCATAGACCTGGTTGCCGCCGCCCCAGAGACCGCCCTGTGCTTTTCCGCAGCCGTCTCCTAATGAGCCGTAGCCGCATCCATTGGCACTGGCAATGATCAGTCCATTGGCAGCTGCTACAATCGGCGTGCCAAGAGAAGCCGCAAAGTCATATCCCAGGTGGATTGATCCGCCTGGATAGTTCCATGTACCGGCACTCTTATATGCACCAGGCACTGGATATGTCCATCCTTCTGATGTTTCCGGAACACCATTCTGGGCAGCAACCTGAGATAAGGTTGCCTTGATAGAATCAATGTTGGCCGAAATGTTGTCTTCCAGAGCCAGCTGCTGTGCTGTCAGTTCAGAAGCAAGTTCTGCCGCCGCCTGTGCATTTGCCTGATAAGTGATCAGTTCCTGCTGTGCTGCGGAAAGCTGATCCTTCTGCGTCTGCTGCTCTGCCTGCGTTGTCTTGATATCATCCTGCGCTTTCTGCAGTTCCGTCTTCTGCGTGTTCAGCTGCTCACGCATAGTGACAAGTTCATCACTGGAATTCTTATCACTGTCAGAAATTGCCTTCAGACCGGAAACAATCCGCAGCCAATCCTGCAGGGTCGAAGCACCCATCAGGATATCCAAATACTTATTGATCTTCAAAGAGCTCTGTTCATTGACCATTCTCTGCTTGATCTTGGTACTGATCGTATCGATCTTTGCCTGCGTTGCGGCAATCTCCGCCTGCTTGGCATCAATTTCCTTCTGTTTGGCATCAATCTGTGTCTGCAGATTGTCAATCTCTGCCTGCACGGCATTGATCTGGCTCTGCTTTTCGTCAATTTGTGTCTGATATGCAGCAACCTGTGCCTTTGCTTTGGCTGCATCTGCTTCATACTGTTCCCGCAGTGTCTTGGCATCCGTCAGCTGCGTAGCCAGATCACTTTTAACACTCTTCAAATAGGCACGGTAAGCATCACATGCGGATGTCGTACTGTTTGCTGCAACAGAACAGTAATTATTCCAATACTCTGAATTTGTATATGCTGGATCTTCTGCGTGAATGATCTGCAGTGGTAACATGCATGCACACAAGGCAAATGAAGTCAGCACTGTAATCAGTTTTTTCATCTCTTCCACCTCAGATAGCGGGTAACGGAAAGCCATGAGCCGATGAAGCCGACGACAATTCCCATCAGCAGTAAGATACCTGAGACGTAATAAACAAATGGATATGGTTCCACCAGGTGGAACATGTTGGAGATCAGGATGCCGCCTGCATTGTTATACAGGGCGATGTATCCCCAGATTGTCAGTCCGATCGGAACAGCTGCGCCAAGGATGCCGATGATTACACCTTCAATCAAGAATGGTGAACGGATAAATTGATTCGATGCACCGACATTGCGCATGATCTCAATTTCTGTCGCACGGGCAGTAATTGTCAGCTTGATCGTATTCTGGATCAGGAAGATTGCCAGCAGAATCAGACCGATGACTAAGATCATTCCGATCTTACGAATATTTGCCATGGCATCCACAATGGAGATTGTGCTCTGTCCGCCATAGCTGATCTCGTACAGACCTTCATTGTTGTTCTTCATATCATACAGTGCATCTGCGATGCTCTGAATCTTGGAACCATCCGCTGCCTTGACATAGAATGCATCATGCATTGGGTTGTCACTGGCATATGGTTCAAATGCTTCCTTTGTTCTCTCATCTGAGAAGGAATCCAGATATGCCTGGAATTCAGCACTCTTCGGTGAAAGCTCAACACTTTCCACACCGTCGATTGCTTCAATCTTTTTCTTCAAAGCTGCTTCCTGGTTCTCGGCATCATAGTCAACGGATGCATAGATATCCAGGGATGATTCTATATTCTGTGTGAAGTTGTTGACATTCCATGTCAGCAGCAGGAAGACAGAGATAATCACTAATGTAATCGTAACGGCAATGGCGCTTGAGATCGACATTGCCCAGTGTCTGCCGACACCTGAGAATCCTTCTTTGATTGGTCTACTGATCATGACGGACATATCCTCCTTCCGCTAGATCTGCCACGATGTGGCCGTGTTCCAGAACGACTGTTCTTCTTCTGTAGCGGTTGACAATGGAAGCATCATGGGTGACCATGACCACCGTTGTACCATATTTCTTATTGATCTCAGCTAACAGTTCCATGATCTCAGCAGATTTTGCTGGATCCAGGTTGCCGGTAGGCTCGTCCGCAATCAGCACCTTCGGTCTGTTTGCAATTGCACGAGCAATTGTGACACGCTGCTGCTGACCGCCGGAAAGTTCTCTCGGGAAACTGTCTCCCTTATCTTCCAGTCCCACGACCTGCATGACTTCCTTGACTCTCTTCTGGATCTGCGGTTTCTTCATATTGATGACTTCCAGCGCATAGCTGATATTCTCTGCTACGGTCTTTTCCGGAAGCAGTCTGAAGTCCTGAAAAACAACACCTATATTACGGCGGTACACCGGTACCTGCCCGCGCTTTAATTTGCCAACATCAATTCCTACTGCCTTGACGCTTCCCTTGGTAGCAACTTCTTCACCATCCAAAAGCTTGATCAGGGTAGACTTCCCTGAACCAGTAGGACCGATAATATAAATGAATTCACCCTGATCCACTTTGATATTAATGTCATACAGAGCATTTGTTCCGTTTTTGTATCTTTTGAATACATGGGAGCACTCGATCATAAAACCTCCTCACTAAAAAAACCGGATCATAAAATCCATATAGATTCTATCATATTCCGGTTGATTTCGCTTAAATATTAGGTGAACTGTATGTGAACCCTTCACCATGCATATCTGATGCATCTGTTGTAATTACAAAGGCATGTTCATCTGTCTGACGAATGATGGAAAGCAGTCTTGCATACTGTCTCTCACTGACAACACAGAGGATGATTTTTTTCGGCTGTGATGAATATCCACCCTGCGCATCAATCAATGTTACACCGCGGTCAAGTACTTTATTGATCTCTTCCATGATCTCACGATAATGTTCTGAAATGATCTGTACGCTCTTTGCAGATGCACCTTGTCCAACTTCCAATACATAGCGGATGCCGGCACCTGAAGCAAACACAGAGATCAATCCGACCAATGCCGCATTGAGATCATAGGCAAGAACGCCAAGCAGAACAGTCAGTCCATCGGTGATGACGACAAGTGTAGATATTTTTGCGCCGGTCAGTTTATGAAGAATCAGCGGAGGAACATCCATGCCGCCGGAAGAAGCACCAGCACGCATGATCAAGCCGATACCAACACCACCCAATAGACCTGCATAGAAAGAGGCAAGCATCGGCGGTACTGTAATGCCAAAATCGATCCAGCTCAATGCCGTAGTAAATATCGGGTAGAGCAGAGAAGAAAAAGCAGTGCTGATAGCAAACTGTCTGCCCAGCATTGCCCACCCCACAAAGAACAGGATCAGCGTCAGTGCATTTGCAATCAGTGTCTTATCTAAATGGAAGAAAGGTTCCACCGCAACGGCAATACCGGCAACACCACCAGAAAGAATGTTGTAGGGGATAATGAACATCTCTACAGACATTGCAAGAACAAACGTTCCAATGATGATCAGGACCGCATCTACGACCTTATTTTTAAAAGTTCTCTCTTTTACTGGCATAGCTATGTTATTATAGCATGGCTTAGGAGGAAGACATGAAAAAGAAGAACTTTCTGAACATTCTGATTTGGATTGCAGTCGGTGCCTATATCTGCTGGATCTTCTCCAACTCCCTAACGATTGGTGAATATAGCAGCGCAGCTTCTACAAAGGTTGCCAACTTCTTAATGAGATATGTCACAAGAGCCGGTTTTACGATTGACTTCAATCTGTTCCATCATTACATCAGAAAGCTTGCGCATTTCTCAGAATACGCACTGCTTGGATTCATCATTGTTCTGGCCATCCGTGTAGCACCGCTGATGAAGTCCCGCTTTTTGAACTTCGTGCTGATCATGGTTGGAATTCCATTGATTGACGAAGGACTGCAGAAGTTTGTACCGGGCAGAGCAAGTGCTTTCCTGGACAGCTTTATTGATATGGCCGGCATCTTAGCCGGCGCCTTTGTTGCCTATGTACTGGTGCTTATTATCTTGGATATTTTCAAGAAACGTTCTGCTTAGAACGAGATTCTGTGTTTTATTAATTCTGTTATTTACACTTAAGAAAAGACTTTGGGTCCATCAGTAAAATGATAGAATTCAAAGTCTTTTACTTACTATTGTAAAAATGGATTCCCTGCTCAAGTTCACGTCGTTTATATATCGTTGGATTTTCTGCATTAATTTTTTTATAGCATGGACAGTCTTCCCCATGATCATTGATGAGACCGGCAGCCTGCAGATGAGAATATACAGTAATGCTTCCTAGATATTGAAAGCCGCGTTCTTTCATATCTTTACTGATCTTATCAGAAAGAGCGTTTGAAGCAGGGACATATCCTTTTTCATGATTGTGATACAGGATTGTTTTCCCATTTGTATACTGCCAGAGGTAAACTGAAAAGCTCCCATATTCTTTCCGGATCTGCTGGAAACACATAGCATTATTGATCACCGCTTCAATCTTGCGGCGCGAATGAATCATCCCCGGGACTGTTAAGATATGTGCAATGTCTTTTTCACCAAACGCTGCGACTGCATCGCAGTCAAAGTCATCAAAGCAGGAGCGGAATATCTCCCGCTTCTTCAGTATCATACGAAAATTCAGACCGCACTGCATGACTTCCATCACGATAAATTCGAACTGCCTGCGGTCATCATGAACAGGAATTCCCCATTCTGCCTCATGATACTCTTTCATCATTTCTGATTCTTTCCACCAATCACAATATGCCATATCATCACCTCATAAATGGTATCAGTCACCGCCGTTCAGCTGGGACAAAGAAAGAAATCACTGCGGCAGTGTAAAGCGTATACTCTGATAGATATCAGCATCTTCCTTGTGCGCCAGCAATGTACTGGTGCAGTTAGGCAGCGTCGTAGATAAGGAAGCTCTGGTGTGATATTCATTGAAGGATGCATCATCCAGATTAAAGAAGTAATATGGATCATCTTCAGAAGCACAGTCATCCCAGGTCAAGTCAACGTTGTAGAAGGAGCCGTCGATCAGCACAATGTTCCAGGCATGATCTTCACCTTCACTGGTGCCAATGACGTAGTAACACGGAATATTCAGCTGCTGCAGCAGATACTGGAAACTTCTTGCATATCCGGCGCACACCGTACTGCCGCTGCACATCGCACTGAATGCACTTTGATTCAAAGCAGAATTCAGATCATAGACATTCTTGGCAATCAGTGCATCATGAACATACTTTTCTTTTTCATAATCCGTGCTGTACTGCTGGGCAGCCACTAAGATCTCATTGGCAGAATTGTTGAAGGCAGCTTTGGATGCCTCAATGTCTTCTGCTGTTTCATTGTAGTTCAAAGTCACCGAGACAATTTTCTTGCTTTCTTCCATGTACTGATAATTGTATTTCGTATCCAGCCAGAACAGTTCCGGATGGTCGCAGAAGACACAGCGGAAAACTGTTTCCAGATCTTCAGCCGTGATATCCTCATTCGGTATAAAAGTATCATTCAATGCCAGCGCATTGCTGTAGAACTCCGTATACAGACCCTTCTGCGTCTCATTCAATTGATCATAGTATGGATAGACAGCCGCATCAAAAACAAGTTCATCCGAAGGGACTGGTGTCGGTGTCGCTGAAGCAGAACTCAGCAGCGGCTCCATTGAGAAGTCCGAACTGATGTACTGACCGACATATTTGTACAGCATCATCCCGGCTGCTACAATCAGCACAAAGACAATCACCGTTCTAAAGAAACGTAAGATCATTTTCATGCCAAAACAGTAACACAACTGCAGAATAGAAACAACGAAATTGAAAAGGGCATTTCTGCCCTTGATATTAATATCCCCAGATCTCTTCCGGACGGATCCGGCATGGTGCACTGTACCCTGCTTCACACCGTCTTCCATAGCCGTCATACTGACCAGCCCAGCCGGCGCCATATGCCAGGTCGCCATCCCAATGGGTCGCATAATAGGAGAAGTTCGTACCGTCTCCCAGATACATGACTTCAATGTGGCAGTGCGGTCCTGAACTGTTGCCGGAGGATCCCGAAAGGCCGACATAATCACCCGCATGGACAATCGTCCCCTTGCTGACCAATGTGCCGTCCGTCATATGGCAGTAGATCAAGCCATACAGGCTTCCATCCACTACACACAACAGATACAGCTGATTGCCGCCGCCGTAGCCGCCGCCGTCTTCACCGCATCTTGAACCTAAATATCCAACTGGACATCCGCTGACACTGTTCAGAATGACACCTGTACCAGCCGCATATAATGTTGTGCCGGAAGCGACCGCAAAGTCATAGCCCAGATGCACGCCGCCGTCAGGATATTCCCATGTGCCTGCACTGCGGTAGGAACCGTAGACAGGTCTCGCCCATCCTGTTGAAACTGGCGTCACCGTCGGCGCAGGAGTTGCTGTTGCAGTGGCATTTGAATCTGTGGTCTCTTCTGGTGCCGGCGTTGGTGCCGGTGTCGGTGCAAAGATTGATTCCTGCAGTGCATCCAGACTGGAAGAAATAGATGTCATAGTTGCCTGTACATCAGAGATATTGGAGGCAATGTGATTGCCCTGTGCCTGCAGCAGTGCTTCCTGCGAACGGGCAGCACTCTGGATGACCTGAACTTTATATTGAGCCACCAATACTTCTTCACGCTCTGTCTGAATCTTTTCTTCCTGAGTTTTCAGTTCCTCTTCCTGCGCAGCCAGCTTCTGTTTGGCATCTTCGAGCACATTCTGCGCATCATGGAGCTTTTCCATTGCCGCGACCAGTTCTTCGTTCTCACTTTTTTCTTTTGCCGTAATACTGGCAATGCCTGCCGCTATCCTGATAAAGTCACTGAACGTCTTAGCCCCCATCAGCACATCGATCATATTGTTGATACGAAGTGAAGACTGTGCATTGACCATTCGTTCCTTGATCTTTTCACTCATGCCGTCAATTGTAGTCTGCGCGGCATCAATATCCTTCTGCTTCTGTTCTATCTCACTCTGTGCTGCAGTGATATCTGCTTCAATCGAGGTCTGCACTGCTTCCAGATCACCAATTGATGAATTCAGCGTATCCACCTGTCCCTGATACGTATCCAGTTCATCCTGATACTCTGAAATATTAGCCTCAATGCTTGTCTTCTGAGCATTGATCTCATCCAGCTGTGCCTGCAGAGAAGGTGTCTGCGAAGCAACATATTCGGTATATGCCTTACATGCGTTAAAGTCATCCGCTGTCTTGATGTTGTCTGACATGCAGCGGCTGTTCCAGTAATCCGTATCACTGTAGTCTTCTGCATGTACCGTCGTAATCGATAGGATTGAACTTGTGAGTGCAGCACTCACAATGATTTTCAAGCATTTTTTAATCATACCTAAGAGTATACTCACTTCTTTGTGAAGTAACAAACCACAGGCAGACATTAATTTCAGAAAAATGATTTCGGACATGCAATTATTTGCTACAATGATACGCGATAAAGAAAGAAGGATTCGCTATGTTGAATTGTCTGGCTGTAGGAGTTGGTGGTTTTATCGGAAGCATCTGCCGGTATCTCGTCGGCTTGATCCCGCTCAAGGATCAGTCAGGCTTTCCTTATAAGACATTAGCCATCAATATCGTCGGTGCCTTTGTTCTGGGCCTTCTTTCAGCGTATGCAGCCAAGAATCCCAATGCATCCCCTAGACTGATGCTGATGCTGAAGGTAGGTGTATGCGGCGGCTTTACCACTTTCTCTACCTTCGCTTATGAATCCACGACTCTTTTCAGCAGCGGCAAATCTTCCATGGCTCTCGTCTATGTCCTGATCAGTATCATCGCAGGTGTCTTAGCTGTCTTCCTTTCCCAGCAGATCATTCATTCTTGATCTGGACGTTTCTTATGTATGCTGCTAAATTATTCATAAGGCAGCCAAATGTCCAATCAATTCCTGACAAATTATACAAAAACTAGATTCATAGACAAGATCCAGGAGAATCTGCGCACATGCAGATCTTTTGATTTTTCAGTGAGCTTCATCAAAAAAGCCGGTCTGATCCTGTTATACAAGGATATTGATGATGCACTAGCGCGCGGGTGTCAAGGCAGACTCATCACTTCTACCTATCAAAACTTTACGGATATTGATTCCCTGCGCAGATTTCAAGCACTGGCGCAGCGCTATCCGAATTTTCATTGCCACCTGGATTATGACAGTTTTATCGACAATCGATTTTCTGTCCTGGGCTATCATTCTAAAGGATATCTTTTTACTTTTACTGATCATACGGAAGTTGTTGTTGGTTCTTCCAACATCACGCGCTATGCATTATTAAAGAACATTGAATGGGATGTTGTAATCGATGAACCACTTCATGGTGATGTCTTTGAACAGGCAGAGATAGAATTTGATAATAAATGGACGCATACACCAGAGCTTGATGACAGTCTGATCAAGAAATATACCATGCAGCTGGATTATGCAATTGAACGCTGGGACATGGATTACGACCTTTCTCAGGCAGAGATCAGACCGAACTTCATGCAGCGGAAGGCATTAAAAGAACTGAACCGTTATCGCGCCATGGGTGTTGGCAGAGCATTGATCGTAGCTGCAGCGGGCAGCGGCAAGACTTACCTAGCGGCTTTTGATGCATTGAACTTCAATCCACATCGTCTGCTCTATATCGTTCATGAAGAGTCAATCCTCCGTAAGGCCTTAGAGACATTCCAGAATGTATTCGGTCCGGATCACTACTATGGCATCTACAGCGGCAGCCAGAAAGATCTAGATGCAGAATTCTTATTCTCCACAAACATCTCAATGGGCAACAGTCTCGAATTGTTCGCAAAAGACGAATTTGATTACATCATCATTGATGAGTGCCACCATGCAACAGCGGCAACATATCAGAAGATCATTTCCTACTTCACACCGGAATTCCTTCTCGGTCTCACCGCAACACCAGAGCGTATGGACAATCAGGATGTATTTGAACTGTTTGATGAGAACATTCCATATGAGCTGCGCCTCCGGGATGCCATCATCAATGATCTTGTTGTGCCATTTCATTACTATGGGATCCGTGACCAGCTTGTAAACTATGATTTCAGTGATCATGATGAGCGCCGTGCCATTGCACAGCTGGGTACAGATGATCATTGTGAGTTCATCACATCCGAAGTAGAAAAGCACCGGCCGCAGGGAAAGCTCAAGGCACTTGCGTTCTGCCGCAATGTCACGCATGCAAGGCAGATGGCAGAAACAATGTCTGTTTACTATAAAACAGCGTATCTCACCGGCAGCAATGACATTGGTCAGCGGATTCGTGCCTACAATGATCTGCAGAGCGACACCACAGATCTCGAGATGCTGTTTACAGTTGATATTTTAAATGAAGGTGTCGATATCCCAGGTGTCAATATGGTCCTGTTCCTGCGTCCTACCGAATCTTCAACGATTTTTATCCAGCAGTTAGGCCGCGGTCTGCGGAAATATGAGAATAAGCCGTATGTAACCGTACTGGACTTTATCGGCAACAGCTATAAACGCAGTGTACAGATTGCCTTTGCATTGTCATCTTTATCTGACAACTTTGTCGTTGAGAAGAAACTGATGACTTCTTTAGTTGAAGATGATTTTGCACCACTGGATCTGGCAAAGTACGGTGTTCAGATTCATATTGATGCGCTCAGTAAAGAGGAAATCACAAAATACATTGAGCAGGAGAACTTCAACAGTCTGAAGTATTTAAAACAGGATTATATGAATTTCAAGAAGTACATCAATACCGAAACATATCCAAAGCACATGGATTACTTCACGAATGATGTCGCTCCGGACCTGATCCGTTTCCTCTCCATCAAGATCAAAGGAAGAAAGACAGGATCCTATTATAGTTTTCTCAAGGGCATTGATGAAACTGGTCTGCCGCTGTTCACGGATGAGCAGATCAACTATATCAATGTACTGTCAGCCTATCTTCCGTTAGCACGTCTTCACGAATACATCATTATCGATTGTCTGCTGCATGACATGCACGACATACATGCTATTGATCAGACACTCAAAGAAAAAGTTCCTGGGTATCAGCCAAAAGAACTTGAACATGCATTGGTGTATATGACAAAAGAGTATGCCAAGCAGGATACAATTCGCCTGCTGGACCAGCAGGGTGACCTATTATACATGCATGTCACCATGGATGCACAGTTCAAAGAATATGTGGAAGACTTGGTGCAGTATGGTATTTCACGTTATGAAAATGAATTTGGCGATACAATTGGCTTCAAGCTGTGGCAGAACTACCGGAAGGACCAAGTCATGCTGAAACTATGTCAGAATCCAAATGATATCATGCTTGGTACGAAGTACTTTGATGATGTCATCTATATCTTCGCTGCATTAAAGAAAGACGCAAGCATTGAAGAACACTTGAATTATAAAGATAAGTTCCTGCAGCCGGATGTCTTTCAATGGGAAAGCAAAGGGAACTTAAGCGACAGTGAACGGTACAATCTGACCCATTGGACAAAGGCATGTCTCTTTGTACGAAAAATGGATACCGAGGATGGTATCGTGCTACCATTTACCTATGTCGGCACCGGTACAATGACACACCTGCGGGAAACCGGGAATAACACTGGTACATTATTATTTGATATCCTGATGGATCATGAACTTCCTGATTATCTGCAGTATGATTTCGGACTGCCGAAACAGAATACAAATAAGAATTAGAAATACGAGGAACAGAATGGTAGAAGTTGTTGCGGCAAGAATCTGGCAGAATGATACATTCCTGATCTGTCAAAGAGCAAGGGAAAAATCTCAGGGAATGTTATGGGAATTTGTCGGCGGTAAAGTCGAGCCTGGTGAGACCAAGGAACAGGCATTAGTCAGAGAATGCAAAGAGGAACTGGATATTATCTTGTCTGTTGGCAGAGAAGTCACGGATGTAACGCATATCTATCCAAACATCAGCATCCATCTGACATTATTTGATGCAGTAATCAAAGAAGGAACACCGACAAAACTGGAGCACAATGATATCCGCTGGATCAAGGAAGAAGAGATTCCGCAGTATCCTTTCTGTCCTGCCGATGCAGAAATGATAGAAAACATATACAAAAACAAGGGAGCACAGTCAGCTGACTGAGTTCCCTTTTCCTTACTCCATTGCAATCGGTGCTGTGGTGCCGTTGGTAATCTTCAATAAGTCATCCGGTGCCACTTCCACCTGCGTACCGACTCTTCCCCCGGAGACCAGTACGGTATCGAACAGGATCATCGTCTCATCAAAGACTGTCTTGAATGGCTTCTTCATGCCGATGGGAGAACAGCCGCCATGGATATAACCAGTCAGAGGAAGCAGTTCCTTCTGCGGGATCATTTCTACACTCTTGACCCCTGCTGCTTTTGCGCAGGCTTTCAGATCCAGCTTCTGTGCAACTGGGACTGCAAAGACATAATGTTCCTTATCATTGCCGACAGTGACCAATGTCTTGAAGACCTGTTCCGGATCTTCACCGCACTTCTTTGCGACAGAGACGCCGTCAATCAAGTCATCTGATACATCATAGGTATGCAGCGTATAGCTGATGCCGGCACTCTCCAGCATTCTCATTGCGTTTGTCTTTGTTTCCTTTTTTGCCATATGTACTCCTTAGAAAAAGAGAAGAAATTATTCTTCTCTCAATAGTATACGATCATCGTCAAGATCATCATGGAATTTCTTCATCAGGTCTTCAACCGTCAGATGTTTCTTTTCTTCCTCCGCAATATCAGAGATGATCTTTCCGTCAGCCATCATGATGGTGCGGTTGCCAAGTTCCAGTGCCTGATGAAGGTTATGCGTGATCATCAGACATGTTGTGTGGTTCTTCTCGACAATTTCCTTGGTCAAAGAAATGATTTTTTCCGCTGCCTTAGGATCAAGCGCAGCCGTATGCTCATCCAGCAGCAGAAGCTTTGGCGGAACAATGGTCGCCATCAGCAGCGTCAGTGCCTGTCTCTGGCCGCCGGACAATGTTCCGACCGGTACATCCATGCGGTCCTCGAGGCCCATATCCAGCTGTTTCAGGCATTCCGCATAGACTTCTCTGTCCTTTTTGGAAATGCGTGAGAAGGAATCTGTATGCTTGGAAGCACTCAGATTGGCTAAAGCCAGATTCTCTTCAATTGTCATATGCGGTGCCGTTCCTTTTAATGGGTCCTGGAACAGACGGCCGATATACTTTGAACGCTGATATTCTTTCTGGAAGGTGATATTTTCACCATCCAGCACAATCTTTCCATCATCAATTCTGAAGTTGCCGGCAATGGCATTGAACAGCGTTGACTTGCCTGCACCGTTGGATCCAAGAATCGTGATAAAGTCTCCATCCTTGACAGAAAGCGATAAATCCTTCAGGGCAGTCTTTTCATTGACCGTCCCAGCATTGAAGGTTTTTGTCAGACCAGTAATTTCCAGCATCAGTCTTTCCCTTCCCTTCTAGCTTTCATGGCGTACTGTGTATTCGCCTTGATAGTCGGTGCCGCAATTGCCAAGGCTACAATCAATGCTGTAACTAACTTCAGTCCTTCAATAGGAATGATGCTTGTCCGCAGGATAATGGCATAGATCATACGGTAGATGATATTGCCGATCAGGCATGCAAGGATATTCCGCGTCATATTTTTACGGCCGTTGATGACAGTTTCACCAATGATCAGACATGCAAGTCCGATGACAACAATGCCGGTGCCGCCGTTGATATCAGCACTCTTCTGCATCTGTCCTGCCAATGCGCCGGATAAGCCGGTCAGGCAGTTGGCAATGACAAGACCCAGTGTAATTGTATGTCTTGGATCAATGGAAGAAGCAGAGACCATGTCACGGTTGTCACCGGTTGCCCGGATAGACAGGCCGATGCGTGTTCCTAAGAACCACTTCATTGCAAGCATGGCGATGGCGCAGATGATGCCTGCCAATACAACTTTGTACCAGGTTCCGCCGATGCCGGTCGCTTTGAATAAAGTGAAGATGGTATCTCCTTTCAGAAGTGATACATTTGAACTCCAGCCCATGGCGGCCAGATTCACGGTATACAGACCAGTATTGGTGATGATGCCCGCCAGAATGGAAGGCACCCCCAGACGTGTCTGCAGGAATGCAGTCACATAGCCCGCACATCCGCCGGCAATGATGCCGAAGAGGATGCCAAGCAATGGATGTCCGGCTGCCGCTGAAGATACAGATACTGCCATGCCCAGGATGAAGCATCCGTCGGTCGTCAGATCTGCAATATCCAGGATCCGGTAGCTCAGGAACAGTGCCAATGCGACTAAGGAATAGACACATCCCAGTTCCAGTGCTGTCTGTATGATAAATAACATGAATCAAGCCTCCTATGAATTACTTACTCTTTTGTTGTTGTTACTTCTACTACTTTACCAAATTTTGCGAACAGAGAACTGTCAGCACCTAACTTTTTAGCAGTATCTGTGTTGACGGTGACAATGCCGCCGTCCATCAGATAGTAGTCATCCATATTGCCATAGCCTTCTGTTGCGGCCTGATATGCAAGATCTGCTGTCTTCTTGCCAAGGTCTGTATAGTTGACGCCGCAGGTCGCAAATGCACCGTTCCTGACGAAGGAATCTGCACCTGTGTAATGCGCGATCTTTGCATCTGCGAAAGTATCTGCGATGACAAGTTCAGCTGCCATGATGACATTGTCTGTTGGTGTAAATACAGCATCTACGCCGGAAGCAACTAAGGATGCCGCAGCTGCAATGACTTCATCATTGGTATTGGCAGTTGCCTCTACATATTCAATTCCCTTGCCGTCGAGATATTCCTTGGCTTCCTTGATCGGCTTGGTGGAGTTGGCTTCACTCTTGGAATACAGCAGTCCGACTTTCTTTGTGGTCGGCTTCTCTTCCAGCATCATATCAAAGATCTGCTTTGTATTTAATGCATCTGAAGTTCCGGTAACATTCTTCATACCGGTCAGGCCTGCTGTTTCTGGATCAGAGATTGCCGCATAGACAACTGGTGTTGAAGAATCTTCAGCACTGTTGACAGCGACCTGCGCTGCTAATGTAGCAATCGGGATGATGACATTGACGCCGTCTGCGACAGCCTGGTCACTGATCTGCTTCAATGTTGTCTGATCATTCTGGCCAGAGTATACATCACCATATTCAATAGTGACGCCGTTCTTTGCGGCTAAGGCATCCAGTTCGGATGTAATTGCATTGGCAATCTCATCCAGAGATGCGTGGTCAAGCTGCTTGATGACAGCGACCTTGATTGTTTTAGAAGCAGATGTTGAAGATGAAGATGCGGTTGAAGAAGCGGCGGAGCATCCTGCCATTGATGCAGCTAATACTGCTGATAATACGGTTGCGAATAACTTTTTCATGTGACTTTCCTCCCTTTCTGTGCATTTCCACTTCAGCTGTCCGTTGAAACAAAAAACGCCTGTCCTGTATAAGGACAAGCGTATATGCCTGCGGTACCACCTTAGTTAAGAGATTACTCTCTTCTCTTTGTTTGAAAATGCAATCACATTTTCTGTCCGTTAACGCTGACAACTGCGTCCTGAAGTACTTGCCTAAGCTTTCATCAGGCCCTCATGGGTCCATTTGCATATCGCATCACTGCCAGGTCTCACCATTCCTGCACTCTCTTTAAGCTGCCAATATGTTTGATCTCCCATTCACTGGTTTGTTTATGTCTAGACTATAAGCTATGACTTTTTTGAAGTCAATATGATTTTTGAAATAAATTTACTTTGTTTCAATTTTCTTTTGAAAATTTTTCAGAATTAGGTCCTTTCGGCTGATAGGCAAGGTCTGCATTTTCCAGTCCCTGCTGATGGACTGCCATTTTCCATCCAAGCTCAGCAAAGAACGTATAGAGCCGCTTTGACAAGGACAGTGAGAAGTATGAATCATTCCCTTTTCCTGTCTTCAAACCTTCATAAAGCGAAGCATATGCCTTCGGCAGCTGCTTCAGGAGTCCTCTGCCTGTCTTGACTTTCTTTAGGCCTGCCAATGCCCCGCCGGCACCGATGCCGATTCCACCAGTAAAAACATATTCATTCTGCTGGCACCACTGCCTGAGCACTTCCATAGCACCTTCGGTATTCTCCGGTTCATAGAAGCCGCACTGCAGCACTGCTGCTACCCGAAGTCCTTTCTTTCTGACCTTGGCTTCCAGCACATCCATCAATGCCAGGGCACTGCATGGCAGGGAATCCAGATAGATCGGTGCAAAGATCACAACAGCATCACTCGCATTGACGGCAAGTTCTGCCAGCTTCTCATCCATCTGCGGATTGACCTCAAGAACACCGTATTCATCATCTTTCAAGAAAGGAATAAAGCGGTCGATCAGCTGCTTGCTGGCACTGTCTTTTCCCTTCGGGGAGGCATTCATCAAAGTGATCCTCATAGCTCTCCTCCAATCTGCCAGGCATCCGCATACCATCTGATCTGAACATCTTTCTGATGAAAGTTCTCAGCCTGATCCCTGACCATTTTTTCAGCCAGAGCTTTTTCCTGTTCACTGAGATTTTCTTCATAGAAGAAGACTTTCGTCACAAATGTATTTGCATAGCGCGGCTTGTGCCTCATTCTGCCATTCCTTTCCTCAAAGCAGGGCTGTACATATGGCAGGCCGCGTTCCATCACCATTTTGACAAACGGAGAATAGGATCCATGGAAACATCTCGAGATGATGATCAGTTCATCACATTTTGACAGCATCCACCCAAAGTACTGGGCATCGTCCTTCTGTATGCATACACCAGGCGTGACCGTCCAGCATTTGAAGCAGCCAGAACACGGATGTACGCTGCTCTGCGGACGGAAGACACGGTCCTCAATACTGATCTTACCTGGATAGGTTCCTGTATCGGTTATGATAATCTTCATGTTTTCCATTGTATCAGACGTTTCCGGCTTTCTGTTCGTTGAATTGTGAAAAATGAAGTTTACAATAGTAATCATGAATACAAACATAAATTATAAGAAGGCCATTCTGCAGGCAGGCATTGAAATGCAGAAGCGAGACCTTACGGTCGAAACCTGGGGAAATATCTCTCTGCGTGATCCGGAAACCGGGCTCATTTATCTGACCCCTTCCGGCATGGCATATGACACGCTGAGAGAAGATGACGTCTGCGTTCTGGATGCGGCAGGAAATGCTGTAGAAGGCACCCGCAAGCCAAGCGTCGAAAAGATGCTGCATGTATTAGTATATCTAAATAGAAGCGATGTCTTCGCTGTTCTTCATACCCATCCTGTCAACAGCACCGTTTTCGGCGTTCTGCATCAGGGAATCCCTGTCGTGACCGACGAGATGGCACAGGCCATCGGCGGCAGTGTGAAATGTGCTGACTATGCTCTGCCAGGTTCTCAGGCATTGGCAGAGAATGTCGTCAAGGCATTAGGAAATGTACAGGCATGCCTGATGGCAAATCATGGTGCTGTCTGCGTCGGCAGAGATATAAAGGAATGCTTCAAGGTCGCCACTGTATTGGAAACATCAGCCGACATTTATCAGAAGGCGCTGGCCATTGGCAGACCAGTTGAGATCAATGAGGAAAATACCGTATGGATGAGAGACTTCGCCGTCAATCACTATGGGCAGAAATAAGGAGAGATCAATGAGCACAGTAAAACAGCTGGAAGTCGTTAAGATCAGTGAAGATGGCAATGCCGTCATCATCCTTGATCAGACAAAGCTTCCAAATCATGAGGATTATCTGACCCTCACAAATGAGAAACAGATGTGGGATGCCATCAAGCTTCTGCAGGTGAGAGGTGCGCCTGCCATCGGTGTCTTTGCCGGATATGCAATGGCAGCTTTGGCACAGTCACTCAAAGAACTGCCTTATGCACAATTCCAGCAGGAATTTGATACGAAGGCAGACTATCTGAATACATCCCGTCCTACTGCAGTCAACCTCAGCTGGGCATTGGCTCGGATGAAGAAATTTGTGGCAGACCATAACGATGATGTCCACCAGTTATGCAGTGATCTGATTGCTGAGGCAGAGAAGATCGATGAAGAAAATCTTGCGATGAACCGCAGAATTGCGGAATATGGTGTCACGCTGCTTCATGAGGGCGACGGCATCCTGACTCACTGCAACGCCGGCTACCTGGCCTGCTTAGGCTATGGGACAGCCACAGCACCGATGTACATGGCACAGGAGAAAGGCATGACCATTCATGTATACTCCGATGAGACAAGACCTCTTCTGCAGGGTGCCCGCTTAACATCCTATGAACTGTTCAAGGCAGGAATCGATGTGACATCCATCTGCGACAACATGGCATCCATTGTCATGAAGCAGGGAAAGATCCAGTGTGTCATGGTCGGCTGCGACCGCATCGCTGCCAACGGCGACTTTGCCAATAAGATCGGCACTTCCGGTGTTGCCATTCTGGCCAAGCACTACGGAATTCCGTTCTATACATTGGGACCGTCTTCCACGATTGATTTCAATACGCCGACCGGGGATGACATCAAGATTGAAATGAGAGACCCAGAAGAAGTCGGTGAAATGTGGTACAAGGAACCAATGATCCTGAAAGACATCAAGAAGTTCAATCCATCCTTCGATGTCACAGATCATGAACTGCTGACCGGCATTGTTACGGAACGCGGTATTGTCTATCCGCCGTTCGCTGAGAACTTAAAGAAACTTTTCAACAAATAAGAAAGAGGAGATCAATATGGAACCGAAAGAGAGTATTTCTGCTTCAATCGTAGTAAAGGATGAATTGGCAAAAGTCGTCCTGATGCCTGGCGATCCGCTGCGTGCCAAGGCGTTGGCGGACAAGTATCTGTCCGATGTTGTCTGCTTCAATGACACAAGAAACATGCTTGGCTATACCGGCACCTACAAAGGAAAGAGAATTTCCGTCATGGGACACGGCATGGGTGTTCCTTCGGTCGGCATCTATACACATGAACTGTTCACGCAGTTTGGTGTTGAAGCAGTCATCCGGATCGGCTCTGCCGGCGGACTGGACATGGATGTCAACCCAATGGATGTTGTCATCGCTGAAGCTGCATCCACCAATTCCAACTACGGCAATGCCTATGGAATTCCTGGTCAGCTGGCTGCCTGTGCAGATTATGACATGCTGGAAGCTGCTGTTGATGCGGCAAAGAAGAACGGCGTAAAGTACAAGGTCGGCAAGATCTATACTTCTGATTTCTTCTACTATCCGCAGGCTGGCTTAAATGAGAAGTTAAGAGACTTTGGCCATTTAGCGGTAGAAATGGAAACCGCCGGTCTTTATTGGGAAGCATGTGCATCTCACAAGAAGGCACTGTCCATCCTTTCTATCTCTGACCATCTCTTCAAGCCGGAAGCACTGACTGCCGAACAGAGACAGAACGGCTTCACAGATATGATGGAGATTGCCTTAGAGACCGCCTGGAAGTTCGCTGAATAAAACAAAGAAAAGAATCGACCAGAAGTGTAAATCTTCCAATCGATCCTTTTTTTACTTATTTTTTGTATTTCTTGATCAGATATGCGGTCATGGTCACTGCGATGACCAGCACACCCGTCAATAAGAACAGCCAGCCACTACCGATCAGAAAGAAATTTTCGTGGAGCAGTCCCGTTTCATCAACGTATTCAACGCTCAGTCCCTTAATGACAAAGCAGAACAGCCCCAGCAGCATCAATACACCGCCGGTCACTGTTGTTACCATGTTCATTCTGGCTCTTCTTGTTTCACTTGTATCATTGATCAGTTTCTGTGTCATATTTTTTCCTCCCAGGATCAATTGATCTAAAGAGATACCGAACACAGAAGTCATTTTTATCAGCATTTCAATATCCGGAAGATTTCGGTCATTCTCCCAGTTGGAAACAGCCTGCCTTGTCACATTGAGCTTTTCTGCGAATTGTTCCTGGGTCAGATTCTGATCCATGCGCAGCTGTTTGATCTGCTCGCCGAATTCCATGTGTCCTGCACCTCCTGCATTGATCATAGAAGATATCTGCATCCTGCCAAGAAAGCATACCTTGCAGAATGGAAACTGTCACGACAGCATTGCTTGCGCAGGCTCAACAGAGGCTTTTTTTAATCCGCAACAGACTTGATTAGATCTTCATAGATGCCCTTTAATTCTGCTTTCTGGGCATCATCCATCTGTTCATCTCCAGTTGTCATCGTAAAGGAATCGACCAGTGATGTATGATGGCCGGCAATCGCACCCTTCTTGATGGCAACAACTTCCGGTGTATAGAGCGTTGGTTCTGAGACACCTGTGGTGGAATTTGTCTCATGTTTCAGGATGGAGTCAAAATGCTTGAGCATGCTCTGGATGACCGTCTTGCCTTCAGCTGAGAATGCCTTTCCGCTGGCATCCATCAGTTCTGATTCATAGACATCCACATAATAGATATGCACGCCCATTTCCTTGGCAGCTTCATTCAGAACAGGAACGGCACGGTTGCACCAAGGGCAGGAAGTATAGCTGTATAGAATAATCCCTGTACCGCCCTCATCAACCAGACGCAGGGACTCACTCATTGTGATCTGTATAAATGCAGGATTTGCATCATCCAGCCATTCATAGCCAGACATATCCAACGTCTTTGAAGTGACCGCAACAGAATTGGTGATGGTCACCTTCTTGGATGCATCTGCTGTTGCAGAAGCTGTCGCTGAAGATGAAGCGCTTGCGGATGGAGCTGTGGTGGCTGCTGTTGAAGCTGCAGCTGCAGTATTCGCTGCCTGATGCGTTGTAGAAGTACATCCCGCCAGCAGGAACAGGCATAGAGAACCAGCAATAATCTTTTTCACGAACATAGCCTCTCTTTCGTATGCGTTATATAATAACACAGGAATGGAAATTGATGATTTTCATCATCTACCACTTATTTTATCAACGAAGAGAGAAGATATGTCAAACAATCAGTTTATCCGTACAGAATTCATTCTGGGAAATGAGAATATGAATAAAATACGCGGCGCTAGAGTTGCCGTCTTTGGCGTCGGCGGGGTTGGCGGCTACGTCGTTGAAGCACTGGCCCGCAGCGGCATCGGAACATTGGATCTGATTGATCACGATATCTTTGTCGAATCCAATCTGAACCGCCAGATCTTGGCAACCTATGACACCCTGGGCAGATCAAAGGTAGATGCGGCAGAGGAAAGGATCCATGCCATCTGCAGCGATATCAAAGTCAATAAATATCCTTGTTTCTATCTGCCGCAGGAAAAAGATAAGTTCGACTTTACACAGTATGACTACATTGTTGATGCAGTCGATACCGTCACTGCCAAAATCAACTTGATTGAAGAAGCACAGCGCTGCGGTGTCCCAATCATCTCATCCATGGGATGCGGCAACCGCATCGACCCTACCAAATTGGTTGTGACTGATATCTATCAGACGGCTGGTGATCCTCTGGCACGCATCATGCGCTATGAGCTGCGCAAGCGGGGCATCAAGAAGCTGAAGGTCGTCTACAGTACAGAAAAGCCGATGGCGCCAGTCTATCCGGAAGGATATGAGAACAATCCTGCCAAACCGACGCCGGGATCGACTGTCTTTGTACCGGGTGCTGCCGGCCTGCTCATTGCCTCTCAGGTCATCCGTGATCTGATTGACGGCTGAACAAGAATGCACATCAATGTAATATTGAAACAAAAAAGACTATATTAATCAGTGAAAATCGGGGATATAAAAAATGAAAAAACTAGTTAAGAACAACGTTTATTGGATTGGCTACTTGGATTGGGAGCTGGACCGCTTCCATGGAGATGATTATTCCATCTTCAATGGTTCTTCACAGAATGCATATCTGATTCAGGAAGAAAAGACGGTATTGATGGATACCGTATGGACACCGCACCGTGATGAATTCATCAAGAATCTTGAAAGTGAGATTGATCTGAACAAGATTGACTTCATTGTTGCGCAGCATGGCGAATGTGATCATACAGGCTCCCTTCCTGCCTTGATGAAGAAGATCCCAAATACACCAATCTACTGTACAGCCAACGCTGTGAAGTCCATCGAAGGTCAGTACGGCAAAAACGGCTGGAACTTCCACGTCGTCAAGACTGGCGATACACTGGATATCGGCAATGGCAAACAGCTGAAGTTCATTGAAATGCCGATGATGCACTGGCCTGACAGCATGGCTACCTTTTTAACCGGTGACAACATCCTGTTCTCCATGGATGCCTTCGGCCAGCACTTTGCGGTCGGTGAACTGTTCAGTGACTTAGCCGATCAGGATCTGCTGTGGAAAGAAGCACTGAAGTACTACGTCAACATCATCAATCCATTCTCCCCGATGGTCGCCCGTAAATTAAAGGAAATCGAAGGCATGGATCTGCCGATTGAGATGATTGCCCCTTCCCATGGCGCCATCTGGCGCAAAGATCCAATGCAGATCGTCAAAAAGTATGCAGAATGGGCAGAAGATCAGCCGGAGGACAGAGTCACAATTGCCTATGGCACGATGTGGAACGGCACTGAAGCCATTGCCCATGCAATTGCGGATGAAATCCATAGACAAAGTCCTGACACTACTGTTAAAGTATTTAATGTAGAGAAGTCAGATAAGAATGAGATCATGACAGAGGTATTCCGTTCCAAGGCACTCTGTGTCGGTTCACCAACGGTCATCAATGATGTATTAGCTGGTGTACAGGGATGGATGACATTTCTGAAGTCGTTAAAGTTCAAGAATAAGAAAGCTGCCGCCTTTGGCTGCTATGGATGGTCTGGTGAAAGCGTAAAGATCCTGCAGGACCGTCTGAAGGAAGCAGGCTTTGAAGTCGTTGAAAACAACATCAGATCCAATTGGAATCCAAGTGAAGAAGATCTCGCAAAGATTCCTGCATTAGTCACCGCATTGATTGGAGAAAAAGAAAAGAAAGGAGAACAAGCTCATATGGATAAGTACCAGTGCCCTTGTGGATATGTCTACGATCCAGAAAAGGGAGATCCTACACAGAATGTTGCGCCAGGTACAGCATGGGAAGATGTTCCAGAAGACTGGACATGCCCAGTTTGTCATTTACCAAAGAGTGCATTCTTCAAGATCTAAAGCATCAAAAAACCAGTTCGCGCTGTGGACTGGTTTTCATTTGCTTTCTTAATGCAGCAGACTTCCTAATACTTTATTGACTGTCTTGCCGTCTGTCTGTCCCTTGTACTTTGCCATGATCTCTTTCATGATCGGACCCTGGCTCTTCTTCTCCGGTGCCAGTCCCTTCTCACTCATGATTGCTTCAATCGCTGTCTTGATCTCTTCTTCACTCATCTGCTTCGGCAGATAGCTTTCAATCAAGGCAATCTTCTGATTTGTCTCTTCGATGATATCTGTACGATCAGCCGGTGTTTCAGCCAGTGCTTCCTTTGTCTGCTTCAATTCTCTCTGGACATAGGAAAGTTCATCTTCTTTAGATAATTCTTTCCCTGATTCCTTTTCAGCTAATGCAATTGCTGAGATCAGCAGTGAGAATACACCTTTCTTTAATGAATCATGATCCTTCATTGCCTGCATGTTGTCTTTTCTTAACTGTTTTAATAATTCTCCCATAATTCCTCCTTATTTTTCATCCTGGATCTGTTTCTGATATTCTTTAGATAAACGAAGTATTTCCGTGAAGTACTGACGATAGTAGAAACGAATGTCATCATTCATGATCCTGTTGCAGTTTTTTTCTATAATCTCTGCTTCTCTGCCGCTGTCAAGAATCGGAATGCAGTTCTCAATTTTATAGTCTATGACATCCGCTACAATCTTGAATCTCTCTTCAAACAATGCCGCCATTTGTTCATCAATTTCATCGATGGAACGGCGGTCTTTCACTAATCTGTCTGTCATTTGACCCTCCGATGTTGTTATTATTATACTACAACCGTACCTATGTGAACGCTTTCATCATTTGTCATCTTTTCACATTGTGCTAAAATACCTTTTAATCAAAGGAGGATTGATGTCATGTCGAAAAATTTTATCTTTATTTCTCCGACGTTTCCTAAGACATACTATCAATTTCCAAAAGCTTGGAAAGCGTTAGGCGGTACATCTTTGTGTATTGGTGAAGACAGTTATGCATCTCTGCCAAAAGAGATGAAGGATGCCTGCAGCGAGTATTATCAAGTAGGATCCATGAAGGATTATGATCAGATGTATCGTGCTGTTGCATGGTTTGCACATAAGCACGGCAAGATTGACTGGCTGGAAAGCAACAATGAATTCTGGCTGGAACAGGATGCGAGACTGCGCACTGACTTCAATATTACAACCGGTGACAAGACTGAAACTGTCATGCGTTATAAAACAAAGTCAAACATGAAGGCATTCTATCAGCAGGCACACTGCCCTGTTGCAAGATACCACTTAACAACAACATTAGAAGCCGGTAAGAAATTTATTGAAGAAGTTGGTTATCCTGTCATTGTCAAACCAGATGATGGTGTTGGTGCTTCGACAACATGGAAGATCAGCAATGAAGCAGAACTCACAGCTTTCTATGCAAAAAAACTTCCGAATCAATTCATCATGGAAGAATTTGTGCCGGGCTATATTGTGTCATTTGACGGCATCACAGATCAGGATGGAAAGATCATCTTCAAAACATCCCATCACTTCCCTGAGCCAATCATGAATATCGTCAACAGTGCAGGCGAATGCTTCTACTGGAGTGAGCGCGTCATCCCAGCAGATCTTGATGAATTGGGATCAAGAGTCATTGCGGCCTTCAATATCAAAGGACGTTTCTTCCATACGGAATATTTCCGGCTTACCGAAGATAAACCAGGTCTAGGTGTCAAGGGCGGCCTGGTCGGACTGGAAGTCAACATGCGTCCGCCGGGAGGCTATACACCGGATATGATGAACTATGCAAACAGCATTGATGTATATTCCATCTATGCCAACATGTGCATGTCCAATAAAAATACTTATAAGAGTGAGAGACCGTATCACTGTATCTACATTGGCAAACGTGATAAGTTCACTTACAAAAATAATGCAGCATCTATTTTTACCAAGTATTCCAAAGATATCATGATGCATGACCGCATGCCGCAGCTGTTAGGTGAGGCTATGGGCAATGAGTTCTATATCTCCCGCTTCAAAACAGAAGAAGAATGTATGCAGTTTGCATCCTTCGTCTATGAGAAAGCAGAAGGATTGAAAAAATGAGAACAGAATACTTCAAAGAATATTCCTACAATTTAAAACGTGATATGGAGTTCAAGGTCTACGGATATTCAGGCAAACCAGTGCTTGTCTTCCCTTCTCAAGATGGTCATTTCTACGATTTTGAAAATCAAGGAATGATCAATTCTATTGCAGAGTATATTGAATCAGGCCGCATCCAGGTCTTCTGCTGCGATTCCAACGACGTCAATTCCTGGTCTTCCACCAGCTGGGACAACCGCAGGAGAATTGAATGTCAGGAAGAATATTTCCGATATATTACAGATGAACTGTGTCCTCGGATCTATCAGATCAGCAAAGATGCCAACGGCGGCATTCCCCGCGGTGCTATCTTAACAACCGGATGTTCCATGGGCGGTACACACGCTTTGAACTTCCTCCTAAGAAGACCTGATCTGTTCTCTGGATGCATTGCACTGTCTGGTGCATACAATGCCAGATTCTTCTTCCCGAACTACTGGGATGATCTGACCTATGCCAACAGTCCAGTTGATTATATTGACGGCATGCCATATGGACATCCATATGTTGAGCAGTACCGTACAAAAGATATTATCCTGTGCTGCGGACGCGGTGCATGGGAGATTCCAATGCAGGATGATGCCGCAAGAATGAAAGAACTATTCGATTATAAGAACATCCCTGCCTGGGTGGATTTCTGGGGAAATGATGTATCCCATGACTGGCCATGGTGGCGTCAGGAACTTCCTTACTATATGAACTTTGTATGTTAGAAACGGTTAACCCGTTTCTTTTTTTATTCTTTTTTGTTAATATAGTTAGGCAATGGGGAATTGGTGAAATTGGCAGACACGTTAGTCTTAGGAACTAATGGGGCAACCCGTGCAGGTTCAAGTCCTGTATTCCCCACCATCCAAACTATTTTGAGGGTTTCGCTCTACCGGTACAGTAGAACGAAATCCTCTTTTTTATGCAAATGTAACTGAATTAGATCCTTTTCAAAAAGAGGCGATTTTCAAATAGTCTAACGCGGTGAACGACCATTGCCAGAAGGAGAAAAATCATGAAAAGAACAGGCAGAATCACCGAAGAAATCGTCAATTTCAAGTACCAGTCAAAGAGCGCAGAAGAGCTCCTGCAGCAGTTCCTCAACGCCAAGCAGGCACAGAACCTATCGAGTGAAACGATAAAGATCTACCGATTTCACGGCAGGATCTTCTGCCGTTATCTAGGTGACAGGGCCAAGGAACCAGCATGGAAAGTATGTGACCTGGAATGCTACAACGGCTTTATTCTCTGGCTGCAGAACAGTGACCGTAAGGATATAACAATCACTTCCTTCAGCAGATCTGTAAGGACATGGTTCTACTGGATGATGGACAATAACTGTATTGCCAGATTCCGTATCAAGATTCCACGTTATCAAAAGACCATACCGGCAGTCTATTCCGATGAAGAGCTCAAAGTGCTCCTGAAGCAGCCTTCCAAGAACTGCACAGAAGTAGAATACGAAACATGGGTATTTATCAATCTGGCAATCGGGACAGGCCTCAGACTGTCCAGCATGACCTCTATCCATGTAGAAGACATCATGTTCTCTGAGAACACGATCGTTGTGAACAAGACAAAAAACCGGAATGGTCTGCTGCTCGTCATCAATGATGAACTGCTGGCAATTCTGGAGACATATATCCGGCTGTTTCATCTGGACTCAGAGGATTATCTTTTCAGTACTGGCAACGGCACTAAGCTTGCAAACCGGACCATGGAGGACTTTGTAAATCGCTATTCCGCAAAAAGAGGTATCTCCAAATCACATGTAATCCATGCGTTCAGACATACCTTTGCCAGGAACTTCTATTTACAGAATCATGATATGTATCGTTTCAAGGAACTGATGGGACATACATTGATCAGTACTACTGAGAACTATTTAAGATCCTTGGGAATGGATACTACCAAGAAGATAGAATATAATCCTCAAGCACAATTCATTGAGGCAGCTGCACCTAAAACTAAGAAACGTTCAAAACATATTCATTCATCTTTTTGAAAGATCAGTGACATGCTATTTATGTAAAATCAAGATTTTCTGATTAAACATATTTAACGTTATCTATCTTTATAACTGCTCGTTAAATCGGAATTTTCATTACTATTGTTTACTCTATATTGACTTATAGGATTACGTAGATGCTCTACAGAAGCCTTGTCGTCCGATTCTTCGTGTTTGCTTTTATCTTAATAATATTCTCCAGAAGTTATCCATCAATAGTTTATTTGGCTAAGCATTCCTTTTTCCAACATTCTATACCCATATATTAGTCAACCTTATCCTCAATCACATCTCGTATAAATCCAATCCGATCTTTTTCCCTAGGTCTGAACTTTCCATTAATTACTACAACCAGCTCTTTGGATTCATTCACATATATGGTATTTCCTCCGTCTCCAAGAGCTGCATAAGCACGTTCTTTTCCATCGATAATCCACCACAAATAACCATACATAGCTGGCATGCCAGTATGATTTATCTTTGCTGTGGTGCTGTCTATGATCCAGTCTTCTGAAAGTATCTGTTTCCCATCATAAACACCATGATTTCGCATCATCTCTCCAATGGCTGCCATTTCCCGTGCAGTCAGATGAAGTCCCCAGCCGGCATTGTAATTGCCTTTTCGGTCACATACCCAACCGTTGTAATCTGTTCGCCTGTAATAGTCCATTTGTTCATCTTTACTGGCAAAACAAATATCTGCTTTTTCACCGATTCCTAATGGCTCAAACAACGTTTGTTTCGCATATTCTTTTACAGACATTCCACTTACATTCCGAATAATCCCCGAAAGAATGTCTGGTCCGATCAGTGGTGAATATCTAAAATCACCAAGCTTTCCAAACTTCCCACCAACCTGTTTCAAAGAGAAAAGCACCTGATCCTCCGCAGAAAAGTACTTTGTATATGGATTGAATTTATAACGATATGGCACAGTCATCGTAAGCAGATCTTTTAGTGTAACCTGTTTCAGTGTTTCTTCCTTCGTCTTGATAAGATACTCAGGGAAAAAGGAAAGCAGCTTGTCATCTATGCTCTGGATTTTCCCTTCTTCTATTGCTTTACCAATAAGCAGTCCCATAATACTTTTCGTAACTGAAAAAACATGCAGGGCTGTATTCTCATTGCATTCATTAAAATACTCTTCAAATACCTTTTTCCCTTTGTGAACAATAATCATTCCCGTAGTGTTGGTATAAGTCTTTTCAATAACTGCTCTTAATTCTTCCATCATTTCCTCCGTAACATGTATGACATGGTTTACTCAGAGCAATTTAACAGGAACACAAATTTCTACTTCAATCTTATTTTCCTTATCTTTGGATGGGTCGTTGAGATAGACTTCAAAAGGTATTTCGTTTCGTGGAATATATCCACTTCCAAACAACCATTCCTTATACATAAAATTCCACGCATCTGGAAATTCTTCCTGAGAAATCTTGAAGTATCCAATTGCATATTTTCCTTTCGGAATAGCCATTTCACCAATTTTGTCATTCCCAGAAATCGCTGATGCATCCGGCACCCTCAGACAAATACTTGTTCTAAATTTATCTGAATCCGTGAACTCAGGATTTTCATGATACATCACCAAAATCTGATTGGATTTCTGATTAAGCAACTGTTCCTTTTTTGCAAACACTAAAAGTTTCTTTAAAAGAAAAGGAAACTGAATTGCAAGGCTCTAATAATTTCCCATGTGCCTTGTATAAATCACCTTTTGTTCTGGCAAGTCCTCAACCCTGACCAATCCTCTCACAGGATATCCTCGATCATTTTGCTCTGGCCTAGATTTACTGTAATCAGAAAGATAAATTGGTTCCTTGCAATTCTTGCTATATTCTTTTCGATACTTCGTCGGGCTGATGCCAAAATACGCTTTAAACGCTCTCGTAAACACATTAGAATCCTGATATCCTACTTTAAAGCTAATCTGTATCACACTTAGTTCATTACGGTGTGCCAGATAAAACAATGATTTTTCCATGCGAATACGTTTTACATACTGAGCAATATTTTCTCCCAGTACACCTACAAAAATTCGACTAAAATGATATTCGGAAAAACCGGCGACTTTCGCAAGCGTGACTATTTTCAGTTCTTCTTCCATATGCTCTTCTATATAGTCTTGGACGATTTCAATTCTTCTAATGTAATTTTCATGACAGGCTTTTGCAGTTTTATTTTCCATGTGTTCGCTTTATAACTTTCTGTAAAAGATTTGTATAACATTACAAATCGGAATTTTTCGAGTCAGAACTAGGACTACATCAATGATACATTTTAAGATCAGGAAAATGGGAGCGAATTACGTACTTTCGTTCTTTGTCTGATATTGAGATACATCATAGAAATGAGGATTTTGAATATTTATGCTTTTATCATTTGACTATTTTTTACTGAATTTTTTATATTTTAATACCCAAAGTAAAATTAATTACTTCCTGATGGCTTCGTGGTTTGACGTATTACTTCTATGTATGAAGTAAACATGTCATTCATCGTATTAAGGGTATCTTTGTTATTGCATTTGTAGCCAGTACCGTCGATTATTAAATACGGAGAAAATGGCTCTACACTGACTTCCTTATCTGTCATATGAAAGATGAATATATCGCTGTATGATTTTGCATCAAGCTGTTTGTAAGCATCTGATTTGCTCGTTACCGTTACTGTTTGCAAAAGACTGACAAGTTTCTCTTGATCCGTCTTTGATATTTCATAATTAGGATATGTTCCAAAGAAAACATCCACAGATGAAACATCCTCCTGCTTTAAGTCAGCAAAAGGTTTCCTTGGCCAGAATTCGTTCATCAAAAAAACTGAAATTAGTACAATCACGGCCGCAGATGCTATAATAACGTATTTTTTTCTCATCTTAGTCATATTTGTACCCTCCTTTGTTCAATGCTAATGTGACCTGTGAGATATTATTCCTAAATTAATTATTTCATCATACGCTGTATCTGTCGAGTTGAATAGGTCAAAGGCATTCTACTTTTTATGTTGGAAAATTTTTTCAGCCGTTTTTTACATTTGGGGTGATGTTGGAGTTAATCTGTACCTATTGAAGCCAAAATTTCGTATTTACAAATTCCAGTTTATTTTAGCTTTGATAAAGTCTGTATCTTTTCGCCGTCTTTATTGAAGTTTTTTCTTAAAGATACTTCCGTTAAAATAATAACAATGATAAATATTCCCAGTTGTATGAACGGCAAAATCTTACGTACAAAAAGGACGCTATCATCTAATGAACCATAGATATGCAGATTGATTATGAAAGCAATCAATTCCAAAATCCAACCAGTTTTCCATAATAGCCGACCACAGTATTCATGAGCAAAATTCCATGTATCAATGCTTTTTGTGGAATATGAAGTTCTATATCCCACAAACACGCTGATCTGTTTAGGATGATGTTTCCACAAAAAATATCCCATTAAAATCATCATGAATAATGCAAAGACAGAATCATATATAAAGACCGGATCCCAAAGTGACATATTTTTCTCCTTTAATAGTTTTTACAGCAAATTATATATCATTGTTGATTTCTAAATTGTATTGTTTCATTGCTAGGCTTTATCTTTTTCATATTTTGTAATTACCATTGAAATGTGAGCATATTTTGAAACAAAAAGACTTTATCAATTACAATTTGATTCGTGTTATCAAATCAAGGGAACGTTTAATTAAGCAGTAAAAGATGTTTCGAATAATGCAAGAGCCTTTAATAATCTAAATTTTAATCAATGTCCTGCCATTTAAGGTATTCTTATTCATTTTCACTGTCATAGATTGGTAGAAAATTGGCAGACAGTGCATCCCATTTTTGGAGAACATAATTATCTAACGTATTGTTCACTGTACTCTTTCGTCCTGTGTATTCACTGATCATCAAATTTTCCATGTTTTCATCAGAAGCACAGTAACAGTAAACTTTTCCAATCTGATCCGCATTACCAATTTCGATTTTCACTTGGTTACCAGAGACATTTTCCTTGGTTACTGTAGAATTACTATGGGTCCATTTCCCCCATTCATTTCCTAAAATGAGGATAACGACATCTTCCTTATCTCCAGGATAATCACCATGAGGAATCAAGCTGTAATTTGTAAACCCATACCCATTGAAATATTCATACAGCCGGCCATTTTCTTTTGTGACTGTAATATTTGGTATGGTATATTGCACCTGATCTTTTGTATATGTATATCCCTTTGGATTGTATCTAACATAGAATAACTGCTGGATCATAATTGATCTAGCTGTCAGAAGTGATGCCACAATCAATAGACATGTGACCAGAACAGAAATAATGGTCCGCCGGAAAAGCTTTTGCTTTGTCTCTTTGTCTGCCTGCTGGATCAAATTTTTAGCAACATTCTCACTTGTTTCATCCGACGTTTGTTTGCCAAGGATCAAATCATTCAACGGAATATCAAGCACGGAAGATATTGATTCCAGATTCGCTATATCTGGTATTCCTCTTCCATTTTCCCATTTTGATACTGCATAAGGACTGACTGAGATCTTGGAAGCAAATTCTTTCTGAGTCATATTTTTTTCAATACGTGCTTTTTTAATCAATGCACCTGTTTGATTAGCGTCCATATGTCATCCTCCCTATTCTTAATATGATGCAGTAAATCAAGAATGCAACAGACGCTTCGTCAACTCTCCAATTTTAAGCATTTCATCTCGTTTTAGGAACCATTTTGTGCAGCTGGAGCAGCATAGTCAAATGACCTTTCATCAAAGTTGTTCGTGAAATCAGAAGTTATATAATCCGTTATTTCTAATTCATTTAACGTTTGTATATTCCTAAGGGAAAGTTAATCCATTCATCTAAGAGTCTTTGCCTGTACTTATGTACTTTATTGCACAATTTTGTATTTGAAGCAATGATTACCAATAGAATCAATGCACAACCAACACCAGCAAACCATAATGATTTATCATGAAAATATTCTAGCTCATTCAATAATGAAGTATGATCTAATACCTCCGACAGCAGTAAATCAATGAATGCAAATAGTAGAATCCAATTCTGTTTTCTAAAGTATCTTTTCGTTGCTTCATTTGTGTAATCTACCGCTTTTATAACAGTTTCTTTTGTTTCTTTATCCGTTTTTCCGCTTCTGCGTTCGCCATCCATAATCTCTCTAAGATCAATTGCATAATAATCTGAAATCAAGATCATCAGCTCGATATCTGGTAGATTGATTCCATTTTCCCATCGAGAGACAGTCCGATTCGATACATCAAAGATTTCAGCAAATTGTTCTTGTGTCAAACTTTTTTCTTTCCGGAGTGTCTTCAAGAACATACCGATTTTCTGTTGGTCCATATGTGCATAGTCTCCCTTCAAGAAAAATGTAGCTTAAGATCATCAAAAGAAACAGGACACAGACCGAGAAGTAATGTATTTCTGCATTACTTTCTCAAACATATTTATAAAACTGTCTTGTGAGACTACATCTTTCACATTTCTCATCACAATTCTTTCAAAAAATTTTGGTTTATCAATCATTGCAGATTCACAGCAATTAGAATTTAAATCTATCTGTTATAACTGTTTACCAGCTCTTCACGCCAAATTGGTCAAAAGGGAAGACAATAAATATTCCCTTCGATGTAATATCTTCTGCCTTAAAAGCACCGTAATACCTAGAATCCGACGAGTGCGGACGATTATCTCCTAAGCAGTAATATTCATCCGGCCCAAGTGTAATTGGTAATACATCGGCCATAAAAGTTCCTTTATATCCTCCCACATAGGATTCCTCAAGAAAGTTCTCTGAAACATGTTCACCATTGATGAAAAGCATTCCATTTTGATAGGAGACGGTTTCACCTGGAAGACCGACGACTCGCTTCACAATACGTTTGTTTCCAATCTTGATAATAACAATATCAAACCGGTCAATGCTTTCCGTTTCTTTACCAAATAGATTACTAAAGCCAGAAGATTTATCTTCCAGTGTAGGATACATTGAACTGCCCTGTACCTGAATCGGCATCACTATAAAATTTGATACAATCCCAAAAGCTAAAATAAATATAGCCATACTGCGAATGAAAGAAAGAATTTCTTTCTTTGCAGATAAAGGTTCCATATCATCTGACAATATGGGAGCAGCACTGTAATCCGAGTTATCTTTCCCATCCGTAAGTTGTTCGATGATTCGAGTCTCAATTAAATCGTCGTTTTTATCTATATTCTCTTTCAACGCTGGTTTTCTCATATACTCTTATTCCTCATGTAAAGTAATCAATCTCATCCACATCAATGAGCTGAGCATCTACTTTGAGCTCAAAAATTCAATTAAGAACTTTACGGCAGCTGCTGCCAACAACACAAGAAATGCTGTACTTGCTACCTGAACAAACATATTAAAAGGACTGATTATCTGAACCGTACCTGTAATATCCATAGTCCTCTCCTCAATATTGCTGGTAAATATTATATATAGAATAAAATAGACGTTTGGATAACAATATGTTCAATGTCTAATTTGGTAGTTTCATTGTCTAAACGGCTTCTTTTAACTCATAATTTTCCACAAAATACGTTAGAATGAATAAAAGGTAAAATGCCAATGAATAGCAATCTGCTCAGTAATATTCTCATCAATATGTTTCAGTCAATTCTATTGATTATATTTCCCTGCCTATATATTCAAAATGGCAGACGAAAGCTCATGTTTGGTTTTTTGTTTTCTGTTATTTTGTGTTTAGAAGTTACAATATTAAATAAAAAGCTAGATTTGCACAGTGCGGCACTTTGACCGTACAATATCACTGGCATATGCCGAAAGTAACATGATTTAGGCTGACAGCAGTGGTGTTGCGACATGGGAGTCCTCTCTACTGCTGCCCGCCTAAATGAAGAGGACTCCCAACCTTGAAGAAAAACCAAATACGCACCAGATCAAGGCGTAAAACACCTTGGGATGGAGTTCCAGCTGATGAGCTGGATTCTTTTGAGATATTTCTCAGAAGAGAGTATCACGAGCATTACTCTGTACATCATGTAAGTATCTCAGAAACTGATGAAGCACAGCTCCTCAACTCTTTTGAGATCAGCACCTGCCATCTATGTGGCTCAACAAGGCTCAAGGATCTTTCAGATAAGAGGAATCCGATGAATCAGATCAATCAGGTACATAACCAGATGCAGAAATTTCTCGATTCACATCCAGGGTTCAACAGGAAACATCTGCAGGACTACATCAATCTGTTCATGTTCATCGTCAACCCACCGGATGATCCATTGGAGAAGATCCGGTTGATATTGGAAATGGGACTGACTAAACCCATTTCACTTAGATACCGCAAGCTATATCAGCATAAATAGGTACTTTATTCATTGCAAAGTGCCGCACTGTGCAAATCTAGCTTTTTTCAAAATAATTTGGCAATTGTGTTTCTTGCATATATTGCGGCTAATAGCGGGGCTGTATTTATAGAATTAATTTTCTTGATATAATCTGTTTCTATTCGATCTATAAATTCTAGATATCGCCAGATTCCATCATCACATTTCATTATTTCCTTAAACGTGTCTATTGATGCATCTGGATTGCCGACCATTGAGCCAAGTATTTTACAATCTCGTTTCTCTATTTCACTTGTTTGGAAGCACATTCCAATCAGGTTTTCTGTTTGTTGTTCTCCACTAATATAGGAAAGTGCTAATGCCCCTAACATATTCTTTACAAATTTCTTGTCTTCATCTGACTTTACATATTTTTGAATAAATAATCGTTGTTCTTCGCTTGCCGTCCGTCTAACATAATCCACAAATGATTCTGTGCTTCCTTCAAGTGCTTTGATGGTTTCAGATTTATAAGCATCATAGCAAAGCAGCAACTGCGTGGTCTTTGCAACGCATGCATATGTTTCCTCGACCAAGTCTTCATCATTTTGATATGCCCCATAGCCATACATTTCTTTATCAAATATGATCCAGTATTTACCGACATGCATCGTAGAATACCCAACCATAAAGCCAATGTCACCAAAATCTAAATCATCAAGCCGAGGAACATATGAATTCAATGAAACCAAGTCAATAAAATGCTCCATACACGGAAATGTTTTTATTCCACGTGTGATTCCCTCTTTTATCTGTTCCCTGCACTTGTCATCAAAGCCATCTAGCAGCAAATCCATAATTACTTCCTCCATTCAGCCAACATTTATGCATAGCATCCTTCAAATCATTCAATCTTATATATGAATATCTTCGTACAGTCTTTTTTTATTTATTTTATTTGGTACAATATAAGCGTAGCACCAAATTTATAGTATTACAATATTTATTTTATTTTGGTACTATTGTGATAGGAGAAAATATGGAAAACAGATATCTTTTGATTAAGAGCACTCGAAAAGAGTGGAATGATAAAAGAATCGCACGTGTAAGGTGTCTGTATCCAGATGCCACAGTCATCAGCAGCAAAAGTGTTTGTGAAAATGGTTCAGACTCCTATATTCCATATTTATTAAAAAACACATCCAGAGGGACACAGATAATTTTTGATGAGTTCAGCAATCTTGGAGTTGATGATGAAGATAGAATCAATAACTATAGAAAATTTGTTGAAAGTGGGATCCATATTACTTTTATAAATGAACCAATTCTGTCTTCTTCCAATCTTCTAAAAACATATTGTCTTTTTACTGAAGCTGAAACATTGAGTGATGTTGATGTTGATACCTTCATGAACTTAGTAAAAAAATCAGTTTCGGAATATTTAAAAGCAAAAGAAATGGAATCACTAGGCAGAAAGGCTATGCAGGGTATAACCATCGAGAATGGTGGCAATCCTGTTGGAAGGCCAGCAGGAACAACTCTAGAGACAAAAAAAGCGGAAGAATCAAAGCAAAAGATACTCCGCTTAAGTGCAGATTTTGATGGATATATGCATGATCCAGAGCTTATAAAATATCTCGGAATTAGCAGAAACTCTTTTTATAAATACAAAGCAGATCTAAAGAAACAATGTCCAAAAGACACGAAGCTTAACTTCAAATTAGACACTATGTAGTAGTCAATTGATTATACACATGTGACAAAGAATTATTTGTCACATGTTTTTTATACAAAGATCATTCGAATAAAATGACAATTTGCATTTTTTTGCAATTGGATTTCTAGAAAATTCTTTCGTATACTATGGAGAAAGGATAAACATATGGAACGAGAAAGAAGGCTCTACCTTAAAGGCAGATTTTCAGGAAAATCACTACTAAACTTTTCAGAAGAATATTTTGGCTCATATGAATCATTGGATTATGTTCCAAACAATATCAACCGACTAATAGAAGCTAACAACATTCTAGAAGACCTAGATCTTATTAGTCCAGATATGGCCAAGTCACTTCACCCACTTTACGATGAAAAAATCAGGCAAATAAAAAAAGACATTGGCAAAGGTTTAAGCGTTGTTAATGATTCGAACTTACTTAATTATCTAAATTGTGTGGATTCTTTATACATATCAGATTTCTGGAACTTATTTGCAAAAGAAAAATTATATCTCACTATTAGTAGTGAAGCATTTTCTAAAGTATTGCACGAACGCAATAATCTCGCAAAATATGTTATTTATAACAAAGAAATCGTAAAGAAATATTCATCCGTCATAAAAGATTTTGTAAAACTCAACCCAGATTTTATTGAATCTATCTGTGGCAACCATATGGAAGATCATCATATGTGCTACATTGAATCAATGTTTTCCGAAGAAGAAATATTTACATTACTAAATGACTACATCAATTCAGAAAGTCCAAATCCAAACTATTTAAGTTTCATAAATCGTCTACAAAAAATCGGAGGATTTTCTATACCTGGAAAAATTCGGCACGATGCTATTCAAAGATTCAACTCGGAAATCAATAAGATCCATAAGTCATCTAAAAATCCAGGTTTTTCATTTGGAGCGAGAGTAAGTATTCAAAAGCAAAAAGAAATACTTAAAATGAGCACTGACTCACAAAATACTATGAACATTTCATATAGTGAAGACTACCTGAGCGACACTTTATCAAATTTTCAAATATTGAGAAATTTATATGTTCTCTTTGGACTTGTTGATAGCCAAATTAGGATAAATAATGTAAGTCATCCTGCAAATTTAAGCACAATTGAAAGTATATTGGGGTTTAAAACAGAAAGAGATTACCCGGTTGGGGTCGGATACCAAATAAAAGAGATGTCTGCGAATGGTGCAGTAAGTACTTATTATAATTTACTAAAAAGCCATTCTATCGAACTAGAAAATGTATTTAAATGGTTCTTTGAAGAATATTTACTTAATCATTATGACATTCACAATTTCACTTATGAGAGTAGTTCTAGCAAAACAACATACAGGGAAAAGTGTATGTCAATTTCTTCGCAATTGGATAGTGTTTTAAAGCAATACAAATCATATGTAATGTATGGCTATATTGACGAGGATATATTGCAGTATATTGATGACATAAATTTCAGTGATATTCCAAGCAGCAAAAAAAGCAAATATATCTATGGGACAAAGAAAATGAATCGTGCAATATCATTCCTTTTTATGCAAGCAGGAGTTTCGTATTCATTGAACACACATAAAGAGTATGAATCATTTTTCATTCGCTGTGAAAGCGAGCCAACATCAATTTTTGATATACCACAATATTTAATTCATGAAGTAAATTGGTTGTCGCAAAATAAATTTATATATTTTGATTCAAAATCCTGTCTACATTGCTTAACAGCTAATAGTATTATTGCTTATGATCTATATTTGAATGAAACTATTTGTGCATATTATCTTTCACCTGATATCCAAAGAAATTTACTAAGAAATGACTTTATTTCATATGGAGATACATTATTTTCAAAATATGAAATAAATTATTTTAATTATTTACTGAATCATAAATCATATAACAATGGTCCAAACATTCGTAACAAATACATACACGGAACCAATTATACGGAATCAGAAAATTTCAATAATTATTGTGTACTCCTTCGCGTTATGGTTTATTTTTGTTTTAAAATTGATCAAGATTTACGTTTCAAGATAATGCAGTAATACTTTAGTAAAACATGCGTATCAAATTTCTTGTTTTTTATCTTGTTTTCACGCTGTAGTCTATCGTGCTGAACTTCAGAAAATCTATTGCGTTAATTTTAGTCTAACTGTTGCAAACGTCCATGAAATAAGCTATATTGCAATTGTTCAAACGTAAGATTATTAATCTATTGTACAGGTGGAACTTAGGAACTAATGGGGCAACCCGTGCAGGTTCAAGTCCTGTATTCCCCACCATATTGAGCATAGTAAAAGAACTATTTTTAGATGCAGAATAGTTCTTTTTTTTGTTGAAATAACGAAGAAAGCCGTCCTATGAAGGATAGCTTTCAATCTGACTTAACAGGCTATTTGCAATAATTTTTTCATCATTTCAAAACGTAGCCAAATCATTTTCTTTCATATCTATCCCCTCGGCAGAGTACCACACCTGACCAATGAATCAGATGTGGGTGAATGCCACCTCCAGGGTCTTGATTCTTGATATATTTTACAGCTTCTCCGTGCTCAGATCACTGACTGTGCTAATGAAATAGTTCGGGCTACAGGACATAACCTCCAGCTGTATTGAATTCATTCAGCTGAAGATGTACAGCAGAAACAGATGTTCAGTCCCTCATGATCTTTGTCATTTTTCATTGCAATTCTTCCTGTTCCCACATATACGTCCTATGACGACAAAAAAATGTCTTCGTTTCTCATTTTTGAAAAATTAGTTACGGTATGTCGATAAATTGCATAATGTCAAAAACAATACCAATTGAGACACTTTCATGACGGCAATTGGAATTCTGTTTATGTTTTTCATATAACTTTGTTATATAATTTCTTATCAATTTACAAATTGCAAATGCAATTCTTCTAAAGAATATCGACTTAATATTGTGTTTGTAATCGATTATACGTATTAGAATTGAGCAAAATTTCTATTTGTCATCAAATATAGATGCAAAACCTGCTAGTGATCATCATTACAATGGTTTCTCTCATATATACAGGTTATGTATCTACTATCAATATATTGCATATTCAGCTCAACGAAATTTGTAGTGTGACAAAATGCAATTTTCCGTGATGAAACTAATATCAGCGCTCTTTTCTAACACAAACATGAATTATAATGTGTTTAAGGAAGTGAAGAATTCTTTCGATGAAGTGCAGCCGTTATTATATTTTCATTTGAGCCAAAAACACCACGGAAGGGATTTAACATATGGACATGCGCACTTTAATTATTGATGACAGCAAAAATGATTTAGACCTAATTCGCCAGAGCTTCGTAGCGTTGACCTCAATACCATCTATAACTTCACACTGTGATACTTCTACTACTATCCCAGAAAATATCGATGCATTAAGATATGATCTCTACATTCTTGACATCGATATGCCTGAAATGAATGGATTTGAAGTTGCCAAGAAGATCAACAGCGCAGAACCAGATGCTTTTATCATGTTCTGTTCGAATCATGATGAGCTTGTCTTTGACTCTTTTCGCCTGAATACGTTCTATTTCATCCGCAAAAGCAACCTCCGTGATGACATGACTGAAGCACTTCATAAATTCATCAGCACATATGACAAAGAGAATACAGATTTCATCATCCAACAAGGTTCATCTGTTCAGAAGATTCCGTATACGCAGATTGTATATTTTGAAGTCACAGGCAATGACCTCTTTGTTAAAACAGAAAATAGAGAATATCGGATACGAAAAACACTAAAAAGTTTGATGGAGTCCGTTCCAAAACATGACTTTATCCAACCTGCGAAAAATTATCTTTTAAACATCAAATATGTTTCAGAAATAAGCAAAAATATCATCATTTTAAAAAATGGGGAGAAGTTCAAAATCTCCCGTTTATACGTTGACAGTGCAAAGAAACAATATCTGGACTATATGGTGAAATAATATGGAAATATTTGATTATCTGATCAATATCTATGAATGTCTGATCATACTTCTTTTCCTATATACATGGAGATCAGATTCAAAAGATCATCTTATATTGAAGTCCATTGTTTTCTACATCTCGTGTTTCGTATTTATCACCTTAGTCAACCAATTTTCTGTTTCAGCAAATATCTATTCGATCATACAGATCTTTCTATGCTGGTGTTACATCATATCAATTTCATCAATGAGCAAATCAAATGCACTTGTCATTGCAATCCTTCCTGTCTTGATTTTGACCACAGTCAATGCGGTATATACGATACTTCTGGTTGCAGTTTTTCAATATGAAAATTACTCCGAGGTCATTTCAACTAATAAATATGTTGTCACTATCTTCATCAATGCAGTTCATCTAGTGATTTTTTACAACATTCAAAAGATCATTCACAAACAGAACTTTATGTTGAGCAATGCTGATGCACTATTTGCAGCATTGATTCTGCTGGTATGTTTTTTCATGTCATTGTGCTTTGAAACAGTTCTTTACAATTTCAATAATTCTTCGGTTTTCATGGCTCTAGGAGTGTGTTCAGTATTTTTACTCTGCACATTGCTCTGTATGTTCCTATTGCGGATCAGCAGGCAGAGACAAGATTCACTAAAAGAGTCTTTCGAATTACAGCAGCTAAAGCAGGATCATGCCGTCAGTGAACAGATCATGGATGCCAGAGAGCAGCTGTATCAGCTCCGCCATGATATCAAGCATTTTATGGCCCTGATTGATTCAGAAGGAAGCATTCTTAGCGGTGAGGCCAAAAAACAATCAGATAGAATCCGTGAAAGAATAGGCGAGAGCGGGACACCTATTACAACACCAATCGCACCAATTACATATGTGCTGAACCTGAAACGGGATGAAGCAATCAACAGTGGAATTGATTTCAAATGTTCTGTGAATTTAACAAAGCCACTAGAAATGGAAGACAGTGATCTGTATTTGTTGCTTTCCAATCTTCTGGATAATGCAATCAAACATATTGGCATAAAAAAAAGGATAACAGTAGATATCCGTGAAACAAATGATTTATGCATCATTATAATTTCAAATTCTATTGATCATTCCATCATTAATCCTACTTTGCAAAAAGAAGATGGACATGGCTTTGGTATATCTACTATAGAAAGAATTGTGAAACGATATGATGGTATCTTAGATTTCTCTGAATTGGGAGAAACCTACCAGGCAAGATTAATACTTAAACTCAAAGTATGATAAAAATGGTTTAGTAATCGCATTAATTCACACTGATTCTTTATTCTTTTCTTCTTATATTATGATTACCTTGTAGAGTGAAAACAATTTTGGCACTTACATAACCAGCTGTTATTAATTTTGTATGAAATCCCGTATTAACAAATGATGCCTATATACAAAAGAAGAATTCTTTCCTGTTATATAATAAATCTTCTATATAAATTAGAGTCTATTTATACTTAAACTATCTCTTTTCACCGTCCTTATTAAAGTTTTTTCTCAAAGATACTTCCGTTAAAATAATAACAATGATAAATACTCCCAGCTGAATGAATGGCAAAACCTTACGTATAAAAAGAACGCTATCATCTAATGAACCATAAACATGCAAATTGATTATGAAAGCAATCAATTCCAAAATCCAACCAGTTTTCCATAATAGCCGGCCACAGTATTCATGAGCAAAATTCCATGTGTCAATGCTTTTTGTAGAATACGAAGTTCTATATCCGACAAACACGCTGATCTGTTTTGGATGATGTTTCCACAAAAAATATCCCATAACAATCATCATAAACAATGCAAAGACAGAATCATATATTAAGACTGGATCCCAAAGTGACATACTTTCTCCTTTAATATTTATACAACAAAATTATATATCATTGGTGATTTCAAAATTGTATTGATTCATTATTAAGCTCTATCCTTTTTCATATCTTGTAATGACCAATGAGCTTCGAACGTATACAAACTAAGATATTCTATTCATCACAATTTGAATCGTGCTAGTATCCTCTATTGAAATAATATAATATTTCAAAAAATGGAAGTTTTTTAAAAGTCTTGATGTTTCTACCATCTTTGTGGATATACTCAGCGAGTGTTATACAGTTTCAGTATCGATTTGCAGTAATTCTGAAATTCTGTTCTCATTATTCTGACTGCGCCCTTTTGTTCAATTAAGTCATAAAATGAAAGCACACGAAAAAATGATTACTGTAAAAAAACATGCTAAGGCAATATATCGATCTGTATTCTGAAAAAAGTTTTGATCATTTCTCTTTGCTATCCAATAAACAACTGTATACATTAAAATCAAAGCGATTTCCTCAAAATACCGCTGGCTTCTCAAATCTTTTGAACCTGCTAATCCATCAATAATCCATCCTGCTAGTGGAAGAATTAATATTATCCAAAATAACATACGACTAATTGTCAATTGGTTTTTCATTATTCAATCTCCTTACTTTCTACTAACGATAGCTCAGATTTGAATGATGCATTCAGAAATGAATCATTTCAAGTATTTGTTTCGCAGTCATGGCAGTCATTTTATGCACTCTAACCGATGTGTCTGCTGATTGATCTGATATTGGACATCTGTCTTCTCGGCAATCTGCAGGTTATGAGTGACCATGATGATACATTTATTCTTTTCGTGGGCAAGCTTTTGGAATACTTCCACTGCCTGCTCCCCTGCTTCTGTATCCAGATTGCCCGTAGGCTCATCCGCAATGATGATCGGACTGTCAACGGCCAATGCCCTTGCAATGGCTGCCCTCTGCTGTTCTCCTCCGGAGAGTGATGAGGATCTCCTGGCTGCCTTCACTGGATCGATATTCAGTTCTGCTAAGATTGCTAAGGCTTCCTTTTTCGTAATTCTGCCTACATTATCCGTGATATCCACTGCCACATAGATGTTCTGCAGTGCGCTCAGATATGGGATCAGGTTGAAGTTCTGGTAGACCATGGATACTTTGTTTCTACGGTATTCATCCAGTCCGATTTTCTTGATCTCATGATCCTTGTACAGGATCTCTCCCTGATATTGGTTGTCCAAGCCTCCGATGGCATACAGGAATGTCGTTTTGCCTGAACCGGATTCACCTGTGATGGCATAGAACTTGCCTTCTTCAAACGCAAGTGAGGTATGGTCAAAGATGACCCTTTCATGATCACCATCTTTATAGGAATAGCTGAGGTCTTTGATCTTCAATATTTCTGACATCTTATCTTCCTCCTCTTGCATGGTTGCTCAGGCTTCCTCTCAATACTCTCATGGTGCTGATCCAAGCACAGGCCATAATGACCAGTTCCATGATCAGCAATACAGCTGCAAATGCAAGCAGCATCCGCTGCCAGGATAGATCGAACAGGGAAACTCCTGTATACTGAACAGTCTGTGTGCCTTCCTCGACCCGTATGAATTCATTCTGTCTCTGCACACTGGCCGCAGCTGTGCTGGATGAGAGCATCCATGACAGCAGATATCCTGGAATGCATGCGATGATGCTCGCCGCCAAACCTGGCAGTGCGTAGTACTTCATATAGTACCTGCTGATCTTCCTCCTTGAGCTGCCCAGGGAGTACTTGATGAAGATTTCCCTTGACCTGTCGTACTGCATATAGTTGATAAAGCTGTATAAAGAAAGCATCAGCAGAATGTAGATACTGAGGAAGATGAATAAGTAGAACTTCTTGATCCGTGCAATCGAATCAAGAATTGAGCCAAAATAATTTTCATTTGTCTGCAGCATGAACTTCAAACTGTATTTTGGATTATCTTTGATAAATTCATCAAACAGTTTGGCAGCGTTCCGATTTGTTTCTAAGCTGAACTTATCAAATTTCTGCTTCAATGATGCATAATGTTCAAAAGTATCTGTCTCCAGAACAATATGATTGATCATCGGACTGTAATGTGCAGCCGAGGTAACTTCAAATTCATCAATATCATGATAATCAATTGCTGCTTTATCATTTAGGAAATTGCCATCGGCATCAAAATATTCAGGGTCCGTGATTACCATCATTTCTCCTGTAAGATTTGATGTACCCATGTGAAGCTTCTGTGCTATATAGCCGCCATAATATTCCGGATGATCTGCAAGCAGCTGTGTAAACATAGAATTCGTTGTGACAATGCCATTGCTGCCGATGAAGTCATCGTCTTCGCTGTCTGACTGCATGATCGAAGCACCTTGATAGATGCCAACGACCTTTAGTGTGAACAGCTGGCCGCGTTCTTTGTCATAGGTATTAACAAATGTATACGTATCTCCAAGAACTGCCTTGCGTTGCGTCAAAGTTCCATCTGCCAGCAAAGTATTGTAGACCTGCTGGTCTGAAACAACTGCTTCTCCCTCTTTGATCTCTCCTGTACCTTCAATAATACGGATGTTCTCTTTGGCAAAGAAACGGGAATCATTGATGCCGAATACCTGAAACGAATCAGATTGATCCGTCTGCAGCCAGCTCTCAAAATTAAAGTTGAAATATGTCACTTCTGGACTGGATGCCAGAGTATCCAGATTGTTAACGAACATCTGATAGACTTCCTTGTTCAGATCCGGTCTTTTTTTCACCAGTTCTAATTTCGGCATCTGCATCTGATTATCATAATGTGGAGATACAAAGCTGTTATTGGAATAAGCCAATGACAGATTGATCGACGATGCCAGTGTATTCTCAACAGAATTGCCGCCTGAAAAGAACAGTGTCAATGACAATAATGTTCCTGCTGCCAGAACCACCAGCAAATACACCCATGTCCTTGAGCCTGCCGCGATCCAGCTGTCAAATAAGATCTTCCTCATCTTCTTTTTCATCTTATTCTTCTCCATTCAGCAATTCACGCGCAGGGAAATGTCCCGTCATGATCCTGATCATGGTATAGCTGCTCACCATGATCACCGCCAGCACAGCGATAATGATTGCAATCTGTCCCGTATGATATGTGATCATTGCGCCGATTTCCTCCGGAGTCAGGTTCAGATGCTTTCCCAAGAAAGATGCCCAGATGGCTTTCCCTAATGCAGAGCCATTGTCTTTGACATTGGATGTAAATAAATACACACCATAGTATTGGGTAATGAACAGTGCACCCGGAATCGATATCACGGCCGCAATGAAAAGAGAGATGTTCTGCTCAATGAAGAACTGCAAATTGATCCGGTGCCGTTTCTCACCCATTGACTGCAGAATAGCAATCTCCTTGCGGCGGTAGACACAGTTCAGACAGATCAGCAGCAGTGAATAAGATACTGTCAAAACAAGCATCACCGCAGCAATCATGCGGAAACTGTCTGTCATCGTATAGATATTTGACAGAATCGATCCATATGCGTCTGCCATGGACAGATAGCTGATATTGCCATCTTGGTAATATGAGGATGCCTCAATTGTTTTGACAAACTCATTTACCGCCTCGAGGTCCTTGAAATTGAATTCCATGGCATTGACCCTTGCCCACGACATCATCCAGTTCTCATTCAGATATTCCGGATCATACTTCTGATGGAATGCAATTGCCTCTGCCTGCATCTTCTGCAGGAGCTGATATGGAATATATACTGGGACAAGATTGGTCTGTTCACCATGTACTGCCCAGTTCAATGATGACGGGGACTCCTGCTGATAGGCACCAATGATCTTCAGCTTCCATGTCAGATGATCAACGACCTGTCCATTTTCAACGTAATATGTAGAAATTGAAAAGTCGTCTCCGACGCTCGGATAAGTTATCATTTTTCCATCGGTCAGAGCACCTGCTGCTGCAAATGGTATGACACATACCATCTCTCCGCTGTCGATTTCCTGCGGTTCAAATAAACGGCCGGAGAACAGCTTCAGATCTTTCTGATAAAAGTTCTGCGGATCTGTATTGTTCACCCCTTCAATCGGATTGACATTCAGATTATTCACTCCCTGTGGATTCGGTGTGAGCAGGGTCTGCAGATTACGCTGATAGGCATCCCCATCAGGGTTATTGCTGAAAAAGCTCAGTGTACCATTATCATCGATGCCGGAAGGAACCAATGGATGAAGCCCATTCAAAGTGACATCCATATCTGTATACGCAATTCCATCTGCAGTCTTCAATGATGCATAGATATCGTTGACATATTGCTCATCCTGCAGATATTTTCCGGCTGTCATCATTGAGTACTTCTGGTTGTCCATCATCGATGATACATCGACTGTCAGATCAACATTTCCTGTGAAGATCGTGTCATAGACATCTGCCAGGCTCCCAATCAATAGAGATGAGATGAAGAATGTCAAAAGAACGGTCAGGATCACCGTTCGGTATGTAAAGCTTTTTAGGTTCTTAAGGATGCTGTACTGTATCCTTCTGAACATGAGAGCCCCCTATCTACTAATTGAAGTATTCCTTGAATTCTTCAAAAAATTCAATCCACTGTGCATCCGTTAATGGCGCAAATGGATTATTGACGATGCCAACGTCCTCTCCCGTCAGTTTCTTATCTTTGATCTGATGATTCAGAATATCATAAGTCATCCAGATAGCAGCGTGGACATCCTGTGTCTGTATTTTCCCGTATTTCCCTGTTGCGGTCAGCCAGGCAGAAACAGCTGTCTGAGAATTTGGTACAATTTGAAATTCATATTTAAAATTCAGTTGACTGCGTAGTTCAGAACTGCGCGGTACATAATTAGTTCCATCGATTTCGTATATCCCACTGACATCGCCGACCGTGAAGCTGTTTCCGTTGTCATCAGTGACATTTTTGCGAGTATGACTGTCGGAAGATGCCGATGATACAGCAGCAGATGCAGACGGAGAAGCAGACGATGAAGAAATTTCACTCGGCGTACAGCCATATAGAAGAACGGTTAAAATGGCAGGGATGATCAATGCCTTCTTAAAAAGATGATTGTTCATAAAATCCCCCTATTTTCTTTAATATAACAGTTTCTACCGCTTATATTGTTCATCCCATGAACATAGTGTTCAAATTATCATATTACTGTGATTGTATCGATGGTATTTAATACTATTACTCTATCTCTTATTCGTAATGTCTGCAATCAGACACCTTGCCGTTTTGTCGTCTTTTTCTCGGTATGTTTTATACACAAATACCGAATCGTTCTGTGATGTCTTTCTGTTACAGTAAATCTGTGCTCTCTCATAAAACACTTACAGAACATATCATCTATTCCATTAAATTATGGTAAATACCAGCAGTCCAAAATCAAACTCCACTTTTAAATGCTTGAGACGTCTTGAAACAGCGAATAATTACAATGATTTTTTATCTTATATACAAGATAAATATCTATTACTAGTATATTGCAAATTCAGATCAAAGAAATTTATTGTGTGACAAAATGCAATTTTTAGTGATGAAACATACTAACAAAGGCAGAACGAAGAGCTGAATGCACGAAAAAAAAAGAATCAGTTCCGCGGTCTGTCACACAACCAGACACGTATTTATACCGCTTGCGATGAGAACTGCATAGTATATGCGCAAAAATGGAAATGGGCTGACCAAATCCATTTCGCTTATATCCGTAAGTTATATAGGAATGTAAAGTGACAACCAAGTGACATTGTGACATGTTTATCTATTCTATCTGCCCCTCAGCAGACAGAACTTATAGCGCACCTGACAGCATCAGCACCATGATCAGACATAGAGCAGCGGCAATGAGCATTAAGATGATCTGAATATAACGATGCCCTGCCCAAAAATGACCAATCTGTTCCTGCTGCTCTTGAAGCGGATTCCAGAGAAAGGATGGTGTCCTTGGACCAGTTGATCCACTATACTCGATATTGGAAGCCATCCGATACATTGTCAGTTTTGCATCATTGATAAAATCCGTCATGAACTTATGACCATGCTTTTCCTGATCAATGACCTTTAACCAATACTGCTCATTGAGTTCTTTGATTTCTATATGGTTTTCTGTAAGTTCACTGCATAAAGCAATTGCCCCATCCAGTTCTTGTTTTTGCGCCTGTAATTCTGAAATTTTATGTCCTGCCATTTCAGGCAGAGAAGCCCCTTCACTAAAAAGCTGACGAATCTCGATAATTGAAAAGCCCATCTTCCTCAGCATGATGATCTGCTTCAGACGAAGGACATCCTCTTCAGAATAATCCCTGTATTCGTTATTATGTCTTTTTGGACTGATCAGTTCCTGTTTCTCATAGAACCGAACAGTCGCTCTTGGTATCTGCAGTTGTTCCTCAATCTCTTTTATTGTCATACAGGTCCCCTTATAACCCTAATATAGACTGTCAACCTTGTTTACAGTCAATACCTAAAACAGAAATTGGATACTCAAAAAGCTCTATCTAACAATGGCATAACTTTGATTTTTAGTTTCAAAATTTTAGAATACTGCAAAATGACAATACACTGCTCATATGTTCTCGAACACATACAGTTTTGCGTCCTCTTTGATATAAACGGCAAAGAAATCTTCTGTATGTTCGTATTTACTGATATACATATATGAATAATTCTTTTTGAAATCAGGGTAATATGCTGCATCAATCTCTGATAATTGATTCCACCCTTTCATTTCATCAGAAAAGTTCTTTTCCATTGCTTCCGATTTTTCATTCTTAAATGCAGAACCTATTTCTGCTTCATCATGAATCGTATACACAGTAAAGCTTGAAGTATCTCTGCTCAGATCACTTGGCGTATTATGCTGATAGACTTGTGTCACATGTTCCGGCAGTGCAATATTCCATCGTATTGCATAATCGGAAATATGATGATTATAGGATGTATCCGCTGACGGATGAAATACACCATACAGAATGATGGACAGCCAGATGATTCCAAAACACAAATAGACATACTTTATCTTTTTCATGCAAGATCCCCAAATCTTTTCCAATGCAATTATTGATGTCGGTATTCAATCAGATCTCCCGGCTGGCAGTCCAATGCTTCACAGATCTTTGCCAGCGTTGATAGTTTTATCGCCTTTGCCTTCCCTGTTTTCAGAATCGACATATTCGTGATTGTAATGCCAACTTTCTCTGCCAGAGTTGTTACGCTCATCTTTCTTTTTGCCAGCATTACATCAATGTTGATTACAATTTCACCTTCCATATGCATCACCTCTATATTGTCAGATCATTCTCTTCTTTCATTGCAACTGCATTTGCAACGAAATGAGAAAGTATCGCCGAAGTCACTGCAATGGCAATACCTGTAAACACAATGATCAATGAAGCGAGCAGAACGGATGGATGGTTCATATTTAGAAATAGGAAAATGATATTCCCTGCAAAAAGAATCAGTGAATCTGATGCGGCCAGATAGCTGATTCGTTTTAGGTTATTTACATTCTCCATAGAGAAGGAATGATCATTTCCAATACTGCAGGCAATCCTCCAGCTGAAGAACAGAACGCAGTAACAAGGTACTGCTGTGATCCATATAAATATGAGCCATGGCCAGTACGCTTGTGAGAATTCAGGATACATGTTGGCAATATCCTTTCCATAAACTGGAAAGACAATACAGTAAATGGCGATGCCAATCAGACCTGCGCACAGAATGATAACTTTCAGCCATTTCGACAAAGATAATTGGTTCATAAAATCCTCCTTGCGATACAACTTCAATATAGCAAGTATTATTTGTATGTCAATTATAATTTATCGTTTTACGATAATTTCTGAACATGGCTTGAAGTTAGCAAAAAGCACACAAGAAGAACGGTTCAACCTGTAATCATCAAAGGAAACAAAGATCGGTTTTTATTCAGAGCACTTTGGTAATGATTAGATCAGAAATATAGCGGCTGAGAATCGGTTTAATTTTTCATCGCTGCCGTAACAAAACAAAAATCATTTTTCGTATCTTTCAATGCATCATGCAGATCCATATTGAGTGAATGGTTTATATCCGCACCAATGATTTGTTCCTGTCCATCGATCTTAATTGTATCGACCCAGCTCATTGCAATGACTGGTCCCATCTTTTCATTGAGATCTTGAGAAACAGATTCCATATTTGTCGAAATTCCTAAGCCTTCGTTCTTATATATATTCAAGTCGAGATTAGAATCTCTGACGGCTGTATCTCCAGTAAAGGTTGTCACTTTAAGTTTCCCATTTTTCTGCCAGTACTCTGTAATTGCCCAATATCCGTTGCTCGTATGATAGACAGCTGTATTGCCATCGCTGTTTTGCAATGTAAGAACAGGCGGCTTCGGAGTATAAATAATACCTAAGTCGATGATAAATAATACAATTGCCAATACTGCTGCAGTAATCCATATTGTTTTCCATCGCATGGAGAACAATTCACGTTTCGCTCCTTTGCTCAAAATACGGTAATTAGATTCGGTTTCAGATTCGATTTCATTGATACGTTCGCCTTTCATAAGCTCCGTCACTGAAATTCCTAATGTGTCTGCCAATGGTTCCAGAATCGAGATATCCGGCATACTGAGACCTCTCTCCCACTTTGATACTGCAGTTCTTGATACATGAACTTCCTGGGCCAGATCCTCCTGTGTCATGTTTCTGCTCTGACGTATCTCTTTGATCAATGCTCCACATTTCATGGCATCCATATTAAGAAATCTCCTTTCTACTTACAGTCTTAATGATTCATTAAACAAAGCAAGCGACCGTTACGCACATCGAAAAAAGATGTACATTAAAGTGATGATGTACATCTCGAAACATATCCTCCACAGAAAGAAATCGATTCTTTTCCATATTTATCCATGAAACCACAAATTAAAAATGCTGAAACAAGAAACATTTAATTCTGCTCTGAGATTTTATTTTGTTTTTCCTTAAATATTAATTTCGAAACAAAATAACCAAAAACAATAGCTGTTGTATTGATGATGATATCTACAATGTCAAAAATGCCGGTTTGTGTAATAAGCTGTATTGTTTCGATGCATAAAACAGTGCATAGAGCGAATGTGACCGCTTTTATCCAAGAATAATGTCTTAATAAATACCCCACTGGTACAAATACGACAAAGTTCATAATCATCATTTCAATATTTGCATAATAAGTATTCAAAAACTCACTTAGATCAAAGTTAACAATCATTCCAATCCTTCTTCTGCCAAACAGCATGAACAGCATAACTATAAAATAGATGCCCCATAGGATTTTAATACTTATAGGACTGATCTTTCTTTCTACAGCATAATCAATTGCAGCATAGATCAAGACAGTCTGACCAATAAGAATGATAATTCCTATAAATATACCAAAAATACTGTTTCCATAATAAAAACGATAATATAAATTTACAGTAAAATAAGTGTAAATAGGATAGCTTAAAAGACAGGCTCCTATCATACTCAGTGCTTTTTTCATCAGAGATCTCCAATATTTGTAATACTGCTGCTTCAATTCTGTACTCATTGTAGCATACGCATCTTCAGCAATCGACTGCTATGAATTGGATTCCTAATGAAAACTTATAGTGCGCATCAGTATTATCTAGGATCTGTAATATTCTGCCTGTGCATTGAATAATGATGCATACTGACCATTTTCTGCCAACAGCTTCTGATGTGTTCCTTCTTCAACTATCTTCCCATCTGCCAGAACAACAATCCGGTTGCAGAATTTGCATGAGCTCATGCGGTGAGAAATATATATAGCTGTTTTACCGGCAATCAGCTCATTGAAGTTCTCATAGATCTCTGCTTCAGCTAATGGATCCAATGTAGCTGTCGGCTCATCAAGAATAATGAATGGAGCATCTTTATACCATGCTCTGGCAATGGCAAGCTTCTGCGCTTCCCCGCCCGATATATCCGTTCCTTCACCATTATCGTGATAAAGCAGAGTGTGGATTCCTTCCGGCATTGCATCAACGCGCTCCTTCATTCCAACTGTCTTCAAAGCCTCCTCCAGCTGAACAGAATCCGGATGATCTGTACAGGCAACATTATCTTCGACTGGAAGGGAGAACATCTCAAAGTCCTGAAATACCGGTGCAAAGATGCTTGTATATTCAGCATAGTCATATTTTTGAATATCTATACCATTTAATAATATTTTGCCTTCCGTTGGTTCATAGAATCGGCAGAGAAGCTTAACAATTGTGGTTTTCCCTGCTCCATTCCTGCCAACTAAGGCTAATTTCTCTCCCACTCTGAACTTCAGATTGATATGATCCAGTACTTTTGTATCTGTACCGGGATAGCAAAAGGAAACATCTTTGAATTCAAGCGCATAATCATTGTCTGATCTCTTTTCAATCGGCAGTGTCCCTTCATAATGCATCGCTGGGGCATGGATGAACTCATAGAACTGATCGACAAAATCAATGCGGAAAGCAATGGCATTATAAGCGGTCACGATATCTTTTGCCTTGCCGGCCAGCATTTGGATTGCCCCAGCATACAGCAGGACATCTCCAATGGCAATGGAACCCTGAATAGCTCTGAATCCCACAAAAATATAAGCTGCTGCTGCGAATATATTCATCAATACTGCTAAAAGACCTGTGAGTCTGCCATTAATGATGCCGTATTCGCAGTATCCATAAAAAGATTTATACATTGACTGCAAGTAGTGAAGCGTCACATCTTCTAGATCATAAAGCTGAAGGTCTTTTTTCTTACTGATCATCATGCCGGTCTGAAGAATATAGCTGCCAATCGAGTTATTACGGATATTCATTTTCTGCATGTCTTCAAATACTTTCATCGATTTTGCAGAGATCTTTGCCCCGCCATAAAGAAAAGTGATAAGCAGAATGACAACAATCCAAAAGCTGCCATCCTGCAGGATTGAAAGACTGCCAGTCTGGTAAAAGAGCTTTCCAACAAAGAAGAAACACAGGACAGTCTCAATGCATGCATCCGCAAATCGCGGCATTTCAATCATGATTGATCCTGCGCCGCCTGCGCCATTGGCTTTCTGACGGGCAAGACGTACCGCATCCAAAGACCCCTGCCGTTCATAAGCATCATATTGCATGACATATGTTTTATAGTTTACCTGACTGCTGATGGAGTTATCGATTGTACGCGAATACACTTCGATTTTTGATCCAGTCACAGTTTGGATCATGCTGAATGCCCCACCGCCGACCACAAGAATCCATACTGCTGTAACTGCAGAATGATAATCCTGAGCAATCAGACTGTTCAGGATCCAGGCAGTACAGACAAGAGAAAGAAAAGGAACGACCGCAGTTGAAATACCGTATGCCAAAATGACATATTTTGCATAAGGATAGTCTACATTCACAAGTGACATGAAATTTTTTGTTTTATGCAAGAACTCTTTCAGCTTCATTTTCTTCTCCTCCTTCCTGGTAATACCTGCTCTGTACATTGAACATGTTGTAATAGATGCCATGCTGCTGCATCAATGTATCATGCGTTCCCTCTTCTGCAATCCTGCCATTCTGAAGCAGGACAATCCTGTCACAGAATTTTGTTGATGCCAATCGATGTGAAATGAACAATGCATTCTTATCTTTTGACAGCAGTGCATATCTGGAATAAAGTTCCTGCTCACTGATTGCATCCAGAGCTGCCGTAGGTTCATCCATGATCAAGATGCTTGGATTCTTATACCAAGCCCTGGCAAATAACAGTTTCTGCTTCTGACCACCAGATACATCAATGCCGTTCTCATCAATTTCTTTTCCAATATATGTATGTATGCCATTCTTCAATGAAGATATAAATTCGGATGCACCTGCTTCTTTCAGGGCATCCATGACTTTCTGTTCATCATAGTCCCCTTCTTTCAGACCGCTCACATTTTCACCAATCGTATAGGAATACAGTTCTGAATCCTGGAAAATAACACCAAGATACTGCATGTAGTCATCCGCATTTAATTCTTCCAGATCTACATCATTGATCAAAATCCTGCCGGAGACTGGATGATACATCCGGCAAAGAAGTTTAACGATTGTTGTTTTGCCCGCGCCGTTGACGCCCACCAGTGCCAGTTTTTCACCAGGTCTGATGCAAAGAGAAAAATCATCCAATATTTTTTGATCTGATCCCGGATAAACAAATGTCACATGGTCAAAAACAATTTCCAGTTCCTTTTTCTGTATTTTCTGACTGCCGTTCTTAGAATTTAAAGCATCGAATGCATTCAACATTTCGCCAGTAAGATCAAGATTCCTGTTAGCATGTGACAATTGCTCAGTCAGCTTAATAAAGCGGTCACTGAATGCAGTAACTGCCCCAATATAGAGAACAAATTCCGGTACAGTAAAATTACCCTGAATCAACATATAGAGCAGATATCCATATGCCAATGCATTCCGCAGCAAAGTGATTGTATCCGAAGTCAGATGGGCATAAGTCACATACTTTTGGCTGTAATCCTCGCACTTGCGCACTTTACGGTCCACTTCAGCAAGGAGTTTCTTTAGATGGTCCTGCATCTGGTATAATCGGATATCTTTCCCTGATGAAGTCTTATAAGAAAGATTGCGGTAGTAATCTAGGTGAACATCCATTGCCGCAACTGCATCTTTTGTAGCTATATATTTCTTATTGATTGATGCATGGATCAGATAGCTGATCAAAGAAAGTGCAACTAATACCAGAATGACTTTGATATCTGCCATCGTGACAAGAATGCAGTACAGGATCAATTCAAATGTATATGTCAGCAGTTTGGCAGCATCGTGAAAATATCCTTCGATTCCATCATCATTGTTGCCCATCCCGATCATGATCTTTTTGACTTCTTTCTGAGTCTCCTGCGTTTCAAAGACCTGGTAGTCACAATGTATGCACTTAACGACGATTTGACCCCAGAACGGAGCACGCCATGGAATGTACTGCATGTTGTTTCTCTGGGTGAAATAAGTAGATATCCCCTGGAGAATTCCGAATATCGCAAAAAGAATACAGATATCTGTTACAATCTCGCCAGAAGAAGCACCTGAAATCAGAATGCCAATAATGACTGAAGGCAGAATGATGCTGCTTAGTGGTGAAATTGCACCAAAAACTGCTTCAACGATCATACAGTAGACAATCTTATGATCAAATGCCCACAGATTCTTCCATAACCATTTCGTGCAGTACCACCGTGAATATTTCGTCTGCATCGTACATCCCCCACATTTCTATTGATGGTGAAAAGAAGGCAGAAAATTGACAAGATCAATCATCCGGAAGGAAAGGTTTTCCAGTCGATTCTCTGCCATGCTGATTCTCTTTTCACAGATATAACATAGCTGAAAAGAATGACAGAAAAGAAAAAATGCACGAATTGTCAAAATTCGTGCACGAAATGAATCATAAAGGCAGTAAGATCTCTGTTGCAAAGACTCCCGGTTCATTCTGACGATTCAAGTATCCTTCATACTTTTCAACAACCTGATCCACCCGTTTGAGACCATGACCATGATCTCCTCTTTTGCTCGAAAAATAAGTATCTGTACGAATCTTGACTGATTCACTCGTTGCATTGGCAACAGAGATATACAGCTGTTTCTTCAAGACACCTAAATAGACTCTGATGAACCTGTCTTCTTTTTGATCAACTTTACGGCAGGATTCGATGGCATTGTCCAATAGATTGCCGATGATGACACAAAGGTCAATCTCATTGACATGCAGAGACGGTGGCAAAGCAGCATCACATTTAATTGAAATCTCATCCTTTTCAGCGATGGCAAGCTTTGCATCAAGGATGGCATCCACCTGCAGATTCCCTGAATGATACAGCGTATCAATAGAATCAAGATCTGTTTCCAAGTCCTTCAGATACGCTTCCATCTTGGCTGTCTCTCCAAGCTTCAAATATCCTTTTAGTGACTGCAGATGATTGTGATAATCATGACACCATCCGCGCATGGTCATATACATATTCTCAATCTCTTCGACCTGCTGCTTCATCAAGCGGTTCTGATAAATGATGGTTTTATTTTCTTCCCGCTTCATGATGCGCTGACTGATATATTCCAGCAGGACATCAATCAAGAAGGCAGTGATTGTATAAATAGTACTGTGTGAGATGACTGCCTCATAAAACAGAAAGACATATACAGCAGCAGTTAAGACACCATAGAGCTTCTCTTCTGCAATCAGATGACGATGATTGATCTCATAACTGGCGTATAGAAGCAGAATCAACAATGAAGGCAGCAGCCACACCAGGATGCCGCAGCCTGAAACAAGCATCACTGCGAAAAGAATCTGCTTGAATCCTTTAGGATGATATAGAAAGAGTTCAAATATCACCAGAACAGAAAAAAGTACAAGTTCTATCATAATGAACCTCGATTCTGTTTGATGAACGCCTGCATAGCTTCTTCATGCCGACCACGGGCAATGGGAAAATGAGTATCATTCTCACCGATGCATTCTTCCTTGGTAATCTGCAGAATATTGCGCATATTGACTGCATAAGAGCGGTGAATGATGGTCAGCTCCATATTGACCTGTGCCATGAATTCGTTGATGCCAAGCTTCATGATAATATCATCACGATTATTAGTACGGCTGTGCTTCAGATAGACTTTGGTATCATGCCCCACGGCTTCTAAGCCGATTATATCTGTATGATACAGGCGGATGGTATCTTTCCCTGACTGCAGAACACTATACTCCTGCTGGGTGGACAGGATATCAACAGCCTTGTCCAGCACCTTATCAATCTGCGGCCTTTCAAACGGCTTCAGAATATATCCAGCAGCATCCACATCATATCCTTCAAAAACATAGTCCTTAATGCCCGTGATGAAACAGACCATCTGATACATGCAGGCTTCCCTCATCTTGTGGGCAAGCTGAATCCCCGTCATATGTTTCATTTGAATATCCAGCATGAAAAGATCTGCAGTTGTTCCACTCTGCATGTCCCACCAAAGCGTATCGCAGTCTGAATATTCTTCAATTTGTATCTCCACATGATGGCTGCAGGCATAGTCATTGATATACGTGCTCAGAATTTCCATCTGTTCCTTTTCATCATCACATAGAATTATTTTCATGAGTAGATTATAGTCCTTTCATATCGTAGATAGAAAGGACTATGACCC
>CAYLQV010000001.1:85265-196946 GCA_964385925.1 uncultured Galactobacillus sp. | reverse complement strand
GGAAAACATGATTAAATGGTGTTTCTCTATATCCTCAGTGCAAATGATGATTTTTTCTAAAAGATCGATGTCTTTAATCCCCGCGCTTGATAGGCTTGTTATAAAGCCTTTGATTTCATCATGACGGAAAGGAGTCCTCTTGTGTATCACTACACGCTTGGGCATTTCAGAAAACGATTTGTAAAACAACTCCTTAATATTAAGACCCAGACGATATGCCTCATCTTCGGACAAATAAGGGTTTTTTTTGCGGTCAAAGGTACAGTCATCAATTTTGGAAAGTTTATATTTCATTCCTTGCCCGTCTGCCGAGTAAATATGACTGCACCCAACCACCACGTTAGAACTGCTCTTGGTTTGGTTAATACTGTAACCAATCCCTGCAAAAGCCGTATCTTTGTTAATACCGGAAACAACCCAAGGTATACGGCTTGACTTCACATATATTGCCAAAGATAAAGCCCACAATATCTGACAGTTCAAATCGCTCTCTAATGTTTTCTCTCGCACAAATTGAGTCGCGATATTCCTTTGTGCGGCATATGCTTTAACATAGTCGTGCAAATCGAATTTTTCGTTTTCATCAACATAACTCGTTAGTGGCTCGTATTCTTTTGGTATGTAGATTATGGCTACATCCACGGACGAAGCACTTAGTCGGTCAAGGCTCTGGCAAAGTGACTTCCCGAGTTGTACAGCAGCTGCATTAACATTGTATGACTGTGGAACCGTTACATCTAACCATGTATTCGTATTGGGTGTAGGTATATTTAAATTTGTATTGTACGCCTCAAAAAAACCTAAAAATGGAATTACATATTCGGGGTTATACTTAACGTCTTGCTGACTGTTCAATTGACTAAGAAAACTGTGAAATTGCTGATTATGCTTTGATGGGCATATTACACCCAATGAAATTGATGAACGCAGGACGCTGTTATTCAGAGAATAATCAAATGGAGCATTATTTATCAATCCACGCATAGGATGAAAATCAGTCACCATACGGTTTTGGGCAGGGTTATAGAATACCAGATCGGTATCGTGACATTCCATTCCCCTAAATACAATTCGCTTTTCACTTATCGTTTGAGGTAGTCTTACTGGATACTGCAAACCAGTCGATGCTCCAAGGATTGCGCTATTTGGACCGATATTGAATGCAAAACTCGTTGCAGAGTTTGGCGGAAAGTTTACATGTATCCCATTTCTCCCGAACAAACGACTAACCCATTGGGTGATGTATTCATAAACATTTAGGTTTGGCTTACCTGAGTTTACTTCAGCAGTAAAGCTGTCAGCGAATTGCTTTTTTTCTTCACGGCTAAGGCTAATACCCGAATCGTACATAAATGTTGGTGTCACCGTTATGTAACTATATTTCGTATCAAAAAGCAGGGCGAAACGAACACCTTTATATCCTATAATTGCATGGTTGCCTACACGTTTATTAATTTTTTGGGTTGTGTCCCAAACCTTATTTTTTGAATAAGGTAACGAATTAGTTATTCCAATTATCGCAGTAATCGTTTTAAGAAGCAGTTCATTAAACGCACCATCCCGCATCGGATTTTCGCGTGTAAACGGAGTCAAAGATAACTCACCAATCATTCTATCGCTACACAGACTTTGTATTTTATCTTTTTCACCCCATGCATATAAAAACCTATTAAGTGGAATAGCCATAACATCTTTAGCAGCAAGTCTTTTACAAAAATCCCACGGTTTTTCATCCTGATTAAATTTCACTTCAAATTGATAGCAATTTTTAGGAAATGCTATCGGAAAAACATTGGTATTCGTTATTTTCCCAATTGTTGTGGTTGGCATCTCAAATTTACTGGTAGTTTCAAGAACAGAAGAACATAATTCTTTCTTAAGCTTGTCAATCCTACGTAGAAAATCAGTTTCCTCACTCATACAATGGTAAGTAAGACTATAAATTGTTTTATCAAATCCATCAGTAGGCACATAATAGGCATTACGTCCGTTATCATTTATTGACTGAATTAAATCCATAACTGATCCAGGGGCCGTGTTTCCATAGCCACACCAGAACAACCTGCCATTGCCCTTTGCATGATATGCTGAAGCCAAAGCAGCCATAATCGACTTGTCACGACCACTATAACCGATAACAAGTAAATCCCTTTTTTCCAGTTCGTGACTAATCGCGTTAACAAACACTTCATTTTGTGAGTCCAACTCGGATGTTGTGTTTTTTAAAGCACCATATTTGTAATCACCGTGAAGGGCAATGCAGAGTAACTCTCTGTCCACATCACCACGGTAAATACGATTAGATGTCTCAGCAGTCACTTCTATAGGACTGAGATTATATTGATGTGCACATTTCACCATGAGGCCATCAAAATTCGTGGTCCAGACGCTCTTAAACACGCCTTTCTCAGCAAGCATAGATATAAGATGATAACCAATGCTCGGATTCACTCCGGCTACCAAATGTTGAAAATACTTGCGCCGGTCATCGGGAATGGGATATGCTTTTTCGGCATAAAACGAATATTCTTCGTCAGAAGCGTTTGCGGGAAAATCACCCTTGTCGTCAAGCCAACGCTGTATAGCATAACGGACACTGTCAGCCTTGATATTGCTATAAGTATCAACAAAGGTAGGATTTAATGACAGAAATATTTCTCGTTTCCACTCCCAGATGCAATCTGAGGCAGATCGAACACCAGACTCAATCGATGCTCCAGCACCTAACAACAGCGAATGCGGAGTATCTTTATTCTCTTTAAACGAGCGTAACAACTCATCAAACGTCAAAGTCTGCATTATTTTTATCTCCTTTAGTATTACGGTCAGCATCCCCGAAGCAGGATAAGGGTAATAAACTATTTCATTAGTTCATTCATGTTGCAAAGTTGTGGTAAAGAACTAACTGCCTTTTCTATTGATTTGTGTTTCAAAACTCAGATCATTCAGTAAACTTAGTAGATCCACCGATACCAGAATACTTTTCAAAGAATATCTTTAACTTATCAATGATTCTCTGTTTCTTTTGTTCCCTGTTTCCATCACCAAAACGGCTAACTGGGGGCATGATCCTATCAATATCTGTGCCAACAGTCTTTATTTCACCTTCGCGGAATGAGTTTTCCAAGAAGATACGAGTTTCTGCTGGTTTCAATTTTTCGTCTTGAATCAGTGCTGCAAGGTCCTGCTCGCGTTGTTGGGCAACAAACCCATGCCATTCACTCATAATATCATCTGCATCATTTACTCCGGCGATAAAGGTTTCAATCAGTTTCTTTTTGCTGCGAAGCTCCGGACTGGCATCAATTGACTTATTGATAGTGATAAGTACTTCTTTATCCTCGCAGTGCGTATCATGGTATTTCTTCACCAGCATAAGAATATAATCGATATTGATTTCAATTTGTTTAATTAATTCAATCTCAAATACAATATCGTCAACAATATCAGTGCTTTCTTCGCTTTCACGCTTGCGTTTCCACTCATCATGGAGGTCTTGGTATCTGCCCAGATAATCCTGCAGGTCGCGCTCGGCAATCATTTCTTTTCCCTTGAATTCATCGAAGGAGGTAAGAAGATTCCGCATACGCAGGATAGCACCAAATAATGAAATAAAGTCTTTCTGTTTCTGTTCGCCAACAATTTGTGATTCTGACAAAGGAAACTTACTTGACAAATCTTCGATCATATCAATATAGCCTGGCTTCAGTGTGCCATCCATAGATGTGTAACCGTAATAATAGTCCTTGAAGCTCCGCAGTAAAACAATACCGCCAGCCTCTTTATCTCCGAACAGTGAGATTGCTGCATCCACTCTATTTTGTAAATTGCGGAAACAAACAATATTGCCAAAAGTCTTGATGGAATTGAGGATTCGATTCGTGCGACTGAATGCTTGAATCAAACCGTGCATCTTGAGATTCTTATCGACCCACAGAGTATTGAGCGTCGTTGCATCAAAACCGGTAAGGAACATATTGACCACAATTAACAGGTCCAGTTCCTTGTTCTTCATCCGCAATGACACATCTTTGTAATAATTCTGAAATTTATCAGAAGAAGTGTCATAGGTGGTATGGAACATTTCATTATAATCAGTTATTGCGCTTTTCAAAAAGTCCTGTGAGTTCTTATCCAGTGCGGAAGTATCCTCAGGGTTTTCCTCGTCAAGAATGCCATCGGCTTCTTCCTCGTTCGGTGCATAGCTATAGATGACAGCAATTTTCAGCTTTTTGGTTGGATCAGCCTTCATCTGTTTGCGGAATTCATCATAATATAATTTTGCCATGTCCACAGAAGCCACCGCAAAAATGGAATTAAAACCACTGACTCGTTGCTTCTGTTTAATTTCCTCAACTGCGCCACGCTCCGCCGAAGCCACATCAGAAATATTAGTCAGCTGATTAAAAATGTATGCTTTATCCCCGCGGTAGGTTTTTTGGTCAAAGTGATCAAGAATATACTTAGTAACCAGTGAAATACGCTGCGAAGCCATGAATGCTTTTTCACGGTCTATATCCCACACCTGCTCGTCATCAATATTCCAGCCGGCATCCATAGTTTTGATATAGTCCACCCGGAAGGGCAACACGTTTTTATCGTTGATGGCGTCCACAATCGTGTAAGTGTGGAGTTGATCCCCGAATGTCTGCTCTGTAGTAAAGAGCTGTGAATTTTTCGCACGCCCTGCATTGACTGAAAAAATCGGTGTACCAGTAAAACCAAACATATAGTATTTTTTAAAGTGTTGCACGATTGCCGTGTGCATATCCCCAAATTGGCTGCGATGGCATTCATCAAAAATAATAACTACTTGTTTGTTATATACTGGGTGCTCCTTGTTTTTCTTAATAAAACTAGACAGCTTCTGGATGGTGGTAATGATGATGTTTGACTTCTTATCACTCAACTGCTTTGTCAGAATAGCTGTTGAAGAGTTGCTGTTAGCAGCACCTTTTTCAAAGCGGTCGTATTCCTTCATAGTCTGATAGTCGAGGTCTTTACGGTCTACTACAAACAGAACTTTATCTATGTATGGCAACTGCGAAGCAATCCTTGCAGTCTTGAAGGAAGTCAAAGTTTTACCGGAACCAGTTGCGTGCCAAATATAACCACCAGCGGCAATATCCCCATATTTTTTATAATTATGTGCAATCTCAATGCGGCTGAGAATGCGCTCAGTTGCTGTAATCTGATAGGGGCGCATGACCATTAGCATATTTTCTGAAGTGAAAACACAATACTTCGTCAAAACATTCAGAATGGTATGTTTGGCAAAGAAGGTTTTTGTAAAGTCAATCAGGTCGGGAATCGTCTTGTTGTTGGCGTCTGCCCAGAATGAAGTAAAATCAAAGCTGTTACTCGTTTTGCCCTTCTTAGTTTTGCCTGAAGCCACATCCTTTATAGCATTAAACCGGGTACTATTAGAATAATATTTGGTATTCGTGCCATTGGAGATGACAAAAATCTGCACATACTCAAACAGACCACAGCCTGCCCAGAAACTATCACGTTGATAACGGTCAATTTGATTGAACGCTTCCCGAATGACAACACCACGGCGTTTAAGCTCAATATGTACCAGAGGCAGACCGTTTACAAGCACCGTCACATCATAGCGGTTATCAAAGGTCGCACCATCCTCTTTGCCAAGAACGTACTGATTGATGACCTGCAAGCAGTTGTTGTGAATATTCTTTTTATCAATAAGCGTGATGTTCTTGATCATGGCATTATCGCGCTTCAGTACCTGTACATAATCTTCTTGGATTTTGCGTGTTTTTTCTACGATGCCATCATTTTTGTTGGCAATGCAGTCAGCAAAAAATCTGTCCCATTCGGTATCAGTGAAGGTGTAATCGTTGAGTTCCTGCAGCTTTACCCGCAAGTTAGCAATTAAGTCGACTTCAGTGTGAATGGGCAGATAATCATAGCCTTGCTCGCACAGCAGACGAATAAATTCCTTCTCTAATGCTGCTTCACTCTGGTAGTTGTCAGACCGGGTTCTGACTGGCTCATATTCCGTTACAACCGTATTTTCTGATGTTGCAGCTACAATTTCAAAAAACGGCATACTATTCACCTCCTCAGGACAATTCTTTGAATGTCAGTAATTTGTCACGATAGTATTCATATTGCTTTTGTCTTGCCTCAATTTCAGCAGGCAGACCGCTTGAAATATCATTGCAAATTGCGTCAAAACGGTCGAGTAGAGCAACCAATTGGTCTTGATTATCAAGAGTAGGCAGAGGAATAAGCAATTTCTTCATTTCTGCCATGGATATACTTTTGACTGTTCCACCAGCAACTTTCTTCATATATATTTCTCTCATGACTGTACTCATGAGGACATACCTCAAGAAATGCGAACGTAACTTTTGGGGATTAGGCTTTATTGTATATACACCTTCCTTGATATTCCAATTAGTTGGTGTTTCCTCAATAACAGCCATTTCACCAATAGTGCCAGTCCCGGAAAATAATACATCCCCTGATTCAAGATTCGATCTATTGTTACAAAGGCATAAACCTTTATCGTTCATACGATCAGTTTTATCTGTAGGAATTATTTTACCACCTCGAATCTCTCGAATTGTAATATAGTAATTTTTGGCATCGTCAGTATTAAGCTTGAAGAATCGTCTTGGATTCAACCCAGTATTTAGAGACATAATAGCATCATTAAGCGGTACTCTCGGCACATCATCACCAAACGTCATAAGACTATCCCTATAATACTCATACTGTTTTTTTCTCGCTGTAAGCTCCGTTGTAAGCTCCGTTGTAAGCTCCGTTGTAAGCTCCGTGAAATTGTCCAAAATACGAACAATTTCTTCCTGCACAGGAAGAGGAGGAACGGGAATAACAAACTCCTCAGTCACTTTTAATGATATCTGTGGTAAAGAGCCCATACCAGACGCAGCATCTCTAAACCGCTGAATATTGTTTTTGAGAACATAATACAAATATTTTACCGAGGTTCTATTCTCATTTGTATATGCCCACATTTCGTTTTTGAACGTAAATGGATGCTCATAAAAAACAGCATCAATTACTCCCCTTGACTGAACTAAAACAGCAGGAACTCTTGTAATATTCGCTTGCAAAATATCCTCTTCAAATGCATCAATTACTGTTTTCCCGCCTGCAAAAATTCTTACGTCACCATCTGGATTTTCGATTTCCTTCATTTTTTCGGCAGTTATAGGTGTCCCTTTGAGTCGAGTATACACTTCTTTAATTTTACGATACTCCACCCCATTCGGGCATAATTCAGCAATCAGTTTTTCTAACTTGCTCATAGTTATGCCTCAACCTCTTTGATAATCTTATCTATTTCTTTACGTAATTTATCTTCTTTAGTAACTATCTCTTTGATATCAGCATTTAAATGTTTAATATCAATCTTTTCCCGTGTGTCCTCTACCTCTACATAGGTGGAAACCGAAAGGTTATAATCATTTTTGACTACTTCATCATAACCTGCCAAATGAGAGAAATGCGCCACTTCTGTACGCTTTGCAAATACATCTACAATGTGATCAATATTTTCCGGAGTCAGCTTGTTGTTATTAGTGACCTTGATACACTCGTTGGATGCATCAATAAACAAGGTTTTATTATCTTTTTTATTTTTCTTCATCACCATAATGCAGGTGGCAATGGAGGTACCAAAAAACAAGTTACTGGACAACTGAATGATGCAGTCCACAAAATTGTTGTCAATTAAGTATTTGCGGATTTTCTGCTCAGCGCCACCACGATACATTATACCTGGAAAACAGACAATTGCTGCCGTCCCATTGCTTGCAAGCCATGAAATACTGTGCATAATAAACGCCATGTCCGCCTTGCTCTTGGGTGCAAGCACACCAGCAGGAGAAAAACGTTGGTCATTGATAAGCAAAGGATTTTCATCGCCCTCCCATTTGATGGAGTAAGGTGGATTGGAGACGATCAGATCAAAAGGCTCATCATCCCAATGCTGAGGGTGAATCAGCGTATCTTCACACTCCACATCAAACTTATCAAAACCAATATCATGCAGGAACATATTGATGCGGCAAAGATTGTAGGTTGTGATGTTGATTTCCTGACCATAGAATCCCTTAATGACCGCATCTTTGCCCAGAATTTTTTCAGCTTTCAAAAGCAGGGAGCCAGAACCGCAAGCGGGGTCGTAAACTTTGTTGATCGTTTTCTTGCCAACTGTACCAAGTCGCGTCAATAACACCGATACGTCCGCCGGAGTGAAGAATTCACCGCCGGATTTGCCCGCATTCGAGGCATACATAGTCATCAAGTATTCATAGGCATCGCCAAAAGCGTCAATATCATGTTCCTCAATAGAACCAAGATTCATCGTTGCAATACCGTCAAGCAGTTTTGTGAGGCGCTCGTTGCGTTTTGCTACTGTGCTGCCAAGTTTATTGCTGTTTACATCAAAATCAGTGAATAACCCTTCAAAGCTTTTTTCTGATTCGCTACCCTTGGCAGATTCTTCAATATGCTTAAACACTTCTTCCAATTTTTCATTGAGCTGTTCTTCTTTACCGTTGGAGAAAGTCCAGCCTTCTCCACTAATGGCTCTAGCTCTCACGTTGCAAAAAAGTTCACTAGGTAAAATGAAGAAGCCCTTCTCCTGTACTAGACCGATGCGAGCTTCCTCCGCTTCAGAATCTTGTATTTTCGAATAGTCAAAACTTGCATTCCCGGCTTCAATTTCACCCTTGTTTATATAGGATGTTAAGTTTTCAGAAATATAGCGGTAGAACATCGTTCCAAGTACATAGTTTTTAAAGTCCCAGCCATCTACGGCGCCACGCAATTCATCCGCAATTGCCCAAATTGCGCGGTGTAACTCCTCGCGCTCTCGCTCTTTTTTCATATCATTCATGATCTGTACCCTCCATTATATTTTGCTTATCCGCATCAGCGCTTGCACCGCTCTCAACCCAGGCATCTACCTCGGAAATCCGGAATTTATATTGTCTACCAATTTTATGATATGGGATAGTGCCTTTCTTAATCCAGCCTCTAACTGTATCCTTGCTAATGCCCAGATGGCCCGCAATATCCTCGAGACCTATCCAATGTTCGGATTTACCCATTATTGCACCTCCGCTTAAAATAACTCTGGTGTTAGTTGTATTCATTTGCCCTCTGTTTTTTAACTATGCTTTCGTAATATTTTCTAACCTTTGCAAACATCACGTCGAGATGTGACGCCTGGCAAAGCTCAATGAAATTTGTTTTTAATTCAGGCTGCTCTACAAGAGAATGTGGATCAACAGTATAGGCATAACCAAAACAGATTGGTTCTCCGTTTTTCGTGCGAATAGTAGCAGGCCCTAATTCCAGTTTATTATTTTCATGCTTTTCTGCCCGTATCAATTTGTGTAGTATTTGATCAGTATCACCTTGGTTAGTAATCTCCACGTATGCACCGGTGTAGAATGCTACCTTATTTTCGCTTGACTGAATAGAATCTACCATTGAACTAATCACAAAGTTATTTGGAAGATCTAAAACATCGCATATGAGTTCAATAATAATGTTTTTGGTGTGGTTTGCATCATTACCACAATCAAATTTTTCCACTGCAGCTGGCCCGTCTTGCATAACTTTATCAATCAAAGGTTTATTCCAAAGCGTGTATGTGATATGTCCGAAGCTATAGGACAAGAACCGAAGAAATGCTTCATCATCAGATTTACCCTTAAATATGCTGTCTAAATAAGGGTATAGAATGCAGATATCAACTTTTTCCGCAGAAATCCTATATAGCATTTGCAAGGCATCAAGATTGCGGAAAGAGTCTGGTTGCCGGCTCCACAATCCTCGAGCTATTTTTTTGCATTGAGTAGTATCTACTAAGTAAAAATAACAAGCGAAGAAATAGTCTTGGAATCCGGGATCAATGTAGTAAATATTCGATTCTTGTTCGTACATCATGCAGGCTGTTGCACATACATCCTGCTGAAATGCACGCATCGTGAATTTTGCTCTATTTTGCAGAGATTGTTTACTTTCAATCAACTTATAATACTTCTCAAATGATGAATGATTGAACTCAAAAACTCCATCCATATATGCTTTGGCACAGAATTCTCTAAAGACTCGCGTGAATTCGTCCTCATCACTGACACTGATAAAAAACCGCTCATATGATTCCTTGTCTTCATCATGGCCGTGAATAAGTATATTGTACATTAATTCGTAGAATTCCATTTTATCGCCATCGAGCTTGTTGAGTTTTTTATAATTTCTGATAATGATGGTAAGGAGCATGGGATTTGTTGCAACAAATCCCTCGACTTTTACATATCCTGTTCTCGTATTTAGAAACGACAAAACTGTATTTTTCGCTGTGCTTTTTTCTTTTTCATTGTCAATTTCGTGAAGCAACTTATCGAGCAACAAGTGGATTTGGTCTTCATCAAGAGGGTGCAGATAGAGCTTGCTAAAGTTCCTAATACCGCTGATGGCAGGACACTGGCGGGACGATATAACCACTTGATTGTTTGGATAGTGATGGCAGAACTCAGAGAGCTTCCTTTGAAAATGGCTGGCTTCGTTTGGGTTCATTTCATCTAAGCCATCAAGAAGAATTTGAACTTGGCCTTTTCCCAAAAGGTCTGACAGTTTTTCCAATGTAAAAGAACTGTCCAGCTCTTGCACCACATTTCCAAGAAACAAAAACAGATCTTGATCATCTTCCGAAAAATTTCTGAGTTCAGCAAACACAGGAAGAAGACCTGTGTTTGCAATTTGATTAGCTGATTCGAGAAACAAATGCTGAAGCATTAGGGTTTTTCCGTAACCGCACGCTCCAATTAATATGACACATTTTGTTTCTCCGCGACGGTCATATGTCCGGAGCTTTTGAAGAGTAGCATCAGCAATACAATCGCCTTTGTTTTTGTCTGGCAAAGCCACTGATAATGTTCCTATATTGCTGGGAACAAAATAATCCTCCAGCAAATGCTCATTCTCAGTCGGAAACTTCATATATTTATACTTTTCCGTAGCCTCCCGAATGTAGGCACCAAAGCCTCTAAGATCAGGTGGCTTTTTGTATTCTTCAGGAATGATATTCTCGGCAACCCCTCCGCCAAATGCAAAAGCTTCGAATTGAGCAACTATAGCTTTTGTAAAATTGACCCTATCAAGAACTTCATCTTTTTCCAATGTGATGCAGAAACTCTCCATTAATGATCTCAAAGTAGTCTCATTCAGAGTTTTAATGAGCGCTTTTTGAAGTTTACTGGGATCAAATTCATTTGCTAAAGTCGTCCAAATGTTGCTTTGGGGGTTCCTTTTTCTGGTCAGCCATTTTTCATATGTACTATCCGAGGTTGGAAGAATTCCTTGAGCCTCTTCTTTCATGGCATTACTAAAGAAGAATTCAACAACCTTGGATTTAGATTTATTTCCTACAAGTGCGCCGCCACGATCGGGCAGGTAAAACTTTTGTAAAAACTCACTGTAATCCACTCTTTCATCCTCATTCTATAAAAAAGTATCGTTGTCCGTGCCTGTCCGAATAATGTCCGTGCCTGTCCGAATAATGTCCTTTTTGGTGTCAGGGAAAACGGAAATTTTTAGTAGCAAAATAACTGTGTAAGGTAAAACAACTTACAAATTTGTTCTCTCACATCAGTAATTACAAGTAATTCATAATTATTCCTACTTATTTTAAAGTATCGAGAACGAAATTACTAGGGATTTATCGAATATTTTGAAAAAAGTTGCAAAGACCATCGAACAAAAAATCTATCTCAAAGACTTGCATATAAGTGGATACCAGTCAACAAGACTGACTATAGCAGCTGCTATCGTCACAGCCAACAATGGCACAGCCGCTGTGATTGACCATCCAGTAAACGTTATCTCTGCAAAATAAACTGCTACACCTGCCGTTTTCACAAGGACAGCGATTAACTTTCCCTTGATTACAATCCCAAGATAAGAACAGCAACGAAAAAAGTAAGTTCAAAGAAAGATCTGTGACTATCAAATCTTCCAGTGAACCCTAAACAACTGCCAGCACCTACTGAAAAGGGAACTGAGAGAAAGAAAGAAAAAAATGACAACCAACAAAAAAGATAACTATATCACAAGCATTGAAGAATCAGTGTCTATAATCAACTCTCAAATTGGTTTAGCTGTGGCTGACTCCGTTTTTCAAAGATATAGCGCTCACAGCGTTGAAGACCTGAATCCGTGTGATCTGCCTGATATCTTCAGTGAACTTTACGCCATTGAGGCGAATTTCAGATAAAGGTTACCTTGTCATGAGTATGAAGTTAAAAAGCCCACTGTTATAGATACATTTATATCTTCATTACCGTCCTCAGCATGACGGTAAACTACTGAGTTTGTTCTGCCCGAGTCTGCAGCTCACTTTGCAGGCAGATAAAACTGACAATTGAATATTTAGCGATGATGTTTTCAAAGTGGCCTCATTGCGCGTTTCGAGTCGGGTAATAACCGGTAAACGTGCAGTGGACTCCTTTTTCACTGTCCCGATTCGAAGGATTTACGTCCGGAGAAAGAGGACAGAATATGTCAAAAAGTGAAAAATGTGCAAAGTATTACACCTACAGAACCAGCATTACCGACTGTACGCAAGAACAGATTCAATCATTGAAGAAAATGGATGCTATGGACAATGCCACCAACAACAGGGAGTCAAAACACTGTACTTCATTACCTAACTGTTTGAACAATCATGTGCCGAATGAAGTATTCCAGAAGTGGTCATATGAACCGAGCTACAGCTTTAACTCAGAGCACCAAAACAAGCTCGCCTTGCTCCAGCAAGGACTGGCTATTCTATCAGAGGGCGAAATCGCTGTACTGACCTTGCAGTTTGTTGATGGCCTGAGTGCTACCGATATTGCTTCACGCCAAGGTGTCGCTGTTTCCACCATCACTCGGCGTTCAAAATCAGCTCAGGAAAAGCTGCATCAGTATATTTTGCTCAATTTAAATAAATAGTTTTCGATTTTCATGCAAAAAAGGGCTTCCAAGTAGCTTATGAGTGGGAGCCCTTTATGGTTCCTAGAGAAGGAGTTCATATGAACGAAATAAGAAAGAAGCATAAATCCATCAATGATCAGGAGATGACCACATGGGAGATAGAGGTTGAGGACGATAACACCCTACTTGCGGAAGCTGGTACGACTGGCTTTGTTGGCGAAGGTGCAACTACCTTCATCAAACTCAGCAACAAGAAGTGCACTGACATGCAGGTGACTGTAGACAATGATGGTATCTCCCTGGTATTCTGTGGCAACTCAGAACTGCTCACACTGATGAAAGCACTGAACGCTATTGTTCACACCTTAGACGACCAGATTCGTCAAACAGGTATTCAATCATGCGACTGACATTATTTGCATCAGATTACGTAGGAAAGGAGTCCAACACTGTCTATCCCCACAAGATAGAGGTGAAGGACTCTGCTTCCTTCATTGCAGCCATCGCAAAAGACCATGTCTGTGCACAGTTCAAGAACAACCGCAGAAACACAGCCAATTTCATCGAATCCGACACTATCATGCTGGATGTAGACAATGATCTATCAGACAATCCAGAAGACTGGGTCGAGCCAGACTCCATGGCAGCATTCTTTCCAGGTGTCGCCTTAGTCATTTCTCCCAGCCGGCACAACATGGTGACCAAAGGCAGCAAGTCTGCTCGGTCACGTTTTCATGTATATTTTCCTATCACCACGATTAAAAAAGCGGAGGTCTATGCTGCTCTGAAACAGAAAATCCAATCCGTGTACCCATTCTTTGATGACAACGCTCTAGATGCTGCCAGGTTTGTGTTCGGCACATCCACTCAGGACATTCTTTGGCAGAATGGCAGTCTCACAATCGACCAATATCTCTCCATACCTGTGGATACTCCCACTGTATGTGAAGGAACCAGAAACAATCACATGTCTCAATTTGCCGGTAAGATTGTCAAACGGTACGGTTTCTCAGATAAAGCTCGGCAGATCTTTGATCAAGAGGCTCAAAAGTGTAATCCACCCCTTGACCAATCAGAACTAGATAAGGTCTGGCAGAGTGCCTCAAAATTTGGCAACAAAGTATCCAATGAAGATGGCTACATTCCACCCACAATCTACAATAACGTCTTTGGTACTGTTCCTTCTCCACTCAAGCCAGATGATTACTCGGATATTGGAGAAGGGATGTGCCTTGCTCGGAATTGTCAAAACCAGCTCAAGTACTCTGATGGCACAGATTACATCCGCTTCGTGAAAGACCACTGGGTCGAGACGAAAGCTCAGCAGTTTGCAGCAGCAGAGGACTTTCTTAAGATTCAGTTGTCCGATGCTCTCAGTGATTTTAAGAAAGCAAAGGAATCCCTCGAGACAGTTGGACTCAGTGAGATACAGGTTCAAGCAGCCAAAAAGTCACCTGCTAATTTTCAAGGCAACCAGCTTCATGCTGCCCTGAATTACTACAGTGCACAACAGTATCTTGCCTTCGTTATGAAACGCAGGGATATGAAGTATGTTAAAGCTGCTCTAGAAGCCGCAAAGCCAATGTTGGAAATAAGCACAGAAGATATGGATGCAGATCCATTCTTATTGAACACCCCCGCAGGCACGTATGACCTTCGTAAAGGAATGTCCGGCATGAAACCCCATGATCCTCTTAATCTCATCACAAAAATAACTCGTGTCTCCCCTGGGGATGATGGTAAAGAGCTCTGGCTTGGAAGCCTGGATAAAACATTCGCAGGAGACAAAGAACTTATCGACTACGTTCATAAGGTTGTCGGCTTATCAGCAATTGGCAAGGTGTTTGTAGAAGCCTTGGTTATTTCCTATGGGATTGGATCCAATGGCAAGTCAACATTCTGGAATTCTATTAATGCGGTACTTGGATCCTATGGCGGACAACTTAGTGCTGACACTTTAACCGTCCATTCCAGGTCAAATACAAAACCTGAGATGGCTGAACTCAAAGGCAAGCGACTGGTGATTGCTGCAGAGCTAAAGGAAGGTGTCCGGCTGGATACCTCTATGATCAAACAGCTCTGTTCCACTGACCAAGTGTACGCCGAGAAAAAATACAAGAGCCCGTTTGGCTTTAAGCCTACCCACACCCTTGTCCTTTATACAAACCATTTACCAAGGGTCGGCGCCAATGATCCAGGAACCTGGCGTCGTCTGATTGTCATTCCTTTTGATGCAACAATCACTGGATCATCGGATATCAAGAACTATTCCGATTACCTTGTGCACAATGCTGGCCCAGCAATTTTAAAATGGATCATTGAGGGCGCAGAACAAGTAATCAACGAGGACTACGATTTAACACTTCCAGCCTGTGTCCAGGATGCTATCAATGCCTACAGGGAATCAAATGACTGGCTGACACATTTCATTGAAGATTGCTGTGAAGTAGACAAGACCTATGCAGAAAAGTCTGGTCCTTTATACCAGCAATATCGGCAATATACTCAAGCAAATGGTGAATTCATCAGAAGCACGCAGGACTTCTATTCATCATTGGAAATTGCCGGGTTCGATCATTACAGAAGTAACAAAGGCAAGTATGTGAAGGGATTACGGCTAAATACTGATTTCGCCAGTATTTAAGCCAAAATTCCATAAAAAGTGCCGGTCAGTGCCAGTCATATAGGAAAGTTTTACTAGGGGATAAAAATCACCCTATATAAAAGTTCTTGGAATGAGTGGCACCGAGTGGCACTACATAAATCTCTGATGCTAGAAAAAGACATCGAAAAGCTGCTGGTAGAAGCAGTATACCGGCATAATGGCCTGTGTCCAAAATGGGTCTCCCCCGCCTTTGATGGAGTCCCTGACCGAATCATCCTGCTGCCCCACAAAAGAATTGCCTTTGCTGAACTGAAAGCACCTGGGAAGAAGATGCGGCCACTCCAGCTCAGAAGGAAGATCCAACTTGAGCATCTTGGTTTCAAAGTATACTGCATCGATTGTCCCCTAGAGATCGAACCAGTACTGAATGAGATTGAAGGTGGTTCTTTATGAAGTATGAACCACATGAATATCAGTCCTACGCCACACAGTATATCGAAGACCATCCAGTCTCTGCCATTTTCCTCGATATGGGACTTGGCAAAACCGTCCTAACCTTAACGGCCATCAACAATCTAATCTATGACGAGTTTGCTGTACACAAGGTTCTTGTAGTAGCTCCACTCCGCGTAGCTAGAGACACCTGGCCGGCAGAAATTTGTAAGTGGGATCATTTGAAGAATCTCACTTACGCGGTCGCAGTTGGAACAGAGTCAGAACGAAAAGCTGCAATCTGGCAGAATGCTGACATTACGATAATCAATCGTGAGAATATTCCTTGGTTGATTGAGCAATCAGGTATCCGCTTCAACTGGGATATGCTCGTCATTGACGAACTGTCATCCTTCAAGTCATGGAAAGCCAAACGGTTCAAGTCATTGAAAATGGTGCGTCCTTTCATCAAACGAGTTGTTGGTTTAACTGGCACCCCTTCTTCCAATGGACTGATGGATCTCTTTGCTGAGTTCCGATTGCTGGATAAAGGTGAGCGTTTAGGCAAATACATCACTGGCTATCGTGATAACTACTTCCGTCCAGAAGGTTATGGACCATACGCCCATAACTACATCCTTTTGCCGGGTGCAGAGGAGCGGATCTATAACAAGATTTCAGATATTACGATTTCTATGAAATCATCCGACTATCTGCACTTACCAGACTTAGTTATGAATAATGTTGAAGTTTCAATGTCCAAGGATGAACAAGAAATCTATGACACCCTCGCAAAAGAAATGGTTGTATCTCTACAGGGTACTGAAATTGATGCAATGAATGCTGCTGTTCTATCTGGAAAGCTAGCTCAGATGGCAAATGGTGCTATTTATGACGAAAACAAAGATCCAATTCATATTCATGATCGAAAGCTGGATGCACTGGAAGATTTGATTGAGGCTGCAAACGGAAAACCAGTCTTGATTGCCTACTGGTTCAAGCATGACTTAAAACGTATCAAAGAGCGTTTCACTGTTCGAGAGTTGAAGTCATCACAGGATATTCAGGATTGGAATGCCGGAAGCATCCCAGTTGCAGTCATCCATCCTGCTTCTGCAGGCCATGGACTGAACCTTCAATCTGGCGGTTCTACCTTGATCTGGTTTGGGCTGACTTGGTCCCTGGAACTCTACCAGCAAACTAATGCCAGACTATACCGGCAAGGTCAGACAAAAACCGTTGTAATCCACCACATCATAACAAAGGAAACTATTGATAAAGATATCCTACAAGCTCTCGAATCAAAAAACATGGCACAGACAGCACTCATCAATGCCGTGAAAAAGGTAATACGATGAATAATCCTACAAACGATTATGAATCTGAGAGTGCTACAAAAGAAGCTATCAAATCTACGATCAGAGCATTATGTAATTATGACAGCATGAAATTCATCGTATCTGATACTCCACGAAAAATAAGAGAAGTCGAGGATGCGGCGGCAACTGTTCATTCTCCTGTTATTGATGGAATGCCAAAAATCCATAACAATAATGCTCACGAAGAAAAGTTGCTAGATGCCATCGAGATCACCGATATCTACGCTCGGAGATACTATGTTGCCATCAAGTTCATGAAGTGGTTCGAACCGGCATGGCAACATCTCTCTGAAAACGACCGCTTCATCCTCCATGAATTCTACATGACTGGAGCCCAGGAAAAATGCATCGCAGTGTACACCATCATGGATCACTTTAGCATTGAACGCAGTTCTGCTTATAACAAAAAGAACCGCGCAGTACAGCATCTTGCCACACTGCTGTTTGGAGTCATGATGTAATCAGCTAAAAAAAGAAGTACATCAATCAGATGTGCTTCTTTTGCTTCAGTGAAACGTTGTCATTTTTGTCTTTTAATAATTCCTGCATTTCTTCAGGATTAGTTTCTGGTTTGCTAGTTCTCATTTGTTTTAACAAATCAGTAATATCCTGTGATGACAAATCATTATTAGTATCTATCCTCAAAATTTTATCAATATTATCTTTTGTCAGTTTTTGAACTTGTGAGCGATATTCATCATAGTTTAATGTACCTGTGCCATTTTCTTTGGCAGATGCCATATAATACTTTTCCAATTCCTTTTTTAGTGTTTCAGAAAGTAAAACCGCTTTTATAAAATGTTCCTCTGCATCAGCATTTGTATCAGATTCACTTAGCTCTTTTGCAGCATCTATTACTTCAGGCTCTTTCAAAATTTCTTTATCAATTTTATCATTTGGTTTCTTCAATAATTCGACATTATTTGTTTCCGTACTTTCTTTATCCACGACAATCTTCTTAGATCTTGGTTCCCATAAATTTTTGAAAAAGTCTTTTATTCCTGTATAACCTTTACTAAAAAAACTATTAATTTCATTCTTATGTTCAATGTAGATATGAATAAACTCCACAATATATTTTATTATTGTTGCAATATTTTCTGTTGTCTTCTCAATTTCATTATATGTGGCTAATGGGTCTTCATCATTGCTGTCATCTTCCTCCGTCAGTACATATTCTGGAACATCATCATCAACTTTGACCCACTTCACATTATCAACAAGTTTTCCATTTTTATCATATGCAAGCCCTCGTTTACCTTCTCTGTCCTTTGAATCAACAAGATGTGCTCCATCAGGAATAACAGGTCTATATTTATCTACCATAAAATCTCCTTAAACTATCTTGTCCAATGATATCATTCTAAATTTAGAATTTGTATGCTTGAAGCAATATTGTGCAAAAGGTAATATATAAGTATGCCTATAAATGAAGATAATAGAAAAATCTCATTTGAGATTCTCCAATATGCTAAAGAAACCAAAAACTATTCTTTTTACGAGTTAAAGGCGTATGCCTATGATAATAGACCGGATTGGGTGCCCTTGTTCGAAGATAAGAAATTTCGTGAGTGTTTGTCTGCCTACTGTAAAAGCGCTCGATATTCTAAACACATAAAAGTTCGTCCGGTTTATGAAGCTATGGAGATATGTCTTAATGCAGAAGAACGGTATTACAAAAATCATCCAGAGAGAGATGAGTAATTTTGTGGACAAACTTTGATAATCTGTATGCTATTATATTAATAGCCAATAAGGCTAAGAGCTCTCAGGCAACCCCCCAAAATTGTTGCTAAGGGCTTTTTTTATGGAGAAAACATGCCAACCAGACCAAAACACCCCTGTGCTTATCCAGGTTGTCCTGACCTTACGGACAAACGGTACTGCGAGAAACACCAGAAGATGATGAACCAGCAGTACGAACGCTATGGTCGTGACCCTATCGAACGGTCAAGGTACCAAGGTTCATGGAAGAAGATCCGCAACACCTATATCCATGCCCACCCACTCTGTGAGGAGTGCCTGAAACAAGACAGGACGACTGCAGCAACCGAAGTCCACCACATCGTTCCCTTGGGCCATGGAGGTACCAATGACTGGGTCAACCTTATGGCATTGTGCAAGCCCTGCCACTCTCGCATCACTACTCAGATGGGTGACCGTTGGCACGACCGCTAAGCAAAAGTGCCACTCGGTGCCAGTCATATAGGAAAGTTTTGCTAGGGGCTAAAAAACACTATATATAAAAGTTCTGTATACGAGTGGCACCGACCGGCACTCCCTAGGGGGATCTCAATCCCTACCGATGTTTTGATGGGAAACGGCGCAAGGGTCACGCGCACAAAAATGGCATTTCAAAGGCCCAATTAAAGGAGTAAACTGAAGACATGGATACACGAATACCGAAAAATGCATTAAAAGCCCATTGGATCCATAAACAGATCGCTACAAAGAACTCTGTTAGTGGTGTCCTTTATAGTCCACATTGCACTTGTAGCAATTGTGGTTTTGAAGTAAACATGGAAAAAGAAACCTGCCCACATTGCGGCGCAAAAATGAGTGAGGAATCAAAGTAGCCATTTTCTATCGGCTACAATATAGCGAAAGTCGGCACCCCCCAATTGCCGACTTTTTTAGTTGTCTGAAAGGAGACTGTTGCATGGCGAAAGATGGAACGAGACGAGGTGGCGCCCGTTTGGGATCTGGTAAAAAGAAAAAAGCGCTCACGGAAGTTATGCTCGAAGGCCGCAAGGCAACCATTGTAGATCTTCCTTCTCCTACTGAAATTACTGGTGAAGACATGCCACCTATTAAAGAGTTCATGAAGGCCAAACAGAAGAATGGTGAAGAACTCGTTGCCACTTCGGTCTATAAAGAAACCTGGTCCTGGTTGAAAGAACGAGGCTGTACAGAAATTATTAATGTTCAGCTCATAGAACAATACGCAATGTCTGTTTCCAGATGGATCCAATGTGAGGAAGCAATCTCCGAATTTGGAATGCTTGCCAAGCACCCAACGACTGGCAATGCCATCACATCCCCATATGTCACCATGAGCCAGGCTTATATGAAGCAGGTCAATCAGACCTGGTTTCAAATTTTTCAGATTGTTAAAGAGAACTCCACATCAGATTTCGGTGGACTCAATCCACAGGATGATGTCATGGAGCGTTTATTAAGTGCAAGAAAGAGGTAATCTCATGATTATTGAAAAGAAAAAACTATCCGCTCTTATCCCTGCTGACTATAACCCACGTAAAGATCTGAAACCTGGTGATCCAGAGTATGACAAGCTGAAGCGGTCCCTGGATCAGTTCGGTTACGTTGATCCAATCATCTGGAATAAAGCAACCGGTCAAGTTGTTGGTGGCCATCAGCGTTTGAAAGTACTGAAGGATTCCGGGGTCGAGGAAGTTGAGTGTGTGGTAGTCAATCTTGATGAGGAACACGAGAAGGCTCTGAACATTGCCTTGAATAAGATCTCGGGTGAATGGGATAAGGATAAGTTAGCCCTGTTGATCACGGACCTGCAAGGTACAGAATTCGATGTCTCTCTCACGGGCTTTGATCAAGCTGAACTGGATGATTTGTTCAAAACAGATCTGAAGGACAGTGTACACGAGGATGACTTCGATGTAGATGCCGAGTTGAAGAAACCAATCTTCTCAAAGTCAGGCGACCTATGGAAACTAGGAGGACACCGTCTAATTTGTGGCGACAGTACAATCTCCACAACTTATGAAACATTGATGGATGGAAAACTGGCAAATCTAGTGATTACCGACCCACCATACAACGTTAATTATCAGGGCAGTGCTGGCAAGATCAAGAATGACAACCTGGAAGATGATAAATTCTATCAGTTCCTACTTGCGGCATTTATAAATACAGAAAAAGTCATGGCTGACGATGCCAGCATCTATGTGTTCCATGCGGACACTGAAGGTCTTAATTTCCGTAAGGCCTTCCAAGATGCTGGTTTTTATTTGTCCGGTTGTTGCATCTGGAAGAAGAACAGTCTGGTTCTTGGCCGTTCTCCATATCAATGGATGCATGAACCAGTCCTGTTTGGCTGGAAAAAGAAAGGCAAGCACGACTGGTATGCTGGAAGAAAAGAAACAACTGTATGGGAGTATGACAAGCCAAAGAAGAATGGTGACCATCCAACAATGAAGCCAATTCCCCTGCTCGCCTATCCAATCATGAACAGTTCTATGACTGGCTGCATCGTGCTCGATCCATTTGGTGGATCTGGTTCCACCTTAATTGCCTGTGAGCAGGCAAAACGTATCTGCTATATGGCTGAGTTGGATGAGAAGTACTGCGACGTTATTGTGAATCGTTACATGGAAGCTGTAGGTAAAGCCGATGGTATCGTGTGCATTCGTGATGGCCTTGAATATTCTTACAATGATATTCAAAAACTAATGAAGAAGATCTCATAATGCCGCAATGTACCCTTGCTATATATGCCTTTCAGAGGAATGTATATACATGCCAAAGGAGGCATATGACATGCAATCATATCAATTCAGAATAGAACCAACAAAAAGGAAAAAGCTGGCAAACACCATAGCTGATTTCTATCACTCGAAAGCAGAATACAAGATGCCAGGTTTCCGTTATGTCATCAATGATCAAATCACAGTCAACAAAGATTGCAGTGCAGTGATCAATTCCAAAATGACCACCACAGAGATTACAACTTTACTCAACTACCTTGCGGACCACGGATTCCGCGCATCACAGAAACAGGAAGAACCGGAACTCTTAGAAATTTCTGTACCTGCCCCGCGTGATGAAGGACATACACGACAGAACATTGAATGCTTTGTCCAAGCATATCGGCCGATACTAACTAAGATCTTTGAAACAGACAGCTTTATGATTAATGAAGAAGATGGAAAACTGAGTTTTCCATGGTTCAATCTAACAGAGGATCTAGAAACAACAAATGCCTACATGGAATTTATAATAAAACTCACTGCGACAGCGCAGCATAGTGCACGTATGTCGTCAAGACCTGTCGCCGTAGATAACGAAAAGTTTACGTGGCGGGCCTGCTTATTGCACCTTGGGTTTATTGGTGATCAATATAAACAAACCAGAAAGGTTTTGATGAAGAACCTAGAAGGAAATTCCGCCTTCCGACATTCAAGCAGGACAAGAAAGGATAAAAATGTATGATGCATCTTCCTTCTCAAACCGTAATTAAGCAGCTCAGAAATAACTATCCTAACGGCAGCCGCGTAAAGCTCATCACCATGGATGATCCACATGCTCCAGAACCAGGAATTAAAGGAACTGTTCTTGGTGTCGCTGATCTGGGTTCAATTATGGTAGCCTGGGACAACGGCTGTTCTCTTAGTGTTGCGTTGTTAGGTGTTGATAAATGTTCCCGTATCTAGACACACTCGGCTATGTGTATCATCCAATTTCTACACTTTAGAGGGATGTATATACATAGAAAGAGAGGTTCTTACTATGAGAGAACTCAATATTGATGATTACTGGATTACAACTGCGGAGGATCATTTGGCACAGCGTTATTATGCTGATCAAAAGTTTGGAGGTCCTAGGAACCACAGTGCGTTTACAGGCTTTACGGAAGCAATCTCTATGCTAGGCCTATGCTGGCGCATTGAAAAGAATGGCGAGGCCAGGATTTGGGACCCAAACCACGAAGAAACATTTGAAGATGTAGACACAGATTAAACTGTGTATCATCCAATTCTTCTTGATAAGAGGCAATATGAAGATGCCATAGAAAAGGCAAGGAGAACAATATGACAAACACAAAGAAAACAGTATGGATAGTAAGAGTTAACCGAGGGCTCGATGGATGGAATGATTTGCGGACATTCTCAAGACTTGCAATTGCCGACAATTGGCTCTGTGCATTTGTTAGAGCTAATGGTTATAGCATATGTGATTTCAACATTGTCTCAAGAAAAACATCTTATTGATCACCCAATGTTCCTTGATAAAAGCGAATATGAAGATGCCATAGAAAAGGCAAGGAGGATTCAATTATGTGGAACAAGGGAACTGTAAAGGTTAATGGAAATAGCTACACTTATACTGCTAAGGTATTTGATGAAGAATCAGACTTCGGAATCGATTGTGGGAGAGTTTCAGTTCTATCAATCAGAAATGCAGAAGGACAAGAAATCGTCAGCTACTATCGTGGTTGGGACATTATGCCAAAAGATACTGAAGTCACAAAGGCTTATGACAAAGTTATGAGCATCATCACAAAGTAACAAAAACATAAAATCTGATAAACATTGGTGGCATGCCACCTGTTTATCGTACAGTCGACCAATAGGTCGTTTTTATTTGGAAAGGAGACTACCATGCTATGGCAATGAGAAAGCTGAAGAAATACACACCAACACAGTTCATTGCCAAGGATAGTACCTACAACAAACAAGCAGCTGATTATGCTGTTTCATTTATTGAAGCTTTGCATCACACTAAAGGCACCTGGGCAGGAAAACCTTTTGATCTCATTGACTGGCAAGAACAGATCATACGTGACTTGTTTGGCTGCCTGAAGCCGAATGGATATCGTCAGTTCAATACTGCCTACGTAGAAATTCCAAAGAAGATGGGAAAATCTGAACTGGCTGCAGCTGTTGCCCTGCTTCTTTGTTGTGGCGATAGTGAAGAACGTGCTGAAGTATATGGCTGTGCTGCTGACAGGCAGCAGGCCTCAATTGTATTCGATGTTGCGGCCGACATGGTACGCATGTGTCCTGCCTTGAATAAGCGTACAAAGATCTTAGCTGCCACAAAGCGGATTATCTATTTGCCTACCAACAGTTTCTATCAAGTGTTATCTGCTGAAGCTTACTCTAAACATGGCTTCAATGTGCATGGTGTTGTCTTCGATGAGCTACATACCCAGCCAAATCGAAAGCTGTTTGATGTTATGACTAAAGGCTCTGGTGATGCCAGAATGCAGCCATTGTATTTTTTGATTACAACTGCAGGTACGGATACTCATTCGATCTGCTATGAACAACATCAAAAAGCAGAAGATATCCTAGCCGGTCGTAAAGTGGACCCCACTTTCTACCCTGTCATATATGGTGCAAAACCGGAAGAAGACTGGACTGATCCAAAGGTATGGAAGAAAGCAAATCCATCTCTTGGCATTACGGTTGATATTGAGAAGGTAAAAGCTGCATGTGAATCAGCGAAGCAGAATCCTGGAGACGAGAATGCCTTTCGTCAGCTCAGACTAAATCAGTGGGTAAAACAGGCAGTCCGCTGGATGCCAATGGACAAATGGAATGCTTGTGCATTTCCTGTTGATGAACACGAACTTGAAGGCCGTATCTGCTATGGTGGACTAGATCTTTCTTCTACAACTGATATCACGGCTTTTGTTTTGGTTTTTCCACCTCAGTATGAGGATGACAAATATATCGTTCTCCCCTACTTCTGGATACCAGAAGAAAATGTTATTCTGCGAGTCAATCGTGATCATGTACCTTATGACATTTGGATCAAACAAGGTTGCATGGAAACAACCGAAGGTAATGTTGTTCACTATGGTTATATTGAAAAATTCATCGAGAAGCTTGGTGAACGATTCAATATTTGTGAGATAGCTTTTGACCGCTGGGGAGCAACACAAATGGTTCAAGACCTTGAAGGTATGGGCTTCACAGTTGTGCCATTTGGACAAGGGTTCAAAGACATGAGCCCGCCTACCAAAGAGTTGATGCGTTTAACCTTGGAACAGAAGATTGCCCATGGTGGCCAGCCCGTTCTTTCATGGATGATGGACAACATCTTCATTCGTCGTGATCCAGCTGGCAATATTAAGGCAGACAAGGAAAAATCTACTGAGAAAATTGATGGCGCAATTGCCATGATTATGGGACTAGATCGAGCAATCCGCTGCGGTAATGATAACAGCGAATCTGTTTATGATACTCGTGGATTATTGATTCTATAAAATGTGGATAACTTCTGATATTCTGTGGATTACTCACTTAAATTCATCATTTTTGGGACAACTTTCGGACCTAAATGTGGCTTACCTTCTTTTATACTTTCTTCATGAAAGGAAAATGCTAAAAAAGGTCCTACAGCCTTTGATAACAGCGATGATTAACCTACTCACAGCAATCATTCTGATCAAACAAGCACGCAAGACCAAGTAACATCCAGGCAGCACATTGATGCGGCCTGTCCAAGAGAGTTTACCTCTCTTTAGAGATCATAGCATAAAAGGAAGAAATTCATCATGCCACATCAAATTCAACACATTTCATTATTGAGAGCTTTCGATACCGGGTTTCAAATCTATACCAATAAAACAGAGGACACTTTCTTAAAATCAATGAAAGTCGCCTTTGCTGCAAGACAAGCATGGAACCAGGCGGCGACTGCAGGTGTTACAGAAGAGGATCTTGCAGATTGTCTGAATCTGAACCAGTCAGAAGAAAACTGAATCATTATTTGGCACCTCCTAGTGAGGTGCTTTTTTATTGGAGGGCTAAATTATGAGCATCTTTCATCGAATCTTTCAATCAAGAGATAAACCGGTAACCAACAGCACTAATGGAAGTGGTTATCGGTTTTTATTTGGTCCTTCTACTGCTGGCAAAAATGTCACAGAAAGAAGTTCCATGCAAATGACAGCAGTTTACTCCTGTGTCCGTATTCTTTCAGAAGCTGTTGCCGGTCTCCCCTTGCACTTATTTGAGTATGACGAAAATGGATCCAAGAAGAAAGCAATCGATAATCCGATGTATTTCATACTCCATGATGAACCAAATCCAGAAATGACATCGTTTGTCTTCCGTGAAACTTTGATGACCCATCTACTTTTGTGGGGAAACGCTTATGCGCAGATTATCCGAAATGGAAAAGGAGACATTGTAGCTCTCTACCCTTTGATGCCTGATCGGATGACTGTGGATCGTGATGAACATGGGCAGCTTTATTACTCCTACGTTGTCAGAGATACCGATGCACCGACTCTAAAAGACACAACTGTTATTTTGCCACCTTCCCAAGTTTTACATATTCCTGGTCTTGGTTTTGATGGCTTAGTTGGTTATTCACCGATTGCAATGGCCAAAAATGCAATTGGAATGTCAATTGCTGCAGAAGAATATGGGGCTAAGTTCTTCTCAAATGGTGCCTCTCCTGGTGGTGTTCTTGAACATCCTGGTGTTGTGAAAGATCCGGAACGCATCCGAGAATCCTGGCAGTCGACATTTGGTGGCTCTGGCAATTCAAATAAGATAGCAGTACTTGAAGAAGGTATGAAATTCACCCCAATCTCGATATCACCAAATGAGGCTCAATTTTTGGAAACTAGAAAGTTCCAGATTGATGAGATTGCGCGGATCTTCCGTATCCCTCCACATATGCTGGCTGACCTTGAAAAGTCATCTTTCTCAAACATCGAGCAGCAATCACTCGAATTTGTGAAGTATACCCTTGATCCCTGGGTTGCACGATGGGAGCAGTCAATGAATCGTCGATTACTTACTGCTGATCAAAAGAGTGAGTTCTTCTTCAAGTTCAATGTAGATGGCTTACTGCGTGGTGACTACCAATCCCGTATGAATGGATATGCTGTCGGTCGTCAAAATGGCTGGATGAGTGCAAACGATATCCGTGAACTAGAGAACATGGACAAGATTCCACCAGAAGAAGGTGGCAATCTTTATCTTATCAATGGAAACATGACCAAATTAAAAGATGCTGGTGCTTTTGCCGCGTCTACACAACAGGCATCACCTGAACAGGCTAAGCCTGAGGAGGAAAACAATGGAAAATAATACAATCAATCGCTTCTGGGCGTGGAAAGACATTCATATAAAAAATGAAAACACCCAGGAAGAAACAATAGAGCGCACCCTATTCCTTGAAGGAACAATTGCAGAAGAGAGCTGGTTTGACGATGATATCACACCTGCTCTTTTTCGTAATGAGCTGAACCAAGGAACTGGAGATATCACAATCTGGATTAACAGTCCTGGTGGTGACTGTATCGCAGCAGCACAGATCTACAACATGCTGATGGATTACAAAGGCAACGTGACAGTAAAGATCGATGGCATTGCAGCTTCGGCAGCTTCGGTCATTGCTATGGCCGGCACAAAGGTGCTGATCTCACCTGTTGCGATGCTGATGATCCACAATCCAGCAACAATTGCCATGGGTGATCACAACGATATGCAGAAGGCAATTGAAATGCTGGACGAAGTAAAGGAAAGCATCATCAACGCCTATGAGATCAAGACTGGGATGTCCCGCAATAAGATTGCTAGATTGATGGAAGAAGAAACATGGATGAATGCAAATAAAGCTATCGAGCTTGGTTTTGCAGATGCGGTGTTAGATCGTTCCATAAATAGCGAAACAATACTCCCTTCTCCAGGCAACCTCTACAGTGAAAAACAAGTAACTAATGTGTTACTCAACAAGATTCATGCAAAACGGCCGGAACGTAATGTTTCGGATTTGATGAGCAGACTTGACCTGCTCAAGCAGACAATGTAAGGAGGAAAAAACATGTCTACAATGACGATTCAAGATTTGATTGATAAGCGTGCGAAGGCTTGGAACTCCGCAAAGGAATTTCTGGATGAGCATCGTACAGGCAAGGGAACACTCGAACCTGCAGACGATGCAACATACGATCAGATGGAAAAGGACATCACAGACCTGACAAAAGAAATCAATCGTATGCAAAAAATGGAGGAACTGGACAAGGAATTATCTAAGCCTGTTAACTCCCCACTGATGACAAGCCCAAGATCCACCAGCAACACACCTGAAGAAAAGACTGGTCGCGCATCTGCACAGTACCATAAAGATGTTATGAACTATATCCGTTCCAAGTGCAAAGTTGTCACGAACGTATTGCAGGAACAGGTAGATGCCGATGGTGGTTTCTTAGTTCCTGAGGAATGGGACTCCCGCTTAATTCAGGCTCTGGAAGATGAAAACATCTTCAGAACACTCGCTACTACCATTACAACTTCTGGCGATCATAAGATTAATATTGCTGGCACAAAACCCGCAGCAGCATGGATCGAGGAAGGACAGGCACTCACTTTTGGCGATGCTAAATTTGACCAAAAGATTTTGGATGCTCATAAGCTTCATGTTGCCGTCAAAATTACAGAAGAACTGCTCTACGATAATGCATTTAACCTTGAGTCTTACTTAACCGCTCAGTTTGGCAAGGCTCTGGGAAATGCAGAAGAAGATGCATTCTTAAATGGTGATGGCACTGGAAAACCTACAGGTATCTTCGATGGCACAAATGGTGGCAAGGTATCTGTCACTGCTGAAACTGTCAAAGTGACTGGAGATAACATCATGGATCTGATCTATGCATTAGGACGCGCTTATAGAAAGAACGCGTCTTTTATTTTGAATGATCATACCCTCGCTACTGTTCGCAAGTTAAAGGACAACAACGGTGCATACCTTTGGCAGCCATCTTATCTTGCTGGCGAACCAGATAAGTTACTTGGCTATTCCATCCACACTTCTACATATGCACCTGCATTGGAAGTGGGTAAGCCTGCTATCGCATTTGGTGACTTCAGCTACTACAACATTGGCGACCGTGGCACTCGTTCCTTCCAGGAACTCAGAGAACTCTTTGCCGGCAATGGCATGATTGGTTACGTTGCCAAAGAACGTGTTGATGGCAAACTGATTCTCCCTGAAGCAGTACAGATTCTGAACGTGAAAGCAGCTTAATGGCTGCAGGAGGTAATGAGAGTGATCGTCACATTGGATGAAATGAAGAACTATCTCCGAGTCGACTTCAGTGATGACGACGCTCTTATCACCACACTGATCAGCAACTCTGAAAAATTGTGCATGGATGTTTTACGTACCGATTCAGAAGAAGTACTCGAAAGTTGTGCCAATGGCAAGATTGCTGTACTTTATTCAGTCTCCTATCAGTACGAGCATCGTGAAGAAGCCGACTTTCACGAACTCATACTTACGTTGCGCTACTTATTGTTTGGCAGTCGGGAGGTCGAGTTCTAATGGAAATTGCAGCATTAAACAAAAAGGTTACCTTTCAAAAGTTAACCGTACTTACAGATGCTTATGGTAACCATACAAACGGCTGGGTTGACTCCTTCACTCATCATGTGACAGTTGGTGGTGAATCTGGAACAGAAGAATCTGATGCTGGAATTATCTTTTCCAAAGACACCTGCAGCATCACAACCCGCTGGTGTAAGGGAACAACTGCTGTTACTACAGATGGTTATCGGATTGTCTTGGATGGAATCATCTATAACATCGAAAGCATTGACCATCTGAATTACAAGAAACATGCCATCAAGTTTAACTGCAGGAGGCAGCCAGATCATGAATGATAAATCAATTGCTATCGGCGAATTGGCTGACACCATCATGGATAGACTCAAAGACTATGCAAATCTGGCAACGGAGGATATGAAAAAAGCCGTAAAAGATTCTGCAAAAGTAGTCCGAAAAGAGATCCAGCAGAAAGCACCTGTGGGAAATACACAGAAGTACAAGAAGTCTTGGAGTGTCTATAAGGATAAAGACGACTCCCACTCGCTAGAACTGACCGTCTACTCCAGAAATCGTGCCTATTTGACGCAGAACCTGGAAAAGGGCCACGCAAAGCGCAGTGGTGGCCGTGTCGAAGCACAGCCTCACATCGCTGTAGCAGAACAAGATGGAATTACCAAGCTTGAGGAAGACATTACAAATGCTCTCAATCAAAGACATTAAAACAATCGCTGAAGAGACAGGATTTCCCTGTGCTTATCATCACTTTGCAGAAGGAGAATCCCCTACTGTACCTTTCCTAATTTTCTTGGTGCCTGGGGATAACCCGTTTGCAGCTGATGGAACAAGATATGCTGTTTTCAATGAGATTGATTTTGAGCTTTATACAGATAAGAAAGATCCTGTATCTGAAAATAAAGTTGAAGCCGTGCTGAACACGCATGGCTTCTTTTTCACAAAGAGTGAAATGTGGATCGAAAGTGAGCATTTATATGAAGTGCTCTATGAAATGGAGGAATAACCTATGTCTAACAAGATAAAATATAATCTTTGCAATGTTCACTTTGCACCGCTGTCCTTAGATGCAGAGGGAAAAGAAACATTCACAAAGATTTACGGATTGCCGGGTGCAGTGAGTCTATCTATGGACCCAAATGGTGAACCTGAACCATTCTATGCAGATGGGGTTGCCTATTATGTAGTCAACAACAGTATGGGCTATGATGGCTCAATAGAATTAGCAATGATCACACAGGAATTTTTAACACTAGCACTGAGCCAAACAGAAGACACGAATGGTGTTCTGGTCGAAAATACTGCCGACCAACTGACCCCTTTTGCTCTGTTGTTTGAGTTTGATGGTGATGTTAAGAAGATCCGTCATGTACTGTACAACTGCACTGCTTCTCGTCCAACAATTGCATCTGCAACCAATACTGAAAAGAAGGAAGTCCAGACGGAAAAGCTGAACCTGAAAGCACGTCCACTCTCTGATGGTGTTGTAAAAGCAAAGACTGGCGATGCAACCACAGATGCTGTCTACAATGCATGGTATACAACTGTATATCGTCCAGTACCTAAGACTACAACCACAGCTACTACAGAAAGTGGGTCCTAATCATGGCACTGACAAAAGAAATAGAAATTGATGGCAAGCCGGTGTTATTCAAAGCATCGGCTGCCATTCCTCGTATTTATCGTGTCCGGTTCAATCGTGATATCTACAAAGATATCAATGAACTGAATAAACGGATACAAGCAAATAAAGAATCTAGCAGCAACATTGATCCAGGCTCATTGGAAATGTTTGAGAACATAGCCTATGTCATGGCAAAGCATGCAGATTCTTCCCAACCGGATGATATTGATGAATGGTTAGAGCAATTTAACACCTTCTCAATTTATCAGGTCTTACCACAACTGATTGAATTATGGGGCTTGAATGTACAAACGCAGATTGAAGCAAAAAAAAACCTCGCTCGATTGACCGAGAAATGACAACACCACTATTTTTGTTGCGGTGTGCACAACTCGGTCTTTTATTAAGCGAGTTAGATTTGGTATCAATCGGCATGGTCAATGATATGTATACCGAAAGTCTGAATGACGAATACGAATATCCAAAATTAGCTAATCAGGATGACTTCAACTTGTTTTAAAGTACTTACAAATGATTTAGTTTATCTAGCTTTTGTTAATTCCTTATTGATATCATCAATCCTTTTCTTAAGTGGTTCAATAGCGGCATCAATATCTCTAATACTTGCATCCACCTTGTTACGAAGATTCCAAATCTGCATTGTCATTTCAGCAATTTTAGCTTGTAACTCCTTCTTCTCTTTCATTTTAAAAACACCTAATGCAGACTTTTGATTTTCCAAATCTTGTAATTGTTGCTTTAGATTTTTTAACTCATCAGTACCTGGAACAATTTCTTTTTCCGACTCATGTTTGGCAATTTCTGAAGCCAATTCATTCTTTTCATTTTCAAAAGTTTCTTTATCTTCTTGATGCTCATTCCAATAATCATCAAATCGTTTTTTTTCTTCCGCTTCTTTTTTGCTTTGTAGTTCTTGTTTAAGCGTAGCAATCTTGATTTGTGACATCTGAATGATCATTTTTCTTGCTTGGATTGCAGCTTTCGAAAGTTCCCATTCTTTATGCCAAAGTTTTGTACCATTTTGGTAATCATAGTCCCATGAGCAACTGTCTATGGCTTTATTTTCTAATTGTATTATATTTTCAAGCCTTTCAATATCTGCTTCTTGATCACCTTGGCATAATTCATTAGCCTGGCCTAATAAGCTAGCACAAGAACCAATACGATTAATATACTGTTCCCATTGAGCTTTACCTGGTCTATCATCCTTATCATCAGGGTCACCTTCATAAGCAGGCTGTATCGTTTCTTTAAATGCAGAAACAACAGATTTATTGATTATTACTGCCAACGGTGCCATCATTTCTTCAAGTGGAATGATTGTCCCAGATTGTTTAATAAACTGAATTAGCAAATCAGTAATTTCACTTAAATCACTAATAAAACCTTTTTCTTCTTCTTCATCTGGCCATTGAACAAAACGATTACCTCTTAATGTAATCATTGCTTGGCATAAATTTGTAATTTGTTCCTTTGATTGATCTACAATATTTTGTTTTTCTTCTTCTGGAGCATTTGCGATAGCTTTTGAAAAAGCAGATACACTTTCAGAAACTCGATTCTTTTGTAAGGTTGACTGCCAGCCTGATGCTTTTCCTTTGATAAACCAAGCTTCATAATTTGTTGGATCAATTTCAATTATCTTATTGCAATATGATTCAGCTTCAGAATTATTTGAGGAATCAATTGCATTGTTTGCCATTTCAAGATAATTCTGAATTAGATGCGAATTATCAATACGTACTGTTCCATGAATCTCTTGAATCTTCTCTTTCATTCTTTCTGGGCTATGTACCATACCACAGCTTTCACATGTAGCAACTCCACCCGCACCTACGATTAACTTTCCACCGCAAATATCACAAACTAATGCTTCCATATACCCTCCTATTATTCTGTTTTATGGAAACTGATTTTTGAAATTATCCTATGATGATTCTAACGTAATACCACGTAGCCAGTATTTACTATTCTTTTAGCAATATACACTGACGGTTTCTTTGATCAAGAAGCTGGGATATTTCGCTTATTGCTTTTTTCTTATCAGTTTGATTAGAAAGTAAAGAAACTCTATCTTTAATTTTGCTTTCTAAGGACACTAAACTCGCATCGCTCATTGGATCACTATATTTAATTTTTTCTGAAAGTTTTTTTAAACTGCTAATTGTTTCTTCATCAGTTTCTTTTTCTGTTATCATGTCAACTTCTAATTGCAACTCTTTAATATAGTCAACTTTCTCATCGATGATTACGTCTCTATTAGTTATTATTTTCTTATCAATTTCAGTCAATAATAGGCAAACGATAAAGAATATACAAACTACAATAGAAATAATTATTACCAACCATAAAGGCAATTGTTTGGATAATAAATTTAATACAATAAACAACAAAATTTGACTAATTAGATATGATATTCCGACATATATAACAGAAATATGAAGTATTACACTTTTTTTTGTAATAGCAGTATTTTTTATGGAAAAATAAAGCAAAACACAAAATGGAATAATCGTAAAAATATATTCAATCCAAAAAACGTTGTTTCTATCAAATGGAATGATGAAGGCACATGCATTAAATAGAACAAATATCAGTAAAAAGACAATGTTAATTTTATTTTTCATTGTTGGTTACTCTTTCCATTCCACATTTTGGGCAAAATTTCCCCGGCCTGACGAACTTATATCCGCATCTAGGGCAGGTTTCCTGTACCCGGATTGGTGTTCCACACTTATCGCAGAATAATGTACCCGGTGTTAAAGGCTGTCCACAGTTTTCACAGAATTGAACAGAAACATCTTGCTTTGCAGGTTGATCGGTAATCGCAGCTACAGAACTTGTAACAGCACCACTAACCATTCCACCGACTGTACCACCGATGCCAGAAACAAGGCCAAGACCAATACCAACATTTGAATATTCACCAACGCCTTCGTTTTGTGCAACTTTTTCAGCAACGTCAAAACCTCTTTCTTGCTGATAAGTATACCCTTCTTGTACTCGCTTAGTTGCTTGGGCTTTAGAATCAATTACAGTTTTTTGCGCTTCAGTATCAGCTTTAATAATATCTGTCTGTTGATTGATTTTTGCTTCAGCTATATCCGCATATTGCCTAAAATGCAACTCTTTAAACTTCTCATACACAGGATCGCCATCGGGTTTTAAGACAGTTGTTACTAAGAATTGGTTCAAGATGATACCATACTCCTCAAAATCAACAGTCAGCCTTTTTTGTAATTCTTGCGAAAACTCACTCAATCTCTCATCAACTTCAAATATATTAATCTTTTCTGATTTCATTTCTTGAGCAATATAGGTTTTCACTTTTGTCATCAAAAAAGCACGCAAGTACGTGACAAGTTGTGTTCGATCTAAACACCGTTCTGTTCCTACAATTTTAACTACAAGTTTCCTTGAATCCCCTACACTCAGACTCATTTCACCATTAGCACCAATAGACAACGGGAAATTGAAAGTCGGATCAATATACTGAACTTTACTATCTGTGCCCCATTTAATAGCCATTTGTTCAGTTTTATTGACGAAGTAAACCTCACAATGAAATGGTGTCTCACCTCCCGTTGCAAGATTAGAAAACTTTCTTAATAGTGGAATGTTTTGCGTTTCTAGTGTGTGTCTTCCAGGTCCAAACAAATCAAGAGCTTGGCCATTTAAAAACAGTAAAGCTTCTTGTGATTCATGAACAATCAATTGGCTTGTTGTATTAAAATCCTCACATGGATGCTTCCATACAAAAGTACTATTATCACCTTCATATTTAATGATCTGCGAAATTGTCCCCATAAATTATCCTTTCTTAGACGTTAATTAATGAAGAAGTTGTAGCCAATTTATTAATTGCATTTTTATGTAATTAATTTTTTTATCTATATTTTGATTATATTTCATTACTATTTCGTTGCAAACAGAATTTCATTAATTACATTATATTACTCATTAAATAAAACATGAAGGTTTATTAACAATTCAACATATATTTAATTATTTTCAGTTTATAGAAAGGAAGTGATCACTGTGGCAGATCGAATTAAAGGTATTACTGTCAAGATCGGCGGTGATACAACAAACCTTTCTAAATCTTTGGAAGGCGTTAATAAGCAGCTAAAGTCCACACAGGACCAATTAAAAGATGTAGATAAACTTTTAAAACTTGATCCAGGAAATACTGAACTGCTTAAACAGAAACAAGAACTTCTTTCAAAGTCTATTGGAGAAACCAAAGAAAAACTGGCGGCTGAAAAGGCTGCCCTTGAAGCAGCTCAACGTACAGATGGCTTTCCAACGGACAAGATGGATGCCCTCAAGCGTGAAGTCATTGATACCACTGAAAAATTAAAAGAGCTGAAAAAAGAGTCCAGTGATTTTGGCACTGTCTTTCAAAATCAAATGAAAGTTGCTGGCAATAAAATGCAAGAAGTCGGTGGAAAGATCTCCAATGTAGGAGATTCCATGTCCACACACATTACTGCACCTATCATTGCTGCTGGCACAGCAGCCGTTGCCGCTTTCAATCAAGTCGATGAAGGGATGGATACAATTGCCGCTAAAACCGGTGCCTCTGGTTCGGCTTTAGAAGATATGGAGAATATAGCCAAAAATATGGCTGTCTCCATTCCTACCGATTTTCAGACAGCTGGTGCCGCTGTTGGTGAAGTTAACACTCGCTTTGGTTTGACCGGAGATGCTTTAGATACTCTGTCTACCAAATTTGTTAAGTTTGCAGACCTAAATAACACTGACGTCAGCACATCTGTTGATGATGTATCTTCCGTTCTTCACGCCTTTGGCATGAATGCTTCGGACGCCGGTGGAATGCTGGATGTTCTCAATTCCGTTGGTCAAGATACAGGAATTGATATGAGCACCCTTTCAAATCTGATTTCTTCAAATGCTGGCTCATTTCAAGAAATGGGATACAATGCCGCGCAGGCTGCACAGTTCTTAGGAACAGTGGAAATGAGTGGTCTTGATACCTCTGCTGCCATGATGGGTTTGAAAACTGCCATGAAGAATGCCACTAAAGATGGCAAGACTATGCAGCAAGCCTTATCTGAATTCTCGAGCACAATGCAGAGTAATGCATCTGACACCGACAAACTGCAAGCAGCCTACGATTTATTTGGTTCCAAGGCAGGTGGTGCAATCTACAATGCCATGACAAATGGTAAACTGTCCTTTGATGCCATGAGTAAATCAATGTCTGATTACTCTGGCAATTTGGATACCACCTATGAATCTACTTTGGATGGCACTGACAAGCTGAAAACATCCTTCAATGCTTTACAAGAAGCTGGTGCCTCTGTTGGTGAAACATTAGGAGATACCCTTGCGCCTATTCTTCAACAAGTGGCAGATGCTTTAGTGAATTTCTCTAAATTTTGGGAATCACTTCCTGAACCAATCCAGAATGTCGTTTTGATGATTATTGCATTGGTTGCAGCCATCGGGCCAATTCTATCGATCATTGGCGGCTTGATTACAAATATCGGCATTATTACGACTGCTCTTGCCGGAGTAAACTTAGCAATCTTGCCAATCATAGCCATTATCGGTGCTGTGATTGCTGTCATTGTTTTGTTGATTGCCAACTGGGATACTGTAAAACAAGTTGCACAGGATTGCTGGTCTGCAATCACCAGATTTGTTACAGATGCTTGGAATGCAATCACGGCCATTTTCTCATCTGTTGGACAGTGGTTCTCAGACAGATTCACAGAAGCAGCAAATGGGATCTCAAATGCCTGGTCAGGCGTGACCGGCTTCTTTAGTGGCATTCATGATGCAATTTCTAATGCCTTTTCTTCTATTGGATCTTGGTTTTCTGACCGCTTTACTGAAGCAGCCAACAATATCACAAATGCATTCTCAAATATCGGATCATTCTTCTCAGGTGTTTGGGATACTATTTCAGGTGGATTTGCTGCATTAAATCCATTCTCCTGGGGCTCTGATTTAATCAATGGAATTGCTGACGGCATCACTTCTGCTATAGGCTCTGTCACGGATGCCGTTGGTAATGTTGCTGGGGTCATTTCATCCTGGCTGCACTTCTCTCGTCCTGATGTTGGTCCATTGAAAGAATACGAAACATGGATGCCGGACTTCATAAGTGGTTTGGCAAAGGGTATTAATCAATCAAAATCAATGGTTACTAATGCTATGTCGGAACTGACAAATGGCATGAACCTTACACCTGCTATGACCCTAACAACAGGCGGTATATCTAGTGCAACTGATGTTTCAAGCAACGATGGCACTACAGAAAACATTGGAGACATTACGATTCCGGTATATATCGGGAATGAGCATATTGATACCATCGTTGTCAAAGCGTCACAACGAGTAAATTACAGATCAGGAGGTAGATAAATGCTAGACAAGTATCTTAAATTTGATGGCGTTCAGATACCTAACCCCACTTCATATGCTGAAGATTCGGATACCATTGACAATCAATATGAGACTGAAGCTGGCGGGCTGAATGTATCGGTTACACGATATGATCGGCTCCATGTTTCAGTCTCTTTTGATGTTTCATCTACTTGGGCTAAAAATCTCAAAGATTACAGCAAAAAAGACACTGTTACAGTCACATTGATTGATTTATCACTGGACGCAGAAAGTGACCACACGATGATCATCCGAAACTTTAAATCAAAGTTAGTTGAACATTCAGAACATACGCAACGCACAAATGGTTTATGGAATGTATCCTTCGAACTTCAGGAGCTTTAGGTTATGTATACCGTAAGTGATGCATATAAAATTGCCATGAAAAAGCCTGTTCAGCAATTCCGTTTAACAGGCACAGTAGGAAAAATCCAATTTACCGATAGTAATATTCTGAAAGGATCTTTTTCAATCACAGATCAATGTTGTGATGAATCATCTATCTTGATTGGCCAAGTCTATATCGGTGAACTGAGCGCAACCTTTCTCAATCTGGATATTCCAAGATATGGATGGAAAGGTCTAGTTATCACACCATATTGCGGATTGAAGTTAGCAGATGGAACCTTTGAGGATATACCTTTAGGAATCTTTACGATTGAGGAAGCAAAATGGACACGCACAGGTGTTGTTATCAAAGCCTATGATAATATGGCCAAATTTGACAGGCCATTTACAGTACCACAAACTACTGGCCATATCTATGATTTGATTGCGATGGTTTGTACAGACTGTGGTATTGAACTGGGAATGAGTCAAACTGAATGCGAGGCCCTTACGAATGGAACGGTCGACCTCTCTATCTATTCCGAAAATGACATTGAAACATACCGTGATCTGGTTTCATGGCTTGCTCAGACAAGTGCTTGTAATGCAATCATCAATCGAGAAGGTAAGTTGATATTCAAGCCTTACAATCAGACTGTTGTAGATGCCATAGGAAATGACCATCGGTTTACTGGTGGGTCGTTTTGTGACTATGAAACGACGTACACCGGTCTATCTTGTGTAAATAGAGCAACTAGCGAAACAAAGTATTACCATGTAGAAACCGATACAGGACTTACGTACAACCTCGGAAACAATCCTCTTCTTCAATATGGACTGGAGGATGTAAAAGATACACTGAGAACAAACATATTAACGGCACTCCAAGCAATCAAATATGTGCCATTCAGTATTTCCATGATTGGCAGTCCATCATACGATTTAATGGATGTTTTCATATTTAGTGATGGTATAGCGGATGCAGAAAAGCTCTATTGCATGACCAAGTTCACCTTCAAATACAATGGTCCCTATGAAATGGAGGGCGTTGGCGCTGATCCATCCTTGTCCAATGCACGTAGTAAAACAGATAAGGATATTTCTGGACTGGCTTCGAATACAAGTGCTAACCAGTTGATTTTCTATTCCTTTGTAAACGCAGAAAAGATCACCCTTCGTAAAGACAGCGATGTTGATATTTTATCCATCACTTTTGCCTCAAACTCGGATGAAGCACAAGTTTCCGTCTGGTGGGAGGCAAAACTAGATGTTATATTTGATGATTCTTACACGTTTACTGTCACCAACTCCACAACTGACGCTCTATCCGCAAGCAACATCAAAATTGCCGCAACTCGAAATCTTGCGACCTGTGAAGCTACTTATCTAGTCAGCGGAAATATTCAAACTTATCATCCAATCATCACTTGGGATGAAGCTGGCAATCATACCATTCATCTAGGATACTATATCGGAAACATTAAGTCGGGTCATACTTATACATTTACCGTAAGGCTAAAAATGGTGAATTGTTCTGCATCGGCTGCTGCTGAGGATGTACACGCATTGCTGAGTGGTACTGGCTTAGCTGGCAAGGTCAATTGGGATGGTACCCTTACCCTTGAGGATACATTTGAAATGATCAACTTCATTCCTGAAGGATTTGCAATTGGGACTTTTGTAGATCAGGTCCAGATTGCCACTTCTAGTGTAAATTATCAGCCTGTTCTTTCTGACAATTTCAATATCCTTCAATTAGGCACAACAAATGATCTATTGCTCAGTACATTGGCCGATGATTTATTGCTTGCTATCGTAAAAACCAACTTTATGGTTTCTAACACCAGAGGCGACCCTCAATTTAGCTCATATGTGATCATCAATACGGACAGTGCCTTCTTACTGAAGACATCTGATTATCTGTATTTGGGTGTTCAAGGCACAATTGATTCCGGCTTCATATCAGAATTTGATGTACCTGTAGATCAATATCAGGACATTACGGAGGTAATTTACAAATGAGCAATTATTCATCAATTGCAGATCTAGTTGCTGACGTAGATAACGCCACACATGTCATCAACAACACAGCCCATGACGATGATACAGTTACTGTTGTTAGTGGGATTGATTGGTTTACGTTTAATAATGTCGTTGTTACCAATCTATATGTTTCTGGGAACTCCTGGGTGGGACTTGGTACAAGTGCGGAAGCTAGCAGCATCAAAGTAGATCGCAGAGATACGAAATTGTGGGACTTTTGGACAGAAACCGGTGTAGTTGGCGATCATGTTACCTTCCGATTCCTTCGCTTCCGATGGAGCGGATATTCCTATTACAGCTTGACATCGGCTTCTAACAAGCTGATTTGGGATTGTGTATTGCTTGATAATGGACAGATCTTCTTGAATATTGTAAGCTGGCCAACATCTTATACGGATGGCACAAATGCGCTAGTGACTGCCAACACCTGTACTTATGTCCCATCTGCTGCAGCAACAAAATTCACATTTACTAGATCGGATAATGCAGGCACAAGCTGGACTGTTGCTTCAGGAATGAATGAGCCTTCATATGCACGGGTCTTGTATTTGTATGGCGATTATCAAAGCTACATCTATTACTTTTCATCAACAGACAATACACTCACAAAGATTGACGGAATCACAAGAGAAACAATCAATGCGCAGACCTTTATAGACCATGGTAGCAGTGATGCAGCTCCATGGTCTTTATTGAAGGTACAATTAACTCACCCTGTGATCTTGAAATGGACCGACTCAGCAAGTCCAAAACAGATCAATATCACGCTTGCCGGTATTCCTGTTGCACAAATAATCACTACATTTGCAGATATGAACGACACAACAATCAAAGGGATCAAATCAATAACGTCAGTCTATGAAGGCAATATTTCAATCTGTTACAGCTATGACAATGTCACCTGGACAGATGATGTCCTTATGGCAGACTTCTTGTTGACTGATGTAGCAACCTTATATGCAGGACTAACAGCTGAAAAGAAGATTTATTTCAAGGTTAAGCTCAATGATGCTACTTCGCGCTTCACCAATCTAGTCATCGAGTATATCAACTAAGAAAGGAGATTATATGTTACATGGTCATACCAAAATAGAATTAACAAATGTGGAGGATGGTACAACGCAAAAAGTTGAATCAGATAATATGTTCACCAATGCATTGAATACGATCTTCAACAAGCACGGAATTGAAGGCGCATATAATTCAAGTCCCTATGAAAAGCTGCTGCCACTATCAGAAAAAGGACTTCGAGGAATTCTTCTATTTCCTGTAACACTTGAAGAATCTGTGGATAACATCTATCCCAAGACTGCCTTCAAAGCTCATGCAGGTAGTAGCACTGATGTCGGTAGTGATGTCACAAAAGGAGCATACAATGCCACAGAATCTGGAGCTATCACAAATGGATATCGCTATGTCTGGGATTTTACCACATCACAAGGAAATGGAACGATTGCCTCAGTTGGCTTGACTAGCGATATTTTTGGCAATGATACCATGAACACAGATGCCTCTACTTTTGTGGGTGGCAATCGTGGGCTCAGTGTTTCAGGAGAAAGAATTGACCCAGTCCCACCTGGGAGTGGATCATCAGGAAGTAACTATAATTATTTCCCAAATTGCTGTGTTATTGAGCGCACAAAAGATTATGCAATTATCGCAGCTCCTGCAAGTAAATCTGGGGTAAATTATATCGGTGAATTGGCACTGATTAAGGTGAGATACCCTTTGAATGCACTGAGATTCGATAGTCCATTAAATTTGTCCTTTACTATTCAGAAAGAAATACCATTAAATGAATCCATCGAATATGCAAATGCTTTCTATCATAATTCCCTTGTATATCTTGCAAGTCGTAAAGATGATACAACTTTGTATCTTATGAAGATTGACCTAACCACAGAAACAGTTACTAAGGATGTGATTACCATTCCAAATCTCACAAAAAACATTCGAAATCATAACTCATTCTATAAAAATGGCTATTTCTATTTCATGCGTAAAGATGCAACAACTTACTACTTAACAAAGTTGAATCTATCTAATTATGCAGACATGACAGATATAGTGACAAGTACTACTTCGGATGGCTCAATGCAGTATATCGAACGTACTAAAACTGCACGTATTTCTAAGGTAGGTATATTATTTGAGGATGATACTCTATTTGAAAGTCCATTTATCATTGGGAAAAGCACACTTGGACAAGATCAAATGAACACGAGCGAGATCATGATAAATGGCTTCTTCGCATTATCCTTCTATCCATATCCAAATAGTAGTTATTCTAGTTATATATTTTTCGATTTCTATGAAACTTTGATTGCAGGATATCTTGCAACAATCAACAATCTTCCATCACCTGTCACAAAGACAGCAGCCCAAACAATGAAAATCACCTATACGGTAACGGAGAGCTAAGGAGGCTCTTTTTTTATGGAAACTATGAATGGAATTGATATCTCCAACTGGCAGGCAGACTTAGATCTGTCTGCTATTTCTTTTGACTTTGTCATCATCAAAGCAACCGAGGGCATCGGCTATGTCAGCCCTAGCTGCGATAGGTTCTTCCAGAAAGCATTAACAATGAATAAGCCGATTGGTTTCTATCACTTTGCACGTCCTATGAATGATGCGGTAGCAGAAGCAGACTTCTTTGTGGAAAATACAAGGAACTACTTTGGAAAGGCGGTGCCTGTTCTTGACTGGGAAGCAGAGAATAAATGGGACGTTGCATGGGCAAAGAGGTGGCTTGATGAAGTTGCAAGGCTGACCGGTGTAAAGCCTGTCATCTATATGTCCGAGTCTATCGTGAACTATTATGATTGGTCTTCAGTTGTGAATGGCGACTATGGTCTTTGGGTAGCAAAGTATCTCGATTATGAACCGGATGCCAACTATGACATGTCCAATGCCGGCAAAACACCAGATGTATCTTACTGGTCATTCTATTGCATGTGGCAGTGGACCAGTGTTGGTCGTCTTGACGGCTACGGTGGAAACCTGGACTGCAATGTATTCTACGGGGACAGGCTTGCCTGGGATAAATATGGTGGCATTTCGGATACACCGGTCCTGCCTGATCCAGCACCAGTGGTGCCACCGGTGGTGGAACCTAAGCCGACTGAGGATGAGATTGCGCAATACATCACAGAAGGTTCGCATGGCTGGGCGGGTGTCTATGGTGAAGAGAGATGGACAAAGCTGGCCACTCTTGGCTATGACGCAGCATCCGTACAGCACAAAGTCAACTGCATCATGGATGCTTCTACACCGGTGGCTGAGTACTGCACCGTGCAGTCTGGCGACACCTTGTCTGGAATTGCGGCAGCCTATGGTACTACTTGGCAGAAGTTACAGAGCATCAATGGAATCGAAAATGCGAATCTGATCTATCCAGGTCAGTCTATTCGCGTCAAATAAGGAGGAAATATGGTCGATACATTACAAGCATACATGGTGGCAGCAATTGCCATCGAAGGTCTGGTCTCCTGGGGGCAGACAGTCTTTGTGGATAAGAAGTTCCAGTGGCAGATTCTTGTCTCTCTCGGACTGAGCTTCTTACTGGTTCTTGATCTGCAGTTGAATCTGTTTACAATTCTTTCTATCAACGAGAACTTCCCGTGGGTAGGCATCTGCTTAACGGCAGTCGCCATTAGCCGTGGTACCAATTACTTCTATGAGCTTTACAGTCGGCTGATCAATTGGAAAGAGAATAAGTCAGAATGAGCTGGTTCAATCCTTTCTTTACTGCCATCTTGTCTGGTCTTGCCGGATGGCTGATTGCGGACCTCAGAGCAGTATCAAAGAAGTACAGAGAAACACAGCAGAAAAGCACTTCAGAAGCGGATGCCATTCGAGATGGTGTCCGCTGTCTACTTCACAGCAAGCTGTTCGATTTTTATGCGGAGTACAAGGATGCACCATCTTTGCCTACACAGACCTGGAAAGAAATCGATCGCGTTTATGAAGCCTATCATGCTTTAGATGGCAACGGAACCGGATCACGTATCTATGAGGCACTCAAAACGAAACCACTGGAACCAGAAGATAAATGAGGCAACTGAGTCTTTCGTGACTTAGCTGCCCCTTTTTTTATGCAAAATTTTGCTTTCAAGTGGCTTCTAAGTAGGAACTCATGAAGTTCTCTACAAATAAGTAAAAGAAATTTCAACATTTCATGCAAAAGTTACCTTCCAACTGGCTTATATGTAGGAACCCATAAACAGTTCCTCCGAAGTGGTCGGTCATCCCCTTAGCAAAAGGAGCCAAATCATGGCAAAAGAAAAAGATCCAAGAGCATCAAACACGCAGTCAGAAAATCAGAAGAAACTGGTTGCAGTGGTCACAAATCTTAGAATGGCAGCACACGGTATCAAGGAACTGTATGACGGCATTATGGGAGTCGTTGAAGTTCTAGAAACATGCATAAGTCCCGTTGAGACAAAGGCAGATCAGGTAACGGAAAAACCAATCAAACAGAATGAAAAAGCAAAGCCTGTCAGTTTGGAAGAAGTCAGATCTGCAGCAATTCAGCTCAGCAACAATGGAGGCCGGGATGAGATTCCAGAGTTATTGAAAAAGTATGGTGCAACGAAGTTATCAGGAGTAAAGCTGGAAGATCTTCCTAGCTTACTAACGGATATTGAGGAACGCAACCATGAGTCCTAATTCACACGCCATCCTGTCCCCTTCCAAGTCAGAAAGGTGGTTGAATTGTCCACCATCTGCTCAGTTAGAGACACAGTTTGGTGATCAGGAGACCGAAGCTGCAAAGCAAGGTACAGCAGCTCATGCACTGGCGGAACATAAGGTGTTGAAGGCACTGAAGCGACAGACTGTGCGTCCTGTCTCTCCTTATGACGATGATGAGATGGAAGCCTGTACTGATGCCTACCGTGATTTCATTATGGAAGAGATTGCAACACTTGAAAGTGAAGGCATCACCCCATCCATCTTCACTGAGGTGCCACTTGATCTTACTCATTACATTCCAGATGGTACTGGACAAAGTGACTGTGTAATTGTTTCTGACAAATGCCTCCACATCATTGATTTGAAATATGGTCAGGGAGTTCTCGTTGACGCCGAAAATAACACACAACTGATGATTTATGCCTTAGGTTCAGTTCTACGATTTATCAACATTTATGACTTTAGCACCGTCAAAATGACAATCTTTCAGCCAAGGAGAGACAACTACTCATCCTGGACAATTCCATTAGATGAACTGTTGGATTGGTCTGAATCAGTATTAAAACCAATCGCAAAGATTGCATTTGTAGGTCAAGGAAGCTTTCAGGCTGGACCCTGGTGCATGTTCTGCAAAGCAGCTGATCGATGCAGATGCAGAGCAGAAGCTCAGTTAGCTTTGGCACAGTATGAATTCCGTGAGCCACCACTTCTCAATGACAACGAAATCGTAGATGTCTTAGGACGTGTGGATAGTTTGGTCAAATGGGCAAATGACGTCAAAGAGTATGCATTGGATTCCGCTGTCAATCATGGCAAAACATGGCCAGGCTACAAGCTAGTCGAGAGCAGATCAATGCGTCATTACACGGACGAAGAAGAAGTAGAAAAAGCAGCTAATGCTGCGGGTTACAAGGATATCTATCGGAAGACCCTGCTGACAGTTACAGAAATGGAAAAGTTAATGTCAAAAAAGATCTTCAATCAAGTACTTGGAAATCTTGTATACAAGCCTCCAGGAAAACCAGCTTTAGTACCTGAAAGTGACAAACGTACAGCTATGGATGCGAAAACCACAGCAAAGGAAGAGTTCACAAAATGTGAACCAGAGGAAAGATAAATTATGAATAAGAATGAAACAAAAGTCGTCACAGGTGTCGTACGCCTGTCCTATGCAAATGTATGGGAGCCAAGATCTATCAATGGTAGCAACCCAAAGTATTCTGTATCCATCATTATTCCAAAGACTGACAAAGAAACGATTGCAAAAGTAACTAAGGCAATCGATGCTGCCCTTCAGGAAGGCATCGGAAAATTTGGTGGAAAGATTCCGCCAAAGGCATCACTGAAGCTCCCACTCCGTGATGGCGATGAAGAACGTGAAGATGAAGCTTACAAGAACAGCTATTTCATCAATGCAAACTCTATTACAGCACCTGAAGTCGTAGACGCACATGTACAGCCTATCCTGGAACGAAGTGAAATTTACTCTGGCGTCTATGCAAGAGTATCCATCAGCTTCTATGCCTTCAATTCCAATGGCAACAAGGGTATTGCTGCAGGCCTGGGCAACATCCAGAAGATCAAAGACGGAGAACACCTTGGTGGCCATGCATCGGCAAATGAAGACTTCGACACTGTTGATGATAGTCCTGCTAATGACGGATCGGATTCCAATTCGTTCCTGGACTAAGGAGGCGCACATATGTTCGATATTATTGCTTATTGTTTTCTCACTTATCTTTTAGCACTCGGATCAGTATTCGGCACGGCCTGTCTTTTCAAAACCATTTCTGATTAGAAAGAAGAGAAAAGACTCCGCAAAGAGAACCGTAGAGTGTTCTGATCAATTAGGGGTGGCAACTCCACCCCTTCTCATTTTCCGGAGGTGCTATGAATCTATCCATTGATATCGAGACCTACTCCGATGTAGATCTGAAAAAATGTGGTGTCTATCGTTATGTAGAATCTCCTGCCTTTGAAATCTTATTATTCGGATATTCCATTGACGGAAACCCTGTGCAAGTCATTGATCTAGCATCAGGTGAAAAGCTACCAGCATATCTGATTTTGGCAATTCAGAGTAATGCTGTTATTAAATGGGCCCACAATGCTAACTTCGAGCGTATTTGTCTATCTACATATCTCAAAGCGCACTACTTAGATCCATCTTCTTGGCGGTGCTCTATGGTATGGGCTGCTTATATGTCACTTCCCCTTTCCTTGGACAAGGCTGGTGAAGTACTCAATGTCACAGAAAAGAAAATGCACGAAGGGAAAGACCTTATCAAATATTTCTGCGTTCCATGCAAGTCAACGAAAGTCAATTCTGGAAGAACACGGAACCTACCTAGTGATGATCCAGATGCTTGGAATGTATTCAAATCCTATAATAAACGAGATGTTGAAACAGAAATGGAAATCATGACGAAGCTATCAAAATTTCCTGTTCCTGAGTTTGTCTGGCATGAATATCACATTGATCAGCTGATCAACGACCGTGGCATTTTGATAGATCTCGACCTTGCAAAAAGTGCAATTGAACTGGATAAAACATCACATGAGCAGCTCATGAGTACAGTTCAAAATCTAACACATTTAAACAACCCGAACTCTGTACAGCAGATGAAGGAATGGTTCAGAGTAAATGGATTACAAGTCGATGATCTTGGAAAGAAGAATGTAGCACAATTAATTTCAACAACTGATGGAGACATAAAACGAGTTCTTGAGATCCGTCAGCAACTAGCCAAATCGTCCATAAAGAAATATCAGGTGATGCTAGATACTGCATGCGCAGATGGTCGAGCGCGTGGAATGTTCCAATTCTATGGAGCTACTCACACTGGACGTTTCTCTGGTAAGAAGCTGCAATTACAAAATCTACCACAAAACCATATTCCTGATCTGGATGCAGCACGACAGTTTGTAAAAACATCTGACTACAGCATGATTGACCTCTTATACGAATCGGTGCCAGATACCCTCTCCCAGCTCATCCGTACTTCCTTTATTCCCTGTACTGGAAGTAAGTTCATCGTCTCTGACTTCTCTGCCATTGAAGCTCGTGTCTTATCCTGGCTTGCCAATGAAACATGGCGAATGGATGTATTTGCCAATGACGGCGATATCTATTGCGAGACCGCAGGTCGAATGTTTCACTGCAAAGTTGTCAAACATGGAGAAAATGGTGAGTTGCGACAAAAAGGAAAACAGGCAGAGCTTGCCTGTGGTTACGGTGGTGCCGTTGGAGCATTGAAAGCCATGGGTGCCTTAGATCTAGGCATGAAGGAGGGAGAGCTTCAGCCACTGGTTGATTCCTGGCGGAAAGCCAATCCAAAAATAGTACAGTTCTGGTGGAACGTAGATCGAGCAATTCGTGAAGCAGTCGGAAATGAGATCACCACAAAAGTTGGGTGCTTAAAATTTATCGGCAAAAGAAAACTCCTACTGATTGAACTTCCATCTGGCCGGCACCTTGTCTATGCAATGCCACTCCTTGGAGACAATATCAGCTACCTAGGTGTGACCACAGGAAAGAAATGGGACCGCATTGATAGCTACGGTCCGAAGTTTGTCGAGAACATTACCCAGGCTATTAGCCGTGACATATTATGCTTCGCAATGAAGAACTTGGAAGACAGATCAATTGTTGCTCATGTACATGATGAGCTGATTATTGAATGTCCAAAAGAAATACCTGTTGAAGAGATTACATCAATTATGGCACAGACACCATCGTGGGCTCCTGGATTGATTCTGAAGGCTGATGGATATGAGTGTCCATATTACCAGAAAGATTAATTGTTCAATCAGTTGTCTTCTTTGTAATTTTGCTTTGCTAAAGCAATAGCACCTTCTATCACAGTAACAAAATACCAAATTGTTCCTCCCGTTGTGACAATTCCAATTATCATGCTTGCGGCATCATCTTGATCTCCAGAGAACAAAGCGCATGAAAGTCTAATAATAACAAAAATAAACAACAATGATATGTATCTTGGATATTGAAGAAACACTGAACCTACTTTACTTTCTTTTCCTTTGGATGATTTATAAAAATCCTCACATAACACTGCCGTAAAAAGGAAGCCACAAAATAGAGCGATATATAAAGACCCATGCCATACTTCTTCCATAGAATTATCTCCTTTTAATTATCATATACTATTTTCTAATCTCATCAATTCATAATCATGCAAAAAGGAAGTGACAGAATATGAACATCAAACAAAAAGAAAATGTAACCAAAATGCGGACAGCGGGGATGACATACAAAGAAATTGCTGATGCTTCATCCCTTTCAGTTAACACTGTGAAATCATATTGTCTCCGAAATAAACTACACCCTTCAAAATCTCGTGATAGACAATCCATGATTGAACCTTTAACTTATTGCAAGCAATGTGGTACAGAACTCAACCAAATCAAAGGCGGTAGAGCAAAACAATTCTGCAGTAGTACCTGCAGATCAATTTGGTGGAAAAATCACCAGGATCAAATCAATAGGAAAGCATATTACAAATGCCAATGTGCTTGTTGTGGAAAGACCTTTACTTCTTATGGAAACAGTCATCGAAAATACTGCTGCCATGAATGCTATATTCAAGATCACTTTCATTCTGAAATTGTATTGATAAGTAAGAAAAATTGTCTTGCTATAGGTCTTTCTCAGAGCGTTAATACTGATGGAAAAGGAGAGGGATAACGTGAAACAGATATTCCAGATTGACCAAACACTGATCAAGCCAAAAGAAAGAATAAATGTATGTGCTTACGCACGAGTTTCACTCGATAGCGAGCGCCTTGAACATTCTTTGGATGCTCAGATTTCATATTATACAAAGTTGATCAATGACAATCCAAATTGGCATAATTCTGGAATATTTTATGATAATGGCATCTCCGGTACATCTTCGAATCGACCAGGACTCATTCAACTATTAGAAACCTGTGAAAATGGAAACATTAGCATTGTGCTGACGAAATCAATTTCAAGATTTGCTAGGAATACCCTTGACCTTTTAGAAATCATACGGCATTTAAAAGAACTTAATGTTGATGTTTGGTTTGAAAAAGAAAACATTCACACAAAAAGTGAGAGTGGAGAATTGATGCTTACTCTTCTTGCTTCCTATGCTCAAGATGAATCACACAATATATCTGAAAATGTAAAGTGGGGCTTTCGGAAGCGTGCTGAATCTGGCAAGCCTCGCGGATTTGCCATTTATGGATACAAGTGGGATGGGGAAAAATTCTCTATCAATTCGGAGGAAGCCAAAGTCATTCAATTGATGGTAAAAGAATATCTTGCAGGAAAATGTTTTGCTGATATTTCCCGAGAGTTGGCTGACGCAGAAATCACTTCAAGAAAAGGTATTATATTCAGTTCTTCCTCTATTTCAAATATAATCCATAATCCATTTTATTCTGGTGATTATTTATTCCAAAAGACATATGTTCTTGATTCTCTAACTCATAAATCAAGAGTCAACCATGGAGAAATTCCACAAATATTAATAACCGATCATCATCCTGCAATCATTGACCGAGCAACTATTCAACTAATAAAACAAGAAACAGGGCGTAGAAAAACGCATGTAAGTAAACAAGAAAAAGGTGAGAAAGAATGACTGATACTGTTAAAATCAAAATCATTCAGCCAAAGAAAATCACTGCAGCAGCACACAATAAAGTTATTGCGAAGAAGAAAGTAGCTGCTTATGCTCGTGTCAGTACAGATTCTGCTGAGCAGCTTACTTCCTATGAGGCACAAGTTAGACACTATACAAAGTACATACAAGAACACGACAATTGGGTTTTTGTTAACGTTTATACAGATGAGGGTATATCTGGAACAAGTATTAAGCATCGTGAAGGATTTAAACAGATGATCAATGATGCAATGAATGGGAAAATTGACCTGATCATTACAAAATCCGTCTCCCGATTTGCAAGAAATACTGTTGATACATTGACGAATGTACGCGCGCTCAAAGACAAGAACGTAGAAGTTTATTTTGAAGAACAAAATATCCATTCATTAGATCCAACTGGCGAAACATTTCTGACTATCATGAGTTCTTTGGCACAAGAAGAATCAAGATCTATTTCTGAAAATGTAAAGTGGGGAATTCAAAAAAAGCATGAAAACGGAAGCTACTCTGTTCCATTTAAACGCTTTCTAGGTTATCAGCGTGGACCACACGGTGAATTGGTCATTGATGAAACGGAAGCTCCTATAGTAAAAGAAATTTACAGTTTATATCTTGAAGGTATGGGAACTACAAAAATTGCCCAAAGATTATCAGACGAGAATCGAAAGACTCCAACCGGAAATAACTCAAAATGGGATCCTGGTACAGTCAGAGCTATTCTTACTAACGAAAAGTATAAAGGCGATGCGCTATTGGAAAAATATTATACAGAAGATTATCTTACCAAGAAGATAGTTGTGAATAAAGTAAAGCCTCAATACTATATAATTGATAGTCACCCTGCCATCATTGATCCTGACGCTTGGGACCTTGTCCAAAGAATTATGAAAGATCGTGATGAGCTGAGATATAGAGGAGCGCATGCCTTAAGCGGGAAGATTATCTGTAATGAATGCAACTGCTTTTATACATCAGTTCAGCTTCATTCTGGATCGCCATATTATACTATGGCATGGCGTTGCCAGAACAAATATGGTAAAGCAGATCATCATTGCAGCACACCAACAATAAGAGATGATATATTGAAGCAGATGGCCATCATGGCGTTACAATACCTGTATTCCAAGAAACAAAGCGTTTTAAGCTCGTATGAGCGCAAAAACAGTTCTGAGCAGTCAATTATCGCTTTGCAGACGAAGGAGGCTCAAATCAGGCTCAAATTGGCCGAGAACGGCAAATTATACTGTGCTGCTCCACCAGATAAGCAAGATGAGATTGCTCTGCAACGAGAAAAGCTCATTGAAAGCCTTTACATTACACTGGAGGCCCTACAGAACACTCGTGCGAATAATGCAGCTATGAAAACATTCATTGAAACATTAAAAAACATGGATAAAAAACCTGATGAATTTGATAGCACTCTCTTTAGAAATACGATTGATTGTGTAATCGTGCAGAGTGCTGATAAAGTTCTTGTAAAATATATGAATGGTACAAAAAAAGAATTCCCGTTGCAAAAGCATCAATACATACGAAAGCCCAAGTGTAAATGACATCTGTTGTCACAAATACCTTGGGCCTTTTTTTGATCATTTCCATGAATCTGCAAGGCACATTTACTTTGTGCTTTTTTTGACGTTTTTAACAAATAGTTTCCCCTGTGCCACACACACAATTCATAATGCAAAAATTCTTTATAGTTTATCAAACCATTAAAAACATGCGCCACTATTGAAGCTTTTGCACAATTCAAAATAATAAAACAAAGTGAATTATTGAATTGTAGTACTATCGGTGGGAAAACGTCAGTCTTTCCAGCGCCGCAGACACACTTCAGCAGAACATCACTGTTCTGTATCTGTACCATGCATGCATCACTGATCTCCTTCTGTTTCTGCGTAAGCGGATACTTCAGTGCATACTCCTCACTATTCTCTTTGACCTCATGCAAAGAAACTGGTTCCTGTTCCTCCTGTATCATGGCTCTGCCGAAAGAAATACATTTCCGGCAGTACCATCCCTTTGAGCCATGATAAAAATATGCAGGATCGTCATTCAGACATCTTAGACATTTCATACTCATATATACACAAGAAATATTATTTTTGATTTTCAGCAAAGAAAAAACATAATTGAAAACTTTATTCTGGAGCATCAAATAAAAAAACTGCAGTCTTAAATTTTCAGGTCATCTAAAAGAAATCAGCACTGGCTGATTTCTTTACTTTTAATTCATCTGATGCTTTCTCAGGATGCACAATGCCGCTGTTCCCAGCGATATCAGGAACACGATGCCCCAGCATCCTGATGATTATGCTGTCTTTACTCCCGTATCCGGTGCCACGTACTCTTCTTCCTCTGGTGCTGTCACTGTGACTGCTGCTGTGCCGCTCTTGCTTGTATCCACTGTCGATGTTGCTGTGACAATAAAGCTCGTTGCCGTTTCATGTGATGACACAGTCAGTGTACCATCCGTTGAAATGGAAGTACCATCAACATGTTCACCCTCAATGCCCAGGTGACATCCTGTGACGGATTATTATCCCCGTTCACTGTTGCAACGAATTTTTTTGTTCCACCTTTTTCCACTGATGCTGTTACAGGATCTACTGTGACCGAGGTCACGCCTGCGGCATTGACAACTGTGGGCATCAGGAAATCAAGCATGGCGATGATGGTAAATATACGGATGCATGATCTCATAGCTTTACTGTTCATAATGACAGCCCCCTTTAGCAGAGCGAGATCTCATCTACCAAAATATTAGCACATGAAATGTTTCCAAATGATTATAATTTGTTACAAAATTGAAACAATTCACATTTATGATGTCCATAAACGTCTCAATCATACTCAGTTCTTATGACATCATCATTTATAAATAATTTACTTTGGGGAAAGACATGCATCCCTTTTCCCATAAATAAAAAAAGTTCATCCGAAGATGAACACTTATTTTAGGTCAGATGGTGTTGTAATCTTGATGTTCTCGTAGTTTCCCTCAACTGCTTTGACTTTTACATCCGAATACTTTTCTACTAAAGAGGCATCATCTGTTCCTGTATATCCTTCGCTGATAGCTTTCTTCATACATTGAAGGATCAGTTCAGTATTGAACACCTGCGGTGTCTGTGCAGCTGCCAAGGTGGCACGGTCATATGTTTCAACCACATATCCATCCACAACTTTCTTGATGGTATCCTTGCATGGGACCGTCAGCAGTGCTGCCTGCTCCGTTGTCATTGCCTGCTTTAGATCATTCAGGTTCTTCTGTGACAAGTATGGCCGGGCACCGTCATGGATCATCACAACCTTGCCCATCACTGCCTGCAGGCCGCTGTTGACACTTTCCTGCCTTGTCCTGCCGCCAGTGCAGAGAACAATTTTGCCTGGGAAGCGTTTGGTGATCCGTTGACGGTATTCACATGGATCAGTTACCACAATGACCTGGTTGCATTCTGGATCCCGCATAAAAACATTGATGGTCTTTTCAAGGATAGTTTCACCGTCATCTAGTTTTGCATAGACTTTGTTGAAGCCTAAGCCCATTCTCGTTCCGCTTCCTGCTGCTACGATCAATGCACTATATTCCATGACTTCCCCTTTGTTTCATCTATTAAATCACATTTATTCATTCATAGGGTGAAAAAAATCTCCTACATAAATTTAGGAGATCAAAGCACCCATAAAACCATAAGAAACGATGGTCATGATCACAGCAGCAATAAAGACACCAATTAAGATAGACAATGAAGCCTTCTTCAGATCCATATCGAACAATGCAGCGACCAATGCACCTGTCCAGGCTCCCGTGCCAGGCAATGGAATACCGACAAAGATTGCCAGTCCCCAGAAACCGTACTTTTCAATTTTCGGTCTGTTCTTTTCTGCTTTGCGTTCCACCCATTCAGCAAGTTTTGAAAAATGATGGTTGCTCAGCCAGTGCAGGAATCCCTTGATTCCCATCAAAATGAACGGAATTGGTACAATATTTCCTATAACACACCAGAAAACACCTGACCATAGAGGCATATTCAGCATTCTGGCTAAAATCAGACCGCCTCTTTCCTCAACCAAAGGAATCATCGATACTAAGAAAACAGACAGCCAATTCGGCAATATTACGTGTGCAGCCCACCAAATAACGAAAGACTCCATGACATTTCTCCTTTATATGACCTGTGTACTATACCATAGCTGGAAAAGTACCGCAAACGCATCCAATTTCACTGAATCAAAAAAGTACGTGTGCAAGGCAAAAAGATTGTTGACACCGAAATACCATTGGGGTATTATAAACAGGCAGTCGATGAAACGGGCCTGTAGCTCAGGTGGCTAGAGCGCACCCCTGATAAGGGTGAGGTCGTTGGTTCAAGTCCATTCAGGCCCACCATTCCATTGACTAATATGGGGTTATAGCTCAGCTGGGAGAGCACCTGCTTTGCAAGCAGGGGGTCAGGAGTTCGATCCTCCTTAGCTCCACTCAAAAGCGATGAAAATCGCTTTTTTTGTTGTTTGCTGCTGTAACAGCTGACTTCAAATATTGAAGTATGCGGTATAATTGGATTGTAGATTGGAATGAGTATGGCTAATAAAACAATTGATTATTACAATACCAATGCATCCATGTTTACTTCAGATACAATCAGTGCAGATATGTCTGATGCTCAGCAGCGTTTCCTGTCTGCAATACAGACAGAACATCCTGGAACTGCTCTTAAGGATTTGACCATCTTAGACTTTGGATGCGGTACTGGCAGAGATACAAAGTATTTTCTTGATCGGGGATATACTGTAGCGGCAATTGACGGTTCAAAAGAACTGGCTCAAAAAGCATCTGATTATACAGGCATTCATGTAAAAACAATGCTGTTTCAGGATTTTCATGATGAAAATCGTTTTGATGGAGTCTGGGCATGTGCTTCCATACTGCATTTATCAAAGAATGAGCTTCCTAGTGTCATGAACCATATCGTCAAATCCTTAAAGGCTGGCGGAATTATCTATACCTCTTTTAAATATGGAAATTTTGAAGGATATCGGGGAAATCGATACTATACAGACTTAGACGAGCAGTCCCTGAACAAGTTGATCAGTCAATCTCCTTCAATTCGAATCCTGGAACAATGGATCTCTTCAGATGTCAGACCGGAAAGAAATCAGGAAAAATGGATCAATATCATAGCTGTAAAGGAAAATGATGACTGCTGATCTTTATGACAATCAGATAGTGAATCCTGCTCTGGATCTTCAGAGCTTTTCTCATGTTCTTGACAACAATGACCAAGGCTATAAATTCTTTTGGTTTCAAGCAGTACTGCAGCTGATGACAGAACAGAAGCGGATAATTAGCTTTGAAGAAATCATTGATAATATGCTGGCAAATGCGTGGTACATGGTCACAACTTATCATTTATGGTTGGGACCACGCCGGTGCTGCATCGAAGCCATGAACAAAATTGAGCTTGCCGTTGATAAACTCAATCAAGTCTGTTCGCTACCTGCTGATGCGTCACGGCAGCAGATTATTGATGCGATACATGATAATGATTCAATTCTAAAAGAAGAAAAGATGATTTTGACTAAAAATGTTCCCTATCGTTTCCTGTCTCCGTTTCTTGATGCACATGCTTCTCCAGTTTGGAACAATCAAGCAAAAATGATGGAACTATACAACACACTCAATCAGGTAAAGGTTCTTCCCTATACATTTGTTCAAGCTGACACGCCGCTTCATCATGCAATTCATGTCAATGCTGACTGGGCGGTATATCTGATATCTCAATATACGATTATTCATGACTGGATCATTTACAATGAAGTCAGGTTCCTGCAGTCAAGAAATCCTGGTGTCCCTGGAATTGCTCAAAAACTGAATCCTGTCGGTGTCAGAAAGCTCGAAAATGTAAAAAAACTCTGGAAAGTTGTCCTTACAAATACCTCAGTGCCGGACATTTATACCGATCAGTTGATCAATCAAGAGCACTATGATATAGATCATTTTGTGCCTTGGTCATTTGTTGCCAGTGACGAATTATGGAACCTAATTCCAGCTGAAAAGAGCTTGAACTGCAGCAAAAGCAATAAACTGCCAAATTGGGATGAATACAGTGACAAGTTTGCAGACAAACAATATCTTCTATATCAACAGATATTTACATTTCCAGATATCAAGCATGAATTCACCAAATGCTATAAAGACAATCTTAACAATCAATGGGCTGTTGAACAGCTTTATATTCCTAACCATTCCTATCAGGAGTTTCATAGCATTCTAATGGAAAATCTGAAACCAATTTATGACGCTGCTAAAGACCAAGGATTCGAAGTCTGGCAGAATCAACATAATTAACGGCAGGAGAAATCCCGCCGTTATTTTAATTCATCAGTTTTATGATGTTCTCGTTTGCGCATATACTGCATTTCATCTGCTTTCTGCAGTACTTCTGCCAGATCCGCATGTTCCTTATCACATCTCATATACCCAACTGACAAATTTACTGTATAGGGCAGCGCCAATGTTGAGCATGAGTTTTTAATTTTATCATTGAGCAATCCTGCAATTTTTTCTGGGATGACGCCTGAGCTTATATATGCACTCATGAGGAATTCGTCTCCACCAAGTCTTGCTGCAAAACCGCTGAAGATAACAGCAGTCTCTTTCAATGCATCCGCAACAACACATAAAGCTCTATCACCCTCCCCATGGCCGTATAAATCATTGATTTCCTTAAAATAGTCAACATCTATCATAAAGACATAAAATGGCTTTGCGGATGCTTCTTCCAGACTGTCTGACAAATAATACTGCGCTCTTCTGCGGTTGTTCAATCCTGTCAATGAATCATTGAAGACCTGCAGATCAAGCATATCTGTATAAACATAATAGATGCCGAGTGTTAATCCCAGATTCATGATTGGTGTATTGTGATTGATTATCTGCAGGATTCCAGCAGCGCTGGGAGCAATGACAAAATTGATCAGCGACAGTGCTTTGTTCTTTTCCGATGGTGACTTGACTTGATTTGCTTTATAGACAGCGGCAACCGAAGTCAGAATAATATAAGAGAAGACTGTACCTGCCTGTACAAAATAAAGAGGTCCGCGCTGATAGACGCCAGCTTCATTGATTTGGAAAAGAAAACCTGTCCAGGGAGAAACAACTGAAAGCACGATATCAACGGCGGCAGGCAGTGATATCAAAATCTTAAAAAGCATTTTCTGAAAATTATGAAGCTGCAGACGAACCCAGCCGAACAGGAACCAGAAAAACCCAACAAGCAGAACAGATATTTCATCTATGATTGTTATAATATTGCATGCCCAGTATGGGAATGCATGATTGATCTCTCTGAAAAAAAGCATCAGTGTATCTGTTGCAATATGGACAAGGAATGTGCAGATCATCATGAAGAACAGTTCTGCTTCCATCTGACTTCCGACTGTCGTTTTGATCTTTCTGAGTATTGGCAGCATGAACAATACGCAGGCAAAATTTGCAATCATATATGTTATCAACCCCGAATCACTGACTGTCGCCTGAAACATTTCACCACACTCCTTTCGTCAAGATACCTGTACATTGCAGGGAGAATGTTTTCTTTTCCCAAAATTACGTTTAAGATTATAGCATTGATACAACGATTATTCCGACAGCATATTATTAAAAGATGGATTTTAATGAGTAATGTTTGTTTTATGCGGCTGTTAAGCTTTTTTACAGATATAAGCATGATATTGGAGGAATGGGAATGACATGTGTGAAAGAGATCAGCATCAAAGAAATTGAAGGATTTCATTTAGGAAATGCGGAATACGAAAAAGCCGGAACTGGATGCACTGTTATCCTGCCGGTTGAAAAGACACTATGCGGTGTCGATGTCCGCGGCGGAGCACCCGCTTCGCGTGAAAGTGCACTGCTGAATCCTCTGGCGGCCAATGACGGCGTCCATGCAGTCATGCTGACAGGAGGCTCTGCCTATGGTCTGGATGCAGCATGCGGAATAATGAAGTATCTGGAAGCGAAAGGCATTGGTTTTCCCGTTGGCGGCGGTACGGTCGTACCGATTGTCTGTGCTTCCAGCATCCTTGATCTGGGATGTGGGAGCAGTGAAATCAGACCCGATGAAGCGCTTGGAATGCAGGCATGCTTGAATGCTGAATATGATCTCTATGAAGATGGATGCCATGGGGCAGGAACCGGTGCTACCTGTGGAAAATTCTATGGTCCTGATGCAATGATGAAGAGCGGTATTGGATCGGCTGCCTTTCAGATTGGTGAATTGAAAGTAGGTGCCGTAGTGACAGTCAACTGTGCCGGTGACGTATTTGATTATCAGACAGGAAAGAAAATTGCCGGTGCCTGTGACTGGCAGCAGCACAGCTGGATGAGCTGTGAGGAAGCAATGTATGCAGCCATGACAAATATTGCAATGGGAGCCAATACAACCATTGGCGCTGTTATCACAAATGCTTCCTTCAATAAGACCGAGCTGACTAAAATTGCCGGTATGGCGCATGACGGCATGGCACGTTCCATCAATCCTGTTCATACAATGTATGACGGTGATTCTCTTTATGCATTAGGTACAGGAAAAGTCAAAGCAGATATTAATTTGGTCGGTACATTGGCTGCCAAAGCAGTATCCCAGGCAATTATCAATGCGGTCACATCTGCATCCAGTGCGTATGGAATCCCATCCATGCACGAGATGATCGATGGTAGATCATGCTGAAGTGAAGGCAGGGAATGGATGTGCCCATCCTTTGAAGAATCTACGAACGCACAAAAAAGCCCTGGATAATTTCCAGAGCTTTTTCTTCGATACAGTTGTAATACAGTACCAAAGCTGATTAACGCTTTGAGAACTGCGGTGCTCTTCTTGCACCCTTTAAGCCGTACTTCTTTCTTTCCTTCATACGTGAATCGCGTGTGAGGAATCCAGCCTTCTTTAATACAGCTCTGTAATCAGCGCTTGCTTCAAGAAGTGCACGGGCGATACCATGACGCATAGCGCCTGCCTGACCGGCATATCCGCCGCCTGCGACGTTGATCTTGATATCAAACTGGTCCTTTGTTTCTGTTAAGACTAATGGTGAGTTGACCATCATTCTCAGTGTTGCCTGAGGGAGATACTCATCCAGTGTCTTTCCATTAACTGTGATGTTTCCTGTACCCGGAGTCATAAAGACACGGGCAACGGACTCCTTGCGGCGTCCTGTTCCGACATAAGTTACTGTCTTCTTCTTTGCTGTAGCCATCTGTCCCTATCCTCCTTACTTAACCTTCAGCTCAACTGGCTTCTGAGCTGTGTGTGGATGTTCTGCACCTTCGTAAACAAATAAATGTCCACGCTGTACATCACCCAGCTTAGTATGAGGAAGCATACCCTTGATGGCTTTCTCTACCCATTCAACTGTATAGTCCTCACGCATGTTCTTCGTGCTTCTGACACGGAGTCCGCCTGGGAACATCGAATGAGAGAAATATTCCTTCTTGTGATCCTGGTCACCTGTTACCTTGACCTTGTCTGCATTGATTACGATTACGTAGTCACCGCAGTCAACGTTTGGTGTAAAGGTTGGCTTATTCTTACCTCTTAATACTGAAGCTACTACCGTTGCGAGACGTCCAAGTGTGCAGTCTGTTGCATCTACAACATACCACGTATGGACAACTTCGCTAGGCTTGATCATCGTTGTCTGACGCATATTAACTATTCTCCTTTTTCAATATGTAGTTTCCGGGGCTACATTTGGCATGGAGTGCCGTATATCATTCTAGGCATTTCACACCATGAAGTCAAACGTTTTTTAGCTTGATCAATGGGATTTTTGTGTGTTTTATTTAAAAATTTTCCAAAATGCCCCTCGATTGGAGCGTTACTTCACAAACGGGGTCAAGATTCTGCTTCTTCAGCCATGTTTCCAGCTGTCCGATCAGTGACCGTCCCATTTCAAGATTTTCTTCATCAAATACGGCAAGACATCCATGACCGTCTTTCAGATAGAAACATCCCTGCTCCTGCTGACTGTGACGGGTCATAAAGGCATAGACACGTCTGTCCGAACGTTCTCTGACTCTTTTTTCCAGTTCTTCAATATCTGTATGGAACGGCAGAGCATCATCAAAGAGATATTCTCTGACCATGCACTGTTCTGTTAAAGCACAGATTTCAAAGTAATTGACTTCCTCCAGGCGCAGACCGCAGGCTGGTGCATTTTTATGCGGTGTATTTTTTGCCCTGGCATCCAGAATTTCTTTAACATGTACCGGCGGGAACTTATGCTTTCCTGTTTCAATCAGGGCAGAGCTCATCATTCTGACCATGAAGCGCAGAAAGCCTTTGCCGCGGAAAGTCAGTGTGATCCTGTCTCCTTCGGTCTCCAGCTTGATGTCAAAGATAGTGCGCACCTGATCTGGATATTCGCTCAGTGAAGAAGAGTTGAAGGAAGTAAAGTCATGCGTTCCAATCAGATATGGAACAGCACGCTTCATTGCCTCAACATCCAGATTGACCGGGCATTGATATGCCGTGTCTTTTGTAAAGACGTCATATGGACCGGTGTTGATGCGGTAGACATACTTCTTCCAGCGCACATTGTATCTGGCATGGAACAGTACCGGATCAACTTCACGGCAGTCCATGATATGAATATCCGCCGGCAGAAAACCGTTCATCGCACCCATCCATTTGCGGGCACTCATTTCTTTGTCCGTATCGAACATGAACACCTGGGCAGAGGCAGAAACACCAGCGTCTGTTCGGCCGCTGGCGATAATGTTGATCTTCTGTTCTGTGATCCTGTTCAAGATCTCTTCAATCTTTTCCTGGATGGATGTGCCTCTAGTCTGGGATTGCCATCCTTCATATCCGGCACCATTGTAAGCAACGGTGAATGCATATCGATGCATCATCTGAAGTATGCCAGCCATATCATGCATGCAAGCAGCAGGACTGCGCCCAGCAACAGGATATAGTCTCTTCTTTCCATCTTCAATACTTTATAACGTGTCCGCGGTTCTCCTGGAGCATAGCCTCTTGCCTCCATTGCATTGGCAAGGTCTTCTGCTCTCTGGAAGGCAGATACGAATAATGGAACAATCAAGGACAGGATTGCCATCACACGTTCGGACAGTTTGCCTTCCTTCATATCAACGCCGCGGGATTCCTGAGCTTTCATGATCCGTTCTGTTTCATCGATCAGATCAGGGATAAAGCGCAGGGCAATCGAAATCAGCATCGCAATTTCATGAGAAGGAACACCGATCTTCTGAAACGGCTTCAGCAGATCTTCAATGCCAAGGGTCATATCCAGCGGCTTTGTTGTCGCCGTCAAGCATGTCGTGATCATGATCATCAATAATAATCTGACGGCAATATACAGCGTTTGGATGACCGCATCACTGTAAATGGTAAAGGAACCTAATGTCAGCCATTCATCGCCGGTCTTAACGACCAGGATGTTGATGACCAGCAAGAAGAACAGCATGAACATCATCGGCTTCATTGCCTTCCAGATAAAGCCCCAGGAAAGCTTGGACAGAATGATGACGCAGGCAACGACCGCAAAGATGACCGCATATCCTATCCAGCCAGCCGGAAAGAAGATGGCAATCAATGCAATCAGCATTGCCCCGATCTTCGCTCTTGGATCCATCTTATGGATCGGCGAATCCATTGGCAGGTATCTGCCCAGCGTAAAGTTATTCATGGGACTTCACCTGCTTTGCAATATAATCTGCCAGAGCATCAATATTCTGTACATCGGCAGGAATATCAAAACCCTTTTCATTCAGCATATCTCTCATGCGGATCAAAGCCGGCGGCAGAATATTCATCGATCTGCACAGCTTTGAATCACGGAAGAAGTCCTGTGCATTGGTATGGACAAGGATCGACCCATCCGCCACAACCGCGACATCATCACAGTAAGCAAACACATTCTCCATGTCATGCGTTACCATCAGCACGGTCTTGCCGTATTTCTGATTGAGCTCATAGAACAGCGACATCATTGCCTTGGTGCCGGCCGGGTCAAGACCTGCAGTCGGTTCATCTAAGACAAGCACCTTTGGATCCATCGCCAGGATTCCAGCAATTGCCGTTCTTCTCTTCTGTCCGCCAGACAGTTCCAGCGGTGACTTCAGATAACAGTCTTCCGGCAGATCAACAAGCTTCAAAGCTTTTCTTGCCTTTTCTTCTGCTTCTTCTTCACTGCAGCCAAAGTTCTTCGGTCCAAAGGCAACATCCTTCAGGACGGTCTCTTCAAACAGCTGATATTCCGGGAACTGAAAAACCAGTCCGACATCTCCGCGGAGACTCTTCAGTTTCTTTGGCTTCTCACCAGCCTTAATGACTCTGTCCAGGATATGGATCTCGCCTTCATCCGGCAGCAGCAGTGCATTCAGATGCTGCACCAGCGTTGACTTGCCTGATCCTGTCTGCCCGATCACAGCTGTGATCTTCCCTTCCTGGATATCCAGATTGACATCCTTGAGGGCGGCGTACTGGTAAGGAGTGCCTTCACTGTAAGTGTGGCTTACATGTTCGAATGTAATCGGCATAATTCCTCCAGCAGTCCATCCATCGTGATATAGCGTTCCAGCTTGATTCCTCTTTCTGCCAGCTTCTTTTCAAGCTTCATGGAGAAAGGAATATCCAGCTGGATCTCATTCAGCTTCTTTTCATGGGCAAAGATATCATCCGGTGTTCCGGTCATGACGACCTTTCCTTCATTCAATGCAATCACGGCATCGCTTGCCGCAACTTCATCAATATCATGTGTAATTGAAACAATCGTCAGGCCTGTCTCATGATGCAGGTCCATGATGACTTTCTTGATCTCATCTTTTCCCTGCGGATCGAGCATGGCGGTTGCTTCATCAAAGATCAGAATCTCCGGCTTCATGGCTAAAACACCGGCAATGGCAACTCTCTGCTTCTGACCGCCTGACAGTCTGGTCGGTTCATGATCAAGATATTTCGTCATCCTGACTCTTTCGGCATTGGCATCTATGATGCCGTCCATCTTTTCCTGCGGCACTTGATGATTCTCCAGGCCGAAGGCAATATCATCTCTGACGGTCGAACCGATGAACTGATTGTCCGGGTTCTGGAAAACGATGCCGATCTTCGCGCGGATGGCATTGAGGTTCTCCAAAGTCAGTTCCAGTCCATCGATCTGGATGGAACCGCTCTTCTTCTCTAAAAGACCTGTGATCAGTTTGGCAATCGTGGATTTGCCGGAACCATTTTGACCGATGATGGTCGTATACGTTCCCTTTTCCACAGAAAAAGACACATTGTCTATCGTTTCACTGTTCTCGTCATATGAGAAATTCAGATTTTTTACGTCAATAATTCCCATGGCTTCTCCTTACAACATGTCTTATTATAGCGCAGTTTATTTTATTCCCCATTTTCACGCTTGATGATTGGCAGGATCTCGGGCAGACTTCTGACTCTTCTGCAGTCAACATCCATATGTTCACTTCTGCGGTCAAGCAGGATCGGGGTGATGCCGGCATTCCTGGCACCTTCGACGTCGCCTTCCAGATCATCACCGATATGAATGACTTCCTCCGGTCTGCAGCCAGCCAGTTCCAGTGCCTTCAGGTAAATTTCTTTCCTTGGCTTATATGCCTTCACGTCCTCACCTGAGATGATGCCGTTGGCATGGAGCCCATTCCTTCTTAAGCAGACTTTCGCATAGTCACCGGCATTATCCATTAAGATATAGACCGGCAGTTTGACCAGATCAAAGAAACTCTGCACATCACTGAATAATGGCGCATACATCCAGTAATTCTGAATACATGTATGGAGCTGATTATGGTCAGCCTTTAACTTCACTTCTGCATCTGCCTGATCCAGAAGCTTCATGACTAACTCATCTTCCGTCAAAAAAGTGTCTTGATAGCACTCTCTTTCCGCAAGTCTCAGATGATTGAAATACCAGCGTACTGCTTCATCTTTATCTTTCACTGTACTGTGTTCTGTAAAAACATTGACCATTTCGTCAAATTCATTTCCGCGCAACTGCAGGATCGTTCCTGTATAATCCAAAAATACTGCCTTGATCATATCTACCTCTCAAAAACGGAACAATTATACCATGTTTTAAATAATATGCATCTTTACAAAAAATCTGCTTCTTCAGCAGACTTATTGAACTTGAGTAATCAGCTGTTCCATGGCATCTTTGGACAGCGGAGCGTTCCAAGCACCGATGCAGTAGCTGTATTCACCTGAGACCCAGGTAGCAATCGAGATGTTTGTTCCATCTCCGTATTCTGTCACTTCCTTATCGCCTACATCAACAATGTTGGTGCTCCGGTATGTCTCATTGACATCATAGACCGGCGAACCGCACATGATACCCTTGGCAATGCGCAGTCCTTCCTCACCATTGCTGTTGAGATAACGTATTTCGTAAATCTGCTGGGTATAGACATAATAATGTGCATCTGTATAGACCTGAGACGGTGTTTCAGGGACCTCAAGCGTGAACTTGGCAATAGCCTGCGCAGTTGCCGGGGATTCTAATTCTGTCCACACCTGCGCCTGAGACTGGCCGAAAGCAGCCTGCGGTACAACAACACAGGACTGTGTTCCATCTTTATTCTTATTCAGATTGATGATTGACATGATGCCGATGACAAGGGCAGCTGCAATCAACAAATAAGGCGTCAGATTCTTCTTGACCCGCTTTGCGGGTTTTGCATCCTGTTCTGCCGCAGGCTGTTCTTTTTCTTCTGTTTCTACTGCTTCAGCCTGTTCTTTTTTTTCTTCCTGATTCATAGGGTACCTCAATTCTATTGATTAATATACAAGAATTCACATTGTTTGGCGAATGGTTTCTGCTTCTGGAACAAAAAAGGCTCTTTTTCAAGAGCCTGTATCCTGTTTACTTTGAAATTGTCTGTGATTCGTAGACACCGTGCAGAGCTGCTGTCTGATTGGCAACATTCAGAATATCACTGAGAATTGCACCTTCTTCAGTAAACAGCTTTTTCTGTGCTGTCATCTCATGATCAGAAAGCTGGACACAGATGTATCCGGCAGCATCCATGACATCCAGGAAGGATTCCAGATCTGCATGGTCTTCAAATGTGACCTTATGCGTGACCGTGATCAGTGTATCATTTTCAAACATGCCGTTGAACTCGCTGTTTCTTGCCAGCAGTCCTTCAACAAAATCCGGATCCAGATACGGATAGACCCCGCATACTTCCTGCACTTCTTCCGGTTTGTCGGAAGCATCGAACTGCGGTTCTTCTTCACCGCCTTCTGGATCAGCATCTATCTTAATGAAGTGAACTTCATCGTTTCCTGCTTCATCCTCGTCTGTATCTTTTTCCTCATCCTTGCGATCCTTCAGAATCTTTGCAAGAACAACTGCTCCTACTGCAGCTGCAGCAATGGCAGCACCTATGATTGTCTTATGGAACATAACTTAGCCTTCCCTTCTTCTCTAGGAACCTGTGCTTTTATTTTAGCACATTGAGAAAGAAAAAACCGGAAACTCATATTGAATAAACATTCCGGTAATTTTGTCTATTTTACTGCTGATGGTGTTTTCTGGCATGTTCGGACAGAACTGCTGCCAGACAGATGGAATTGACTTTGACATCCTTGGAATCAGAACGAGAGGTCAGAATGACCGGTGAAGAGGTTCCTGTCAGCATGGCACCTGCCTTGACGTTCGGCACCATGTGTCCGATTGCCTTATACGTAATGTTGCCGCTGTGGATATCCGGGAAGATCAGAATATCTGCCTTGCCGGCGCATGGGCGGTCTTCAGCACCCTTTTCCTTCGCAGCAGCCTCATAGAGGGCAATATCAAGCGAAAGCGGTCCATCCACGACACATCCCTTCAATTCACCATTTTCGCACGCCTGACGCAGTTCATCCGCCTCTACCGTTGCCGGCATTTTTGGATTGACTGTTTCAACAGCTGCCAAAGGAGCAACTTTTGGTTCATTGACGCCGCAGGCCTGGGCTACTTCTGTGCAGTAAGCTATCATAGCCTTCTTGTCTTCCAGAGTCGGATATGGAATAAAGGCCACATCCGAAAGGAACAGCAGGCGGTCGATGCCTGGAATCTCAAAGACGGCAACATGGGACAGCGGTCTGCCTGTACGCAGGCCAACATCTTTGTTCAGCACGCTCTTGAGAAAATCCCTGGTCGGCAGGATACCCTTCATATACATATCTGCTCTGCCGTCATGGACCAGCTTGACTGCGGTCAAAGATGCCTCGATCTTATCCTGCACATTGATGATCTGATACTCATCCATCTTCATGCCGATCCTGGCACCGATTTCTCTGATCTCAGCTTCATCTCCAACCAGGACGGCATCAATGATGCCGCGCTGATGTGCTTCCTTGACAGCTTCCAGAACAGGTTCATCCTGTGCGCATGCCACTGACAGTATTTTCTTATCACACTGTGAGATCTCCGCAAAGAGGTCTTTGAAAGTTCTGCTCATACCATTCTTCTCCTTTGAAGCTCTTTACTTCTGATCATTGAAGCCCTGCCATACAGGATGGCCGAGATATGTCTTAGCCTTCAACTCACCGCGCAGCACCTTCAATGCATTGAATGCCATCGCTTCCTGTTCAAACTCACCAGGATAGACTGCAATCGGGGCAATCCAGCTGCAGGATTCCTTGATCTGTTCAGCGATGTCATCAAAGCGCATTAAGCCGCCGGTCAAGACGATGCCGTCAACGCTGCCCTTCAGAACAACAGACATCGCACCGATCCACTTGGTGATCTGATAGACCATGGCCTGCCAGATCCTTGTATACTGCGGATCGCCTGCTTCTACTTTTTTATGGATGGCATCAGAATCTGATGTATTGAACCAGCTCGAGAAGCCGCCTCCGGCACTGCACAGGACACGCAGCTGCTCGTTGGTGACGTCCTTCATATCTGTTGTCAAAGTTGTGATCGGCATGGAACCCATACGCGTCGGTGTAAATGGTCCTTCGCCGCCGCCGCCGTTATTGCCGTCGATCATCCTGCCATGGGCGTGTGCAGAGATCGTAATGCCGCCGTCGATATGACAGACAACAAGATTCAGATCTTCGTATTTCTTTCCGATTGATGCCGCATAGCGTCTGGCTGCTTCCTTTGTATTCAATACGTGGGATGCCGGATGACGATAGACACCTTTGACGCCGGTGATCCTGGCTAAGTCACAGTATTCATCCACGACGGTTGGATCAACGGTGAACATCTGCGCACCGTATTTGTCATGAACTCGCTGGGCCATCTGCACGCCGAGCATGGATGCATGGTAAAGCCCGGCCACGTGATTGCGGGTATCCTCGACCATCTTTTCATCAATCTGATATATGCCGCTCTCCATCGGCCAGCATGCACCGCCTCTGCCGACCACTGCATCCAGTCCATGCAGATCAATATGATTGTCTGCTAAGAACTGTTCAATAACTTCCATTCTGTAGTCCAGCTGGGCATTGATATCCCCAATCTTTCTCAGCACAGTGGAGTCATGAAATACATTTTCTTCAAAGACCAATTTTTCATTTTCAAACAATGACAGTTTCGTTGATGTCGAACCTGGATTGATGACAAAGATACGATATACTTTTTCTTCCATTTCCCTCATCTTCTCTCAAGCTGTCTTCTTGGCAAGTTCTGCTTTCAGTCCCTGCGTCAGCAGCGGAACAATCTTCTTCAGGTCACCGACAATGCCGTAGTCTGCAACATCGAAAATTGGTGCAGAAGGATCATTGTTGACCGCAATGATAATATCAGATTCTTCCATTCCTGCAACATGCTGGATTGCGCCTGAGATACCAATGGCGAAATAGACATGCGGACGGACGGTCTTGCCGGTCTGTCCGACCTGCAGTTCCTTCGGCATCCATCCCGCATCCACAACTGCACGGGAACATGCCACTGTACCATGCAGTACTTCGGCAAGATCTTCAAGCATCTTGAAATTCTCCTGACTGCCGACACCGCGGCCCCCGGAGATAAGGATCTTGGCATCCTGAATATCAGCTGCTGTCGAAACTTCCTTGACAATCTTTAAAATATCAACGTAGCGGGCATCTCCCTGGAAGCCCGGGTTGAAGACAATAACTTCAGCTTTCGCACCTTTGACCGGTGCCAGCTTCTTCATAACGCCGGGACGTACCGTTGCCATCTGTGGACGGTGGTCTGGGCAGGCTATGGTAGCGATGGTGTTGCCGCCGAAGGCAGGACGCGTCATCAGCAGCAGTCCATGTTTCTGATCTGCTTCATGCCCTGGCAATGGCTGCAGCGGGAAGTCGCCGATTTCCAGCTGTGTGCAGTCTGCCGTCAAGCCTGTATGCACTCTGGCGGATGTCTGCGGTCCCAGGTCTCTGCCAATGGCAGTTGCCCCGACCAGCATGATCTCCGGCTTGAATGATTCAATCACGGATGCTAATGCATGTGCATATGGCTCCGTACGGTAATCCTTTAATGCTGGGTCATCAACCAGGATGACTTGATCTGCTCCATATTCAGCCAGTTCATCGCATAAGCCCTTGACATCAGAACCCAGCAGAACTGCTGTTATTTTCTTTTCTTCAAGGCTGTCAGCTAATTCTCTGGCTTTGCCAAGCAATTCCAATGATATATTTGAAAGCTGATTGTCGACCTGCTGTGCAAAGATGAACACGCCTTTATATTCACTTAAATCCATTTTGTTTTCCTCGCCTTTCCTTGTGTTCTGTCAACTTCTTCAGATCACATGCTTTTCTGCAAGCCGTGCAATGATATACTCTGCCGCATCCTCTGCGGTCTCTGGGGTAACAACAGTGCCCTTGCCCTTGGCTACTTTATCCGATGCCTTGGCAATGACAGTTGGTGATCCCTTCAGACCGATGTTCTCATCAGCCACATCCAGGTTGGCACGTCCCCATACCGTCACCTGTGCATCATAGGCATCAAAGATCCTGCCTGGCTGCATATAGCGCGGCTGAGTTGCTTCTCCTAAAACCGTCAAGAGACATGGCAGCTTTGCCTTAACAATATGATATCTGTCTTCGAACTGACGCTTGGCAGTCACATATCCATTCTCCACTTTGATATCAGATGCATAGGAAATGACTGGAATGCCCAAATGCTGGGCAATCTGCGGTCCGACCTGTGCTGTATCACCATCGATTGCCTGACGGCCGGTGATGACCAGATCATATTCCATATTCTTCAAAGCACCGGCAATGGTAGAAGATGTTGCCCATGTATCTGCACCGCCAAGAACGCGGTCGGTAACCAGCAAGCCTTCATCTGCACCCATGGCCATTGCCTCACGCAGTACTTCATCTGCCTTCGGCAGCCCCATCGTAACGGCAGTGACCTTTGTATTTTCAGGATCCTGATCCTTGATTCTCAATGCTGCTTCCAATCCTGCTTTATCATCTGGATTCATGATGGCCATCATGGCTGCACGGTCCAGTGTTCCATCCGGTTTAAAACGGACGCCGCCGGCGGTATCCGGAACCTGTTTGATGCATACAACTATTTTCATCATCTCTGCCTCTTTCCCTACTTCAGCAGTGCACCGGAGATGACCATCTCCTGCACTTCGGATGTTCCTTCATAGATCTCTGTGATCTTGGCATCACGCATCATGCGCTCTACTTCATAATCACGGATGTATCCATAACCGCCCATCAGCTGGACGCACTTTGTGGTGACATCCATAGCAGCCCTAGCGGCAGCCAGCTTTGCCTTGGCAGCTTCGACTGAATACGTGCTCTGTGTTTCCTTAGCAACGGCTGCTTTATAGACCAGCAGCTGGGCTGCTTCAATTTCAACTGCCATATCAGCCAGCTGGAACTGGGTATTCTGGAACTGAGATAGAGAACGGCCGAACTGCTTTCTTTCCTTGACGTATGCAAGAGCTCTGTCAAACGCACCCTCGGCAATACCAAGGGCCTGGGCAGCGATACCGATACGTCCGCCGTCCAATGTATGCATGGCAATTGGGAAGCCCTTGCCGCGCTCACCCAGAAGATTCTCCTTTGGAATGCGGCAGTCTTGGAAAATCAGTTCATAGGTCGCTGAGCCACGGATGCCCATCTTTTTTTCCTTGGTGCCGAAAGAGAAGCCTGGAGTTCCCTTTTCAACAATGAACGTTGAGAACTTCTTTTTCTTTCTTCCCTTGGCATCAGTGACAACATCGGTATAGGCAACAATGACATAGACATCTGCTTCCTTGCCATTGGTGATGAAGCACTTGGATCCATTGAGGACCCAGCTGTCACCATCTTCCACAGCTCTTGTCTGTACGCCCTGTGCATCTGTTCCTGCTCCTGGCTCCGTCAAGGCAAAAGCACCAAGCTTTTCCCCTTTAGCCAATGGAACAAGGAACTTTTCTTTCTGCTGCTGGGTTCCGAACTGGGCAATCGGATCACAGCATAAGGATGTATGTGCAGACAATGCAACGGCTGTTGTACCGCAGCACTTTGCCAGTTCTTCTACACACATGACATATGTCAAAGGATCACATCCCTGACCGCCGAATTCCTTTGCAACTGGAATGCCTAAGAATCCATTGGCAGCCATCTTCTCAATGGTCCCTCTTGGGAACTCTTCTTTTTCATCTGTTTCAATGGCAAGCGGCTTCACTTCGTTTTCAGCAAATTCTCTGAATAAACGGCGTGCCATCTGGTGCTTTTTATCAAGCTGAAAATCCATATCTGATTCCTCCATTTTTATTTTCTATGAAAGCGTCAGATCACAGATGCCTGTTTCTCCGACGCCTTGATGTGTATTGATTATGCCTGTTTCACTGCAGCAGACGGGACAACTGTCTCCTCTATTGCATCGATTGCTGTTTTATTTCCATCAGCGTATTTATAAAAACCGATATTGGTCTTCACTCCTAAATGATTGCCGCGCACCATCTTCTTTAAAAGCAGGGCAGGACGGTATTTTGAATCGCCTGTTTCAGAGTAGAGAACATTCATGATGGCCAGCACGACATCAAGTCCAATATAGTCTGCCAGTTCCAGCGGTCCCATCGGATGATTGCATCCCAGCTTCATTGCATTATCAATACCGGTGATGTCAGCGACACCTTCGGAGTATACATTGATTGCTTCATTGATCATTGGAATCAGAATACGGTTGACGACAAATCCAGCACTCTCTTCGACCTGTACTGGAGTCTTATCAAGCATGACAGCAATCTTCTTAACGTCATCGACTGTCTGCTTTGGTGTATTCAGGCCGGCAATAACTTCAACGAGCTTCATGACCGGTGCTGGGTTGAAGAAATGCATGCCGATGATCGGCTTCTTCAGACCGATGCCGATTTCTGTAATGGAAAGAGAAGATGTGTTGGAGGCATAGATGCATTTTGGATTTTCGACAACTTCATTCTGCATATGCTTGAACAGCTTCTTCTTCATTTCCATGTTCTCGATGACCGCTTCCACAACAAGATCTGGATCAACGGCAATTTCATCCTTGCCTGTCTTGATCTTTGAAAGAATCTTGCCTGCTTCCTGCTGCGTCATCTTCTTCTTGGCAATCTTCTTAGAGAAGACGGTGACAATCTGCTTCAGGCCGTATTCAGCATATTCCATTTCAACATCACAGAGATAGACAGTTTCAACTTCATCACACTGTGCAAATGTCTGTGCAATTCCGCGGCCCATTGTGCCGGCGCCAATTACTGCTACTTTCATATATTCTTTTCTCCCTATTGGTTAATGAAATTCTTTTCTTTCCGTTTCTCCAGGAATGCACTCATGCCTTCCTTTTGATCATGTGTCTCAAAGCAGTCGCCGAATTTTCTTTCTTCGATCTTCTCTGCTTCTTCCATGGAGACTTCCAAGCCTTCATTGATGGCAGCCTTTGCATTAGCTACCGCAATCGGAGCATTCTTGGCAATCTGGGCAGCTGTCTTTTCAGCTGCGGCCATTAACTGATCTGCTGGTACAACGCTGTTGACCAGGCCAATGCGCAGTGCCTCATCTGCCTTGATATTGCGGGCAGTGAAGATCATCTGCTTGGCCATGCCGGCGCCGATCAGACGAGCTAACCGCTGGGTGCCGCCAAAGCCTGGGGTGATTCCTAAACCTGTTTCCGGCTGACCAAAGACCGCATTTTCTGAAGCGATGCGGAAGTCGCAGGCCATTGCCAGCTCACAGCCGCCGCCCAATGCATACCCATTCACCGCTGCAATTACTGGAATCGGCAGTGTCTCGATCTTACGGAAAATGTCATTTCCCTTCCGTGAGAATTCTCTGCCGCCGTTCTTGTCCAAGCCGGACATCTCAGCGATATCTGCACCTGCAACAAATGACTTGTCACCGGCACCGGTTATGATTAGACATCTGGTTGTCTTCAGATCAACTGCATCCAGCACACATTCCAGATCATCCAGCACTTGAGAGTTCAAAGCATTCAAGGCACTTGGACGATTCATCGTGATTACTGCGATGCTGTCCTTGGCTTCATATTCAACGAAGCTCATATGTCTTCAGTCTTCTCTTTCAACGACAGTTGCACATCCCATGCCGCCGCCGATGCATAATGTTGCTAAACCTCTGTGTGCGTTCTTCTGCTGCATTGCATAGAGCAGCGTGACAAGAATACGTGTTCCGGATGCACCAACTGGATGGCCATAGGCAATTGCACCGCCGTTGACATTCAGCTTGCTTGGATCAAACTTCAGCTCCTTGGCAACTGCGCAGCTCTGAGCTGCGAAGGCTTCATTTGCCTCATACAGATCAAAGTCATCAATTGTCAGACCCGTCTTCTTCATGATCTTTCTGGTCGCTGCCACAGGGCCGACGCCCATGATGCTTGGATCAACACCTGCAAGGCATCCAGCGACCCATACTGCCATCGGCTTGACGCCGAGCTCCTTTGCCTTTTTCTCGCTCATGACAACAACTGCTGCTGCACCGTCATTGATGCCTGATGCATTGCCGGCTGTGACTACACCGCCCTCTCTGCCAGAGCAACACTTCAGCTTGGCAAGGATCTCAGGTGTCTGTCCTTCACGCGGACCTTCATCTGTATCGACAACAACGATTCCCTTTTTCTTACCCATGTTGACTTCAACTGGAACAATCTCATCCTTGAGCAGTCCAGCCTTCTGCGCTGCGACTGCCTTGTTCTGTGAAGAAGCAGAGAATGCATCGAGCTCTTCACGGGTCAGATGCCACTGCTCGGCAACATTCTCGGCAGTGATCATCATGTGATAGTCATTGAAGGCATCCCACAGTGCATCATGCACCATGGCATCGACCAGACCATCCTTTGGCGTATTCATACGATATCCGAAACGTGCGTGCGGAAGCAGGTACGGAGCATTGCTCATGGATTCCATGCCGCCCGCAACAACAATGTCAGCATCGCCAGCCTCAATCATTTCAGCCGCCATGTTCACAGCATCCAGACCTGATCCACATACCACGTTGATGGTAACAGCCGGGACCTCAATCGGAAGACCCGCCTTCAAGGAAGCCTGTCTTGCTGGATTCTGTCCCTGCCCTGCCTGAATGACGTTGCCCATGTAGACCTGATCGACCTGCTCTGGTTTCAGACCTGCGCGCTTTAATGACTCTTTGATCACCGCTGCACCTAAATCCACTGCTGGAACTGTACTTAATTCGCCGCCCATTTTACCGATGGCTGTACGACATGCACCTGCTAAAACAATTTTCGTCATATCCTTTTCATCTCTTTTTCTATGAAATGCTAAATACTTGTGATTTCTTTAACATTTACAGTTCCGAATCATAGCACTAATTTCAAAGAGCAGAGCATAAAATGTTAATATTTTCACATGTAAACGGTTACATCCATGACAATTATGCTGAAATGTATCTGAATCTGCTGTGATGCGTTAATTCTACATATTTGAAAATCTATGCATATTTATGATTGCATGCATGTGATAATCTCTTATTCTTGCATGTTTGCGCAAAAAAAAAGAAAAACGGCCAGAGATCTCTGACCGCTGCTATTACTTCAGCAAATATTCCATAATTTCCACCGCATTGGCTGCTGCACCCTTGCGGATCTGGTCGCCGCAGCACCACAGCACTAAGCCATGGTCATTGCAGAGATCTTTTCTGATCCTGCCGACATAGACAAGATCCTGGTCACTTGTTTCAAGCGGTGTCGGAACATGACTAGTGCATAAGACATCACCATTGAAATCCTTGATGGCCGCTTCTGCCTGCTCTACTGTCACTTGATCCTTGGTGACAAATGTCACGGAGATGGAATGAGAGCGAAAGACCGGAACACGAACGCATGTACATGTGACCTTCAAATCCGGCAGATGAAGGATCTTTCTTCCCTCATTCTGCATCTTCATTTCTTCAGTCGTATAACCATTGTCATTGTAGGAACCAATCTCGGCAACACAGTTGTATGCAATCTGAGCTGGGAAGATATGCGGCACAACTTCTTCCTGCCTGCGGACTGCTTCAATCTGATCTTCCAGTTCTGAAATACCGCTCATGCCGGCACCGGAAACGGCCTGATACGTGCTTGCATTGACAGCGATAATCGGTGACAGCTTTGCAATTGGCGCCAGCGCCATCATCGTAATGATTGTGGAACAGTTCGGATTGGCAATCAAGCCGTGATGGAGCTTGGCATCCTCACCATTGATCTCCGGAACAACTAACGGAACACCCTCTTCCATGCGGAAGGCGGAGCTGTTGTCAATATAGACAGCACCAGCTTTTCCAATTAAAGGACGGTACTGCTTACTGAGAGCATTGCTGACCGCACCCAAGACAAAGTCCAGTCCATTCAAGCGCTCCTGACTGACCAGTTCAATGGTCAGTTCCTGACCGGCAAAGGGAATCTTCTTCCCGGCAGATCTCTCTGAGGCAAATACTCTTACTTCTTCCGGATCCAGTTTTCTTTCTTCGATGCATGCCAGCATCTGTCTGCCGACCGCACCGGTCGCGCCTAAGATTCCTATTTTCATTTTTCACTCCTTGCCTGCGATACAAACTTATCGTAGATCGCATGAATTGCCTTTTCAAAATCACGGTCATCGACACCAACTGCAATGGATAATTCATCACTTGACTGATTGATGACCTTAATGTTAATTCCGTTCTTGCCAAACTCACTGAGGAACTGTCCGGACATGCCCGGCACCTTCTTCATGCCGCGGCCAACCACTGCAAGCATGGCCATATGGTCTTCAATGCGCAGATCATCCGGATCAAATTCTTTCTTCAGACGGGAAACAATCTCATACAGGCTCTTTTCAACAGTCTTGGTCTGTACAATCACCGAGAAAGTATCGACAGTGATGGGAACACTTTCAATCGAGACATGATATTCTTCAAAAATGGAAAGGATCCGTCTTAAGAAGCCGACTTCTGCACTGCTGTGGCTCTTGACGATGGTGATCACGGTAAAGTCTTTCCGGCCGGTAATTCCTGTAACTGCATGCGGTGGTTCCTTCTTGTCCATCTCACTGCAGTCATTCATGATCATGGTTCCAGGGTTTTCCGGATCATTGGTATTTCTGACATTGATGGGAATGTTCTTGGAACGGACTGGGAAGACGGCATCATCATGAAGAACGTTGGCTCCCATGTAGGACATCTCACGCAGTTCATTGTAAGTGATACGCGGGATGCGGACAGGATTGTCAATAATCCTAGGATCCGCAACTAAGAAGCCGGATACATCTGTCCAGTTCTCATAGACATCCGCATCAACAATATTAGCGATGACAGCACCGGTAATATCCGAACCGCCTCTGCTCATAACTTTAATGACTCCGTTCGGAAGCGCCCCATAGAAGCCAGGGACCAAGATCTTTCTGCCTTTCTGAACATGTCTGTTGAGCAGTTCATCAGTGCGCTCCATATCGATGGTCCCATCATAGTGGAAAGCCATGACTTCAGCTGCATCAACAAACTCCGCATCCAGATATTCTGCCAGCAAGAGACCAGTCAGGTATTCCCCGCGTGAAACAAGATAATCCGTATTCAAGTCACGGTCAATAATTGAACGGATGCGGCTGAATTCTGTTTCCAGATCTGTCTTGAGCCCCAGATTATTCTTGATGCTCATGTATTTATCCTCAATCAGCTGAAAGATGCTGTCGTAGGATACGCCATACTTGACATGGGCTGCACACAGATACAGAAGATCCGTTACTTTATGATCCTCATGCGTTTCCTTGCCGCAGGCACTGGTCACAATGAACTTCCTGTCACGGTCTTCATCGATAATTTTTTTTACCTTTTCAAACTGTGTACTGTTGGCAACTGAAGAGCCGCCGAATTTGACTACCTTGATCATTGTGCCACCTCCGCTAAGAACAGTGCTTCGTCATTTACACTCTGGACTGCAACCTTCACATCCATGAAGGATACTTTCTTTGTCAAAAAGGAATTGGAGCCAACACGTCTTTCAATTAGTTCCGGATTGAACAGAGCTGTCTTCTTCGTACGGATATAGAAGACTGCTTCATATCCTGCTGCCGAGACCGGCTTGTGATTCATTGCCGCATCTGCATTTTCTTTCTCTTCACTGATATCAATCAAGTCCTGTACGACCGCATGGGCCGTCGGCAGAGAGCCTGCACCCTGGCCGATGAATACTGCCTTGCCTAAAGTATTTGATTCACATTCCAAAGCATTGTAGTTCAGTGGAATACTGGCAAAGACATCCTCCTTCTTCAGGAAGAAGGGGCGGACAAAGATGGATACTGTTGCATCATGATTTTCCCCGCTGCCGATCAGTTTGCATGTATACCCATTGTTCCGGCACCAGTCGATATCTTCCATGGCAATGTTCTGAATGCCGTATGTTGGAATATCATCCGGATCAACGACAGTATGGAAGGCAGCCAGCGAAGACAATGCTGTCTTATAGCGGACATCCCAGCCTTCGACATCGTCAGATGGATTGCGCTCAGCGTAGCCTAGTCCCTGTGCTTCCTTGATCATCGGCTCCAGTTCCTGATTCTCACTGTTCATACGAGTCAGAATATAGTTGCTGGTACCGTTGAAGATTCCATAGAAGGAACGTATATCATCGACCCGCTGAATATGGCTGATCTCATGTATCCATGGAATGCCGCCGCCGCAGGTTGCTTCATACTGCAGCCTCACATGTTTCTCAGCTGCCAATGCGAATAATTCCTCTGCCGAAGAAGCCAGCATCTTTTTATTTGATGTAACAACATTCTTGCCGTTCTCTATCGCCTTTTTGACAAAGCTGTGCGCAGGCTCCAGGCCTCCCATGCATTCACATACTGTATCAATGGAAGGATCATCCAGGATATCATCCGCATTCATTGTCATGCGGGCATCGGTCATTTCAGCTTCGCTCTTGACCAGGATCCTTACAATTTCCATTTTCTCTGTTTCCGGAGTTTCCTGACGGTCAACGATCTTTCTGACCCCGCTGCCAACAACTCCATGTCCCAACAAACCTATTTTCATCATCGTATCCTCTTCTAAAATGTTTCTATTCTAGATACACTTGTTTTTAAAACACAAACATAGTATCATTTCTTAGACGTTGAATCAAGGAGAATATTATGGTCAAGTACGAAAGCACGAGAAACAGAAAAGAAATTGTATCTGCACACGAAGCTGTCATTCATGGATTAGCCTGTGACGGCGGTCTCTATACTCCGGAGAAGATCGAAGGACATATTGATCCAAAGGAAATCTTGAACTGCAGCTATCAGGAAACAGCTTCCAGGATCATCGGCACCATGCTGGATGACTACAGTGCAGAAGAGATCCGCGCCTGTGTGGAAGGTGCTTATGATCAGAAGTTCGATACAAAGGAAATCGTACCGTTAAGAAAGATCTCGGACGGATGGCTGATGGAACTGTGGCATGGACCGACAAGTGCCTTTAAGGATGTTGCCCTGACCATTCTGCCTAGACTCTTGACTGCCGCATACAAGAAGGAGAACAGAGATGACAAGATTGCCATCCTGACCGCTACTTCCGGTGATACCGGCAAAGCAGCTCTTTCAGGATTTGCGGATGTGCCGCATACTGCCATTACGGTCTTCTATCCTGAGATTGGTGTATCACCGATCCAGAAGAGACAGATGCAGACCAGCAGAGGGAAGAATGTTGAAGTCATTGCCGTAAAGGGCAACTTTGATGACTGCCAGCGCATGGTCAAGCAGGCCATGTCTGATCCAGAAGTCCAGGCTTCTCTTCAGGGAGTCACCCTGTCTTCGGCCAACAGCATCAATATCGGCAGATTAGTGCCGCAGATCGTCTACTACTATACCTCCTATGCAAAGCTCGTCAATGACAAGGTCATTGCCTGCGGTGATAAAGTCAACTTCGTTGTTCCGACCGGCAACTTCGGTGATATCTTAGCCGGGTATATGGCTGAATGCCTGGGACTGCCAGTTGGCAGACTGATCTGTGCATCCAACACCAACAATGTCCTGACTGATTTCTTGAAGACAGGCGTCTATTCCATCAAGCGCCCATTCCACACCACGATGTCTCCTTCTATGGACATCCTGATCTCCAGCAATCTGGAGCGTCTGCTGTTCATGATGAGCGGCAATGATGATGTGATGGTCAAACAGATGATGACAAAGTTAAAAGAAGAAGGAAGCTATGCTGTCCCTTCCTCCTTAAAGGAAAAGATTGCGGAAAAGTTCTGCGGCTATTGGACTTCAGAAGAGGACTGTGCTGCTGTCATCCATGATCTGTTCCAGCAGGAACATGTCCTGATTGATCCGCACACTGCCGTTGCCCTGCATGCAATGAAGCAGTATCAGAAAGAAACACAGGACAGTACGCCATGCGTTGTCCTTTCAACTGCTTCCCCATATAAATTTGGACATGATGTCCTGAAGGCTGCCCTGCAGGAAGATATCGCAGATGACTTTGCAGCAATGGAGCGGCTGCAGGAAGCGTCCGGGATGACCATTCCAGCAGGCTTAGCAGAATTGAAGCAGCTGCCGGTCCGTTTTGAACGCTCAATTGAAATTCAGGATGGCATGAATGTGATTGCCGAACGCATGAAGGAGATTTCTCATGATCACGATTAAGGCACCCGCCACTTCTGCAAATCTCGGTCCTGGCTTTGACTGTCTCGGTATGTCATTTGATATCTACAATACTTTTGAAGCGGAACGGGCTGACAGTGACTCATTAGAAAATGTCGAAGACCGTTTCAATAACGCAGATAATTTATTTCTTCGTGCATATCACTACGGCATGCAGAAAATCGGCATGGAGGACGGCATTCATGCGGTCTTCCATTGTGATATCCCTGTCTCGAGAGGGCTTGGCTCCAGTGCAGCGATGATCACTGCCGGCCTGTCAGCAGCCAGTGCGCTTCATGATGATGCGCTGAGTGAAAATGACATTTTTCAATGTGCCAGTGATCTGGAAGGACACCCAGACAACGCCGCTCCTTGTCTTTTCGGCGGCCTGACCGCTTCCATGCATTACAAGGACCGCTACATCACTCATCAGCTGCAGCTGGATGAAGACTGGTTCTATCATGTCTTCATTCCTGACTTTGAAGTTTCAACGGAAGAAGCCAGAGCTATTCTGCCGGCCTTCTATCCTAGGGCAGTCGCCGCTGCCAACGGCAGCTATCTGCTGTATATGAGCGAAGCACTGCGGACCGGTTCCCTGACACTCCTGCAGGCAGGTGCCCGTGATGCCATTCATGAACCATACCGCAGAAAACTGATTCCCGGCTTTGATCAGTTGAAGGAGCTCTGCGAAAAAGAATGCAATGGTGCCTTCTTGATCAGCGGCTCCGGTTCAACCTGTCTGTTGATTTCGAAGAATCCTGTCAATGCGCATATCAAGAAAGAGATCAGCTCGATGCCGGATCACCATTGGGAAATTGTAGAAGTCCACCCATCTCACGGGACGGAAATCAGAGGTGAATTACATGACATCTGATTACTTATTTGTAAATAAAAAGATTCTGCCGGATTATCTGGATAAAGTCATTCTGGCCAGAAATCTTTTAGAATCTCATGAAGCAGAAACAATCACGGAAGCAGTGCAGAAAGCAGGCATCTCCAGAAATACATATTACAAATACAAGGACTATGTCTTTTCCGCGGATTCGCCTACCGTCGGCAGACACGTCGTGTTATCATTGATCCTGAAAGATGAAGCAGGGGTGCTGAACTCAGTTCTGACACGGCTCAGTGAACTGCATACATCTGTGCTGACGATCTCACAGGCACTGCCGATTGCCCACAAGGCAAATGTATTGATCTCACTGGATATTTCACAGATCACGGTTTCAATCGATGAGATTACAAAGGAATTGAAGGAGCTGGACCATGTCCGCAGTGTTCATATGGATGCGATGGACTGAGCTCACAGGGGAGATAGAATGCCGAATCGAATCAAACAGTTCTTTGCCGGTGTCATGATTGCCGGAGATGTATTTCTGATGGCCTTTGCCGTGTCCATGCTTGGTACATATGAAGCAGGCATCGGCATCTTCATGCTGATTTTCCTGGCCGTCGACGCTTATCTCAGTGTCGACTATATTCTGAATCTGCATCGGCAGAACGCTGCCATTGCCGACCAGGAAGTCGAAGAGAACATGGCTGCTATCCGCCAGGAGGCTGAAGATGACCGTCTGGAAAGAGAAAAAGAACAGCAGGAGCAGGAACTGGAAAAGAAGCGGGCAGAACTGGATGATGCCTTAGCTGCTGAAGTGCGTGAAGAGAAGGATGATACACTGGATGAGCTGAAAAAGAGCCTGACCAGAGATTCTTCAGATCAAATGACTCAGACAAAGTAAATGACAGACAAATCAATCAATTGTCTGTCATTTTTTGTTTGACTGGCTGTTTCATAGAAATCAATACCAGCATCAGAAAGACGCATAGGAAGCCGATGCCGTCAAAGACAGTAAATGGACTGCCCATAAAGAAGAAGGTCACAATGGCGGCTGTTACAGGCTCAGAGAAGCCATAGAGGATAGCTTTGGAAGGTCCGATCAAATGCACACCTTCGATGTAACATGTAAAGGCAAGAATATTTCCGACAACTACAACAAAGACAATGCCGAGGATGCCCATCAGGTTCGGTACATAAGAAATTGTCCAGATATGGAAGATGAGTGCGAAGAAAATGCCGCCCATCAAGAACGCCCAGCCCTGCAGGACAGTCACGGGGAACTGTACCAGCAGCTGTTTTGGCTCAACGTTGTAGATCATAACGCAGACGGCACAGCCGATGCCGCTCAATAAAGCTGCGAAAGGAATCGTGTCTGCATTGAAGGTGCCGTGAGTTGTAATCAGGAAAACGCCTGCCATAGCCAGGACAATCGCCCCGATTTCATTTATCTGCGGTCTTCTTTTCTCAATCATGCATGTCACCAGCAGAATAAAGATTGGTGACAGATCCTGCAGGATTGTTGCCGCACCGGCAGTACTCAATTGAATAGTGAGAAAATATAAGAACTGACAGCAGCTGATGCCCAGCAGTCCATAGATCAATAAGTCAACAGCATTTCGTTTGGTCTGCCATGGCTCAAATGTCTTTTTCCCATAGCGGAACAAACAGTATCCAAAAAGAAGAATACCTGCACAGCCAAGACGGATTGGCACCAGCCATCTGCTGTCCATTCCCTGCTGTGTAAATAAATACTGTCCGACAGACCCGCTGAGTCCCCAGCACGCACCGCCGAATACTGATAAGAAAGCACCCTTTACATTTTTATTCATAATGCCGCTATTATACCTTTATTTTGAAGCAACGTTAACTGGTTCTTTCATCTCTTCTTCAATCCAGCTCATCAGCAGATGCACAATCTGATCCTGCTGCTTCTGATTCAATTCAACACCCTTCTGCACGTGATACCACGTATTCAGACATCCCCGGCAGCAGCACGCAGTCGCATGCTGGGCAGTAAAGACAGGATGTCCCTTCATCGGTGTCTGTCTGCCGTCATTGGCTGTCACTGCCGGTGCCAGCCGTTCCCTCACAAAATCCCTGGCATGGCTTTCAATCACATCCATGCCTTTTTCTTTGATATATGCTCTGTCCTTCTCCTTGAGATGAAAGGATGAACGGAACTTCGACTTCTTCAATTTTGCCAATGCTTCTTCTGTTGTCTGCATACATGCAATTGTAAAAAAAGATGCCGGATATATCCAGCATCTTTCAGTTATTCATCTGTTTCGTCTTCAATCTTGCCGAGTTCTCTTGCGTGTCTTCTGCGGTCAAGAGCGGTCAGATACTTCTTGCGGATACGGATATCCGTAGGTGTGATTTCTACAAGTTCATCATCGTTGATGAATTCAATTGCCTGTTCCAGCGTCAGAATCTTCGGCGGAACGAGCTTCATTGCTTCATCATTGCCGGTGGAACGGACTGCGGTCATCTTCTTGTTCTTGATTGGGTTGACACCCATGTCCATGTTCTTTGCGGATACGCCGATGATCATGCCTTCATAGACAGGAGTCTGTGCATCAATGAAGAGCTGTCCTCTGTTCTGGATATTCCAGAGAGCGTATGTCATAGCGCCGCCTGTTTCTGTTGAAATCAGAGCACCATTTTCACGCTGAGGGATCTCACCCTTCCAAGGTTCATAGTCAGCCAGACGCTGCACCAGAGTACCTTCACCATGTGTCATATTGATAAAGTCGGAACGGAAGCCGATCAAGCCGCGGGTCGGCACCATATAAGTAATTCTTGTATAAGAACCGACATCTTCCATATTGTTGAGCAGTCCCTTGCGGACATTCAGTGTGCTGATGACAGAACCTGAATACTCATTCGGAACATCAATGACAACTTCTTCTACTGGTTCGCAGGTAACACCGTCAATCTTCTTCAGAATGACTTCCGGTCTGGATACAGCAATTTCAAATCCTTCTCTTCTCATCTGCTCCAGCAGGATCGTCAGATGCAGTTCACCTCTGCCGGATACCTTGAATGTATCAGTAGAGTCCGTATCTTCGACCTTCAAGCCAACATTGACCTGAAGTTCCTTGTCTAATCTTTCACGGATGTTGCGGGAAGTAACGAACTTGCCTACCTGGCCGGCAAATGGAGAATCGTTGACCATGAAGTTCATGGACAGTGTTGGTTCTTCAATCTTGATGGCTGGCATTGGATCAGGAGCACCAACTGGACAGATGGTGTCACCGATATCGATATCCGGGATGCCGGAGATCATGCAGATCTCACCGCACTGAATTTCAGAGACTGGAATTCTTGACAATCCTTTATAAAGGAAAATCTGATTTGTTCTGCCTTTGCGGGTCTTGCCGGTCGCATTGCAGACTTCATAGTCTGATGCTTCCTTCAAAGTTCCCTTATAGACACGGCCAATGCCTAAACGGCCGATATAATCATCATATGCAAGTGCAGAGATCTGCATCTGCACAGGTTCATCCATTAAGTTTGGATATGTCTGTGTATGATGGATGATTGTCTCAAACAACGGCACAATGTCATTGTTTGCGTCAGTCCATTCATAACGGACAATACCTTCTCTAGCGACACCATAGAGAATTGGGAAATCCAGCTGATCATCTGTTGCATTCAGCTCAAGCATCAAGTCATATACTTCATCAATGACCTCGGTAGCTCTCTGGTCCTGCTTGTCCATCTTGTTGATGAGCAGGATTGGTCTTAATCCGCATTCCAAAGATTTCTGCAGTACAAATCTTGTCTGCGGCATTGGTCCTTCTGCTGAGTCTACAAGTAAAATAACAGTATCTACTGTCCTGATAATACGCTCGACCTCGGATGAGAAATCTGCGTGGCCTGGTGTATCTACGATATTGATCTTGTAATCCTTGTACTGTACGGAACAGTTCTTGGAGTAAATCGTAATTCCTCTCTCACGTTCCAAGTCATTGGAGTCCATGATGCAGTCAACAACCTTCTCGTTGTCCTTGAATACGTGTGACTGCTTGAGGAATGCATTGACCAGAGTGGATTTGCCGGCATCTACGTGTGCGATGACAGCGATGTTGATAATCTTCTGATAGTCCATTGTTCACACTCCTTTTCTTTATTTAATATAAACATTGGGAAACGTGCCTATTATAAATTCAATGAGCTCAAATTACAACAAAAACAGTTATTATCACGTTGACTTTATTTCACCCGTCGATATATAATACTCAGGCATGCACCAGTGGTGGAATCGGCAGACACGTACGCTTGAGGGGCGTATGGGGCAACCCGTGCAAGTTCAAGTCTTGTCTGGTGCACTAAGAAAAAGATATCCTTCAGCTGAAAATCAGCTTTGGATATCTCTTTTTTTACTTTCTGATATTTTTCACAATCTTTTTGAACATTGTATTCGGTTCAATCGGTTTTGCAATATGGCCGTTCATTCCGGCATCCAGGCAGGCTTTAACATCTTCTGTATATGCATTGGCAGTCATTGCCACAATAGGAACAGTCTTGGCATCCAAGCGTTCCATTGCACGGATCTCGCGGGTCGCTGCCAGACCATCCATGATCGGCATTCTGATATCCATCAGGATCAGGTCAAAGTAATTCTCAGCGGAGTTCTTAAAAATCTCCACTCCTTTGGCACCGTCTTCTGCCACTGCAACAATCATCTGTCTGCTCTGCAGAAGACTGACCGCTACTTTCTGGTTGATGACATTGTCTTCGCAAAGCAGGACATGTTTGCCGCTGAGTAATGCATTCTCTTCTGTTTTCTGCCTTAATCCAGCACCTTCCTGGATTGCTCCGTCTGGAACACAGTCAAAGGTCAGCTGAATGTGGAATTCCGTTCCCTTGCCAATGTCGCTCTTTACTTCAATCGTACCACCCATGCAGTCAACCAGCCTTCTGACAATTGTCAAGCCTAGACCAGTTCCCTTCTGCTCAGCGTCTCTTTCCCTTTCTTCCTGTGTGAATGGTTCAAACAGCTTCTTTTGGAATGATCTGCTCATGCCGATGCCGGTATCCTTGACTGTGATATCCTCAACACAGCGCTGCTGTTCATCCAGCGACTCATAGATGATGCATGTGATCGTACCGCCGTCAGGCGTATATTTTACTGAATTTGACAGCAGGTTGAAAATGATCTGATTGAACCGCATGATGTCGATCATCGGCACAAACCCCTCTGCCGATTCCACCTTGACGACAAGGTTCTGTTTCTTCTCCTTGCAGAGAGGTTCAATTACAGAACTGATGTAGTCATTGAATATTTCTGTTGGATAAGGTTCCGGATGAAGAACAATCATGCCGCTCTCTGCCTTGGAAAGATCAAGCACATCATTGATCAAGGACAGCAGGAACTTTGAAGAAGTATCGATATCCTTCAGATTATTCTCTGCTTCTTCCGGCAGCTTCATTTTTCTGGTCAAATAGGTTGTACCGATAATACCATTCAGCGGTGTTCGAATGTCATGGCTCATCAAGGACAGGAACTCGGACTTTGCACGATTGGCCGCATCTGCTTTTTTGACTGCTTCTTTTAAAGCAACATTCGTATGATAGATCGTGTCTATATAATGCTGCCGTTCATCTTCCTCTACCGTCACATCGAATAAGACAAAAAGAATCGCATATGACAGCTGTATCAGCAGAGTTCCCGGATGCAGCATCTGAACAAAAGGTACAATCAGCGAAGCAAAAAAAGCAGAAAGCAGAAAATTCATACTATAGCTTCCTGACAGGCTTTTTCGATGCACGTATACCAAGATCAGACCAAAGAAAGAATATAGAATATCAAGGCCGACACAGAGAAGAATAAAGAGCGGTCCTCTGCTGTACTGCATATCAGAAGTCAGTCGAAAAAACCAGCCGTTCCATGGATTGGTCAATGCAATTGCCGCATAGATCAAGCAGGGAGCAGTTGTATATGTCATGGCCGTCATGATTTTCTTTTTATCATCGCCATAGGCTACTACATAAATATAAGAAATCCACGATGCAACCATGAAATGCATGGAAGCAATATATACTGAGACAAAAATCTCATATGCCCACCAATTGTCTGCATAATTCATTGCTTCAGAAGCTGCGGCATCAATAATACAGCTGATCAGTCCAATGATGATAAGAATATAAAAGGCACGGTGCTGCCCTTTTTCATATCGGTATGACTGATACTTCAGCAGCAGAATCAAGAAAATAGCTATCGCTGCAAAGTCCGTTTCAACATGCCACATAAATATTCTCCCCATCAGGCATTACACTACTACTGTCATTTTAAGCGTTCTTATAGTGTTTTCCAACTATATTTTCGGCAATGATCCTGAACATGACTTCCGGTTCAATCGGTTTTGCAATATGTGCATTCATGCCGGCATTCATGCATTCTTTAATATCATCATCAAAAGCATTGGCAGTGATTGCAATAATCGGTATTGAACTTGCATCTTCACGTGCACAGCTGCGGATTGCCTGAGCCGCTTCCAGACCGTTCATGACCGGCATTCTCACGTCCATCAGCACAGCATCATATTCATTGGCTTCAGAATGCAGATACATTTCTACACCCTGCCTGCCATTGACAGCCTGATCAGTCACAATTCCTCTGCTCTTCAGCAATTCAACTGCAATCTCTCTGTTCAGCGCATTATCTTCACACAGCAGGATCTTTCTGCCTGCTAGCTTCACGGGAGCAGAAGGCGTTTTTGTCAGCACTGCCGCATGATCTACAGGTGCGAAGTGGAAATGAAGTGTAAATTTCGTACCTTCATTTTTCCTGCTTTCTACTTCAATCGTACCGCCCATGATGTCAATCAGATTCTTGACGATAGAAAGACCCAAGCCGGTACCTGATGCTTCACTGCCGGTATTATCCTCCTGCAGGAAGGGTTCATAGATGCGCGGCAGAAATTCTTCTGAAATGCCGATGCCGTTATCCTCAATGGTCATTACGGTCTCTGGAATTCCCATGTCTTCATCATTGACAATTTTCGCGGTAAATCTGACCCAGCCGCCTTCATTTGTATACTTCACAGCATTAGTCAAAAGATTCAGCAGGATTTTTTCAAGATTTAGTGAATCCACCATGATTGTGCGCTCTCTGCATTCAGATCGGTCAAGTGTAAAAGATATGTTCTTCTTCGATGCCATTTCCTGAATTGTGCAGTACACAGCATCAAATATGTCATTGGTGTCTGTCGGTTTTTCCTGCAGCATCATCTTCCCGCTGTTGACTTTAGAAATTGTCAGTGTGTCATTGATCAGATCATTCAGCAGCTGACCAGATGTCTTGATCTTTGCAAGATATTCTATCGTTGCAGGTGATACCGCATTCTGTGAAGCGATATCAGAAAACCCAATAATAGCATTCAGCGGTGTCCGCATATCATGGCTGATATTGGAGAAGAAACGATTCTTATCTTCCGTCTGCTTTTCAGCTGCTGCCAGTTCTATCTCACGGCGTTCATTCTCTGCCTTCATCTGCATGAGAACATTCTTTTCCTTCTGATGTCTGATCAGCAGTGTCAAAGCCCAGATCAGTGAAATGACCATGGCAATCAGCACGCAAGAGATTGTCAGCAGCACAGACGGCGATACTCTGGTCACAGCCGCCATCAGATCATCTGAAGGAAGCGTATTGTTCGTGACCAGTTCATTAAAGCTGTAGGAAGTAGAATTGACTGCTTTTGACAGAATAGAACACAGCATGCTGTTGTCGTATGCCAAAGCACCTGAAATCTCCAGTGCACCCGATGCAATTGTTGTAATGCTGTAGGAAGATACATTGCTCTGATTGATGAGCCAGTTTGCACTTGGCTGTCCGCAGATCATACCGTCAACAGCACCTTCCTTCAGTGCCTCAAAGCACTCCGGTCCGCTGTTGTAGCCGACAAAATCAGCATTCAGATCCGCACCAATACCTGTCTGTATGGCTGTAATCGTACGTTTCTTGACCGCAATCTTCTTAATATTATTTGCCGAGACCCCGCTGTGTGTGACCAGGACCGCATCAACATCTGCATACGGCGTCGTGACCCGCAGGCCTTTATTATATGCAGAAATCTGACCGTCACTGTACATGCCAAGCACATCAGCAGTACCGTTCTTGACCGCTTCCAATGCTTCTTCTTCAGAAGAACAGACCTGATAAGTAAAGTGCAGGCCAGTCAGTACAGCAATCTTCTGATAAAGATCAGGGACAACTCCGATATCCTTGTTATCTTCTCTGGAATAATACGGTGCATCATTTTCCAGGACCGCCACTTTGACTTCCGGCTTCGCAAGAATATATGCCTTTTCTTCTTTGGTCAGTGCTTCCATTTCATATTCAATGTGACTGACATATTTATTAATCAGTTTATTCCGATACAGCGGATCCTCGGAAAGGATTGTGCTCATAGCATCATCAATCTGATTCTTTAGAACATAGTCTTTCTTCTGAAGCGCAAAATAGTACGGCTGAGGGGCAAAGGTGCCTAATGTACGATAGCCGTCAACAGACGGAGCTCCATAGATTCCAGCATCGATTTCTTTTGCATTGATTGCATTTTCAATTTCGAGCAGTGAATTATATTCCTTGATGACTGGTGCTATGCCATGGTTCTGACACCAGTCATTGAAATAATCTTTTACTTTTGTGCCTGATTCTGCACCAATGATCATTTCATTGATCTGCGAAGTATTGTTATATGAAAAACGGCTGTCATCTTCTCTGGCAAAGATGGACATCGGCAGACTGCCGATCTCACGGTCCGTGAATAGATATTTTTCTTCACGGTCCTGTGTCTTCAGTACATTGCACATGATATCAATAGTGCCTTGATCCAGTTCATCGAGTGCTTCTTTTCCGCTCTTGAACAACTTGATCTGAATATTCAGATTTGCATACTGGGCAATCTTATATGTGAATTCTACATTAGCACCGGTAAAAGTCCCATCTGCATTTTCTGACGCATACCCCTGCAGATCGATCAGTCCGACATGAATGATTCTTTGATTTTCCTCTGCATGTACCAGAGGTGAAGAAAACATGACCATGGATAAAGCTATGGCCAGCGACGCCAGCAGACTTGTCAATCTCTTCAACATCTTCATTTCTTTCCTCAATAAGCTGGCAGCAGCTGACCTTTTATACGTAAATACTAGCGAAAACCAAAAAAGAAAACAATTATTTTTTATTAACACAAAACATCATTGTTCATAATCCTTCTAAACTGCATCAAAAAAATCTTTCTTCATGAAAAACCCGCATTGAAACAGGGTTTATCGAATGTTATGATATTCACAGAGCACCGCACAGATTTCATACAAATCATTCAATCTTCATTCCTAGAGGGAAGGCATATGAAAAAGACGGCAAAGATAATTATTTGCAGTACCTTGGCATGTATTGTTTTTTCTGCATGCAGTTCTCCGGTTTCTTCATCTTCATCTTCTTATCAAGTAAAAAAAGAACTGCTGCAGGCTGACAGTACTACCTTGAAGCTGACAGGAAACACTTCTTCCTTTAAGGCAATGGAAAGTGTCATTTCTTCATTCCATACATTATATCCAAACTGCAGTATCGAATATGAATATGTTCAGGATTACGACAAATCAATGTTGACAAGACTGAGCAACAACGATGATGTTGATCTGTTTGTGACCAATAACATCACTGCTGACTCAAAGAATCTGCCTTATGCACTTGAGCTCAGCAGTCATTCTGATGCACTGTCTCTGGCAGACACTTATCCTGGGCTGATTCACAATTTCACAATATCCGGTGATAACGGCGGTCTATATGCGATTCCTTTCGGCGGTGAAGTTCGCGGCATGTATGTCAACACGACTCTTCTCAATTCACTTGGGCTGTCAGTTCCAAACAATTATGAAGAGCTGCTCAGCTGCTGCAGTACACTGCTTGAGAACGGCTATATTCCAATCCAAGGAAACCCTAGCAATTTCGGTGTCATGCTGATGTATCCATATTTTGCAAACATCATTGCCAATGCCAGCAGCTATCAGGAGACATATGACAAAATAAACAACCGTGAAGCAGGCATCAGCAGCCTCTTCAAGGATCCGATGGCACATCTCTATACACTCGTTGAAAAAGGCTACTATAACTACAAAACAGTTGAAACAGACCTAAAATTCTTTACTGACTCTACTGAATATACCGCAGCCTTGAATTTTTTAAACATTGCTGCTGACAGCAGCGGCAATTCAACAAAGATCGATGATATCGGTCAAGTTGCCTTTATGCCGGGTGTAATGTCATTAAAGAACACACTTGATAAAACAAAAGACAACTATCACAGTGCAATTGAATATCAGTTCATCCTTTCACCTACTGCTGATGACGGCGGCTTTGCATATCTTTCTCCTTCAGCAGGCATTGCAATCAATAAGAACAGTGCAAAGACTGCATGGGCACTGGAATTTTTGAACTATCTCTTTTCCAAGGACATCAACAATTCATTTGCACAGGAGCAGAATATTATTCCAAATACTGCAGATGCATTGGATATCATCAATCAGACTTTTGAAATTGATGCTTCCCATATTTCTCAGCTTGGACAAGTAACATTTGATTATGTCTTCTATGATGTCATAAAGAAAGCATTGACAGATGTCAGTAAAGGCAACAATCCAAAATACATGCAGGCAGACGGAACCATGTACAGCTTGGATTATTATATGGATGCACTGGAAAAAGCATTAACCACAAAAAGCTGAAGAAAGAAGACTAGATGAAGCAAACGGCTGGAAAGAAAAATTCGAATATACTGATCTTTCTGATCAATCTTGTACTGACAGCTGCCATCATTGCTGTCTTCTTCTTTAATATGTCCAATTATCAAAAGAAACTGCAGGAACAGAATATTGATGACATCACCAACATCAATCAAGCCTCAGCCAATATCAGCAGTGCCTTCTTTCTGAATCAGCAGAATCGACTGGCAGATGCAGTACAGTACATCAGTCTTCATAACTTCAATGTGAATGATGCCGTCTCTTACATCTGTGACGCAAACAGCGATGTCAACAGCAGCTATGAACTGATCAGCAAGAACGCAAAAGGGTATGCTGCTGTCACAAAAGATGCAGGCTTCGCTGCTGTCGACTACAGTTCTGCAGATTATGCTGTACTGAAGAAGCTGTTTACTGCAACTGATACGCAGGATACAACAATTAAATGCACGCCTGAATTTACAGACCAGTATACAGCCTCAAAAAGTTTTGCGCTGTATCAGCACCTGAAGCTGTCTGACGGCAATATCTACACCTTGATGGCTGTATATAAAAGCAGCGGCTTTGCCGGCCTGATTGAACTGACCGGCGGCTATCAGGATATTTCTACATCTTTGATCAACATTTCTGGTGATTATATCTTTGGCTCCAGCAGCTTCAAATCAGACAATCTTTTCAAATACTTCTATGACTACAGTGAACTTACTCTTGATGAAAAGAATGCTGAATTGGAAGCTTTCGCCAGTGAAAGCAAGAATGTCTTTTATTTTAAAGACAGCGAATACAGAGACTGTGTCTATATTACAGCTCCCGTAAAAAATACTGAATGGTACTGTGTCACATGTGTGCCGTTGTCTTCCTTCCGATCTTCCCGCATGGATATGACATTTATCATTTCCTTGTCCGCCCTGCTGCTTGGCATGATGATCTTCAATGTCTTATGGATGAAGCATGTAAATATGCAGCTGCGTACAAGCGTTGCCCGTGAAATGGAAGCAAGTGCAGCGAAGACTGATTTCCTTTCAAGAATGAGCCATGATATCCGGACACCGCTGAATGTTATTAATGGTTCGGTCGTATTGGCAGAAAAAGAAAAAAATCCAGAAGCAACTGCAAGATATTTGAATCACATTGAACAAAGCAGCAAGTTCCTGTCTTCTCTGGTCAATGATATTCTTGACCTGAACAAAGTGGAATCCGGGAAAATGGAACTGCATCCAGAACCTTACTCCATGCTGGAACTAAAGAACAGTCTGTCCGCCATCATCGACCCTCTCTGTCAGGAAAAAGGGCTGTCATTCCAGATCAGCGGCTTTGATTCCCCTGAACAGTATCTGCTGGATCCTGTACGGACCAGTCAGATCTTCTTCAATCTTTTATCAAATGCTGTCAAGTTCACGCCCAGCGGCGGACATATCGGCATGGAATGTACAGCCACAGATACTGATGACGGCAGAAAACAGCTCACCTTCCGTGTTTATGATGACGGTGAAGGAATGAGCAGGGAATTTCAGAATCATATGTATGAGACATTTGCTCAGGAGAACCGTTCCAGTGACAGCACCATTCATGGAACTGGATTGGGTCTCGCAATTGTACATAACTTGATCAAGCTGATGAAGGGAACAATTTCCGTGGAAAGTGAAGTTGACCAGGGAACCGTTTACCACATCACATTGACCGTTGATAAAACAGAAAAAACTTCAGCTGATCATCAGCCTCTGATTTCGCTGGATATTCTCAAAGGCAGAAATGTGCTGCTGTGTGAGGATAATATGATCAATGCTGAAATTGCCGCAACCATGCTGAAAGACAAGGGCATGACAGTGACACATGCAATCAATGGAAAAATAGGTGTAGATCTGTTCACCCAGAGTGCAGAGAACAGTTTTGACATCATCCTGATGGATATCCAAATGCCCGTTTTGGACGGTATCTCAGCCGCCCGGGAAATCAGGTCTCTGGCAAGAAAGGACAGTTCAGAAGTACCTATCATTGCCATGACAGCAAATGCGTATGACACCGATGTACAGAATTGTCTGAAGGCAGGAATGAATGGGCATATTTCCAAACCAATCGATCCGCCTGTAATGTATCAGACAATCGCAGAACACCTCAAATAAAAATGGGCATGCATGCAGCATGTCCATTTTTATTACCACCGATTAAACACTTTCTCTGCAAAGCCCAGGAAGTGATTCATTTCAATGACCGTTCCGTCATCCAGCACAGCTCTGCCTGTAAATCTGCCGAACACCTGATTCTGATCAGACTTCAGCACGAGCGCATTGATCAAGGCACTGCGGTCCAGAATCGGTTCAAACACTGCATCAAATCTGCCGTCATTGGAAGTGAAATTCCAAGGTCTCAGCCAATCATCTTTTCCGTCAATATCCTTTGGAATATTGAACTCAACTCGATCCAATTTATGGCCAATGCCGTCATAGAACAACATATTTTCACTGGCCGCAGCTGTATCACCAAAGCCATAGCCCAGATTGAAACCAAACCGATGCCCGTCAATCTCTCCAGAAGCAGAAGACCAGTACCATGTATTCTGATATGTCCAAACGCCTCTGCCCCAGTCAAGAGATCCAAAGGATCCTTTACGGAAGCTGTGCATTTCAGTTCCATAAGTCAGATATCCAGAAGCCCGCATGCAGTTGATCTTCTGGTTATAATAGAATGCCTTTGGATCATTATCATATGGCGTCATAATGACCATGGTATCCTGAGGTGCATCTGTCAATTCAATCGAAGCGGCAAGTGTTTTATTCTTATAGAAATTGGGATAATTGAGATAGAGTTTTCTGCTCTCTCCATCATTTTCAAAAGTGATATCGATCTTTGCATCATGGTGACCAACATCACCTATTCTAGAACTGGAAGGCATGTGTGTTTTTCCCATCGGCATAAACGTCATGACCGAATTGGTAATTTCTGAAGGCATGGTAAAATCGATGATTGTTGCCGAATACATGCCCATGTAGCTGTTGTCCGCGATTGTCAGACACAGTGCCATATCATGATCATAGATCAAATAGTAATCCCACTCCTTGATCCTCATTGCATTTGCCTTAATTGCAGCACGGTCATAGGTCTTGATGAGACGCTTAGCATAACCTGCTTCAAAAAGACTGCCATCCTCCTTTAATAACGGGCCTTCCTGAGTTATTTGATTTTCCATATGAATATCTCCTACAAAAATGATACTTCATATTTATATATTGTCGATATTGCAGAAACCTGTTTTTGTTTACTTTACATAGAAATTTCAAATAAATATCTTGACTTGGAGTTAACTCCAGACATTATAGTAACGTACACAGGAGGAAATCACATGACAATCAAGGAAGTCAGTGAGAAATACGGTATTACACAGGATACACTGCGCTACTATGAGCGAATCGGCATGATACCAGCAGTCGGCCGGACATCCGGCGGCATCCGATATTATCAGGAAAGTGATCTCGGCTGGGTGGAATTAGCCATCTGCATGCGCAATGCCGGGCTGCCAGTCGAAGCAATGATTGAATACGTGCAGCTTTATCAACAAGGTGATTCAACTCTTGAAGCCCGCCTGGAGCTTCTCCAGGATCAATTGAATGTCCTGAAGGAACAGCAGAAACGCACACAGGAGACCATTGAACGTCTGGAGCATAAGATCTCCAGATATAAGAAAGCAGTCAGGACAGGCAGACTTACCTGGGATGAACCGGACTGCTGTACAGCACATAAGGAGGAAAACAAGAAATGAGAAATTTTGATTATCAGACACCGACAAGACTGATCTTCGGCGACGGTGCTGCCGAAAAACTGCCGGAAGTGATGGCACCGCTTGGGAAAAGAGTACTGCTTGCCTATGGCGGCGGCAGCATCAAGAAGATTGGCTTATATGATCACGTTAAAGAAATGCTGAAGGATTTCGATATCTATGAACTTTCTGATATCCAGCCGAATCCAAAGTACTCTACAAGCGTTTTAGACGGCGTCAGACTGTGCAAGGAGAACAACATTGATGTCATTCTCGCAGTCGGCGGCGGAAGCGTCCTGGACTGCTGCAAAGCGATTGCAGCTGGGGCAAAGTATGACGGTGAAACATGGGACCTGATCTCTTATAAAGTTAAGGCAAAGGAAGCACTGCCGATTGTCGATATTCTGACGTTAGCGGCAACTGGAAGTGAGTATGATGCCGGCGGCGTTATCTCCAGAACGGAGACAAACGACAAAGTCGGATACCACGATGATCTGCTGTATCCTGTCTGTTCCTTCCTGGATCCAAAATATACATTTACTGTTTCCAAGAAGCAGACCGCAGCAGGATGTGCGGATGCCATGAATCATGTCATGGAACAGTACTTTGTGGAAGATACGACCCTGCTCAATGACGGCTTTTGTGAAGCTGAGCTGCGCAGTTTAATGTACAACACAAAGATTGCCCTGGAGAATCCGGAAGATTACCGCGCAAGAGCAGAACTGATGCTGGACTGCACCTACGGATGCAACGGCATTCTCTCTCTTGGCAACAGTGAATCAGGCTGGCCGCTCCATGCCATCGAACATGCATTGAGTGCCTACTACGACATTACACACGGCGAAGGCTTAGCAGTGATTACTCCAAGATGGATGCATCATGTCTTATCTGCAAAGACAATGGATCGCTTTGTTAAGTACGGCATCAATGTCTTCGGCATTGATTCATCTCTCGATAGACAGACCATTGCCGAAAAGGCGATTGATGAAACATATGCATTCTTCGAATCCATTGGTATCCCGATGCACCTGAGAGACTTAGGCATTGACGACAGCAGAGTCCAGGAAATGGCAAAGCACATTGCAGATGGAAGTCATCTGGAACATGCATATGTACCGTTATCAGAAAAGGATATTGCCGACATCATCACTGCTTCTCTGTAATCAGCAGACCGTTTCTTCGGAAGCGGTTTTTATATACAGAAATTCCTTTCTCAAGTAAACTATCAGATATGAAGAGAATAATGATCATAGGATGTCCCGGCAGCGGCAAGAGCACTTTTGCTGGAGCTCTGCAGAAGATTGTGCAGCTTCCGCTGATCCATCTGGACATGTTGAATTGGAATGCCGACGGCACCACGGTCCCAAGAGAGATCTTCCAGCAGAGACTTCAGGCTGAGCTCCAGAAGGATTGCTGGATCATCGACGGCAACTATGGATCTACCATGGAGGAACGTCTTCAGCAATGTGATACTGTCTTCTTCCTTGACTATCCCAAGGACATCTGTCTGAAGGGAATTCAGGAAAGAAAAGGAAAGCCGAGAAATGATATGCCATGGGTGGAATCCAGTGAGACAGATGATACAGAATTTCTAGCCTTTGTAGAGAACTATACGCACACCAGCCGGCCAGCTGTACTGCAGCTGCTGCAGAAGTATTCCAGTCGGGAGATTCATATCTTCCGTGAGCGCTGTGAAGCTGATCAATATCTTGCATGCATGCAGAAGGAGAACAAGATCATGAAAGAAGCACTGACATCTACAAATGCACCAAAAGCAGTTGGTCCATATTCACAAGCTGTCCGCACTGAAAGTACTGTATATGTTTCCGGTCAGCTGCCAATCAATCCAAGCACCGGTACAGCACCAGATGGTATTGCTGCCCAGACAGAACAGTCCATTGCCAATCTCATCAATGTCCTGAAGGAAGACGGTCTGACTCTGGATGATGTTGTCAAAACAACTGTCCTGCTCAATGACATTGCTGACTTCAAGGCGATGAATGAAGTCTATGCAGCGCACTTTACAGCACCGTATCCTGCCCGTTCCGCTTTTCAGGTCAGTGCCCTGCCAACTGGAGCCTTAGTGGAGATTGAAGCAATTGCCGTCCGAAGATAATAAAAAGTCATGCATTCATGCATGGCTTTTACTTTGCTGAGGGAACAGTTTTCCAAAGGACCATCTGGTGAACGGTGCTGCCGCAAACATGTTCCAGAAGAAGGCCATTGGAAAGTTCTTGATGAAAGTTCCAACCCAGACTGCCGGCAGATTGACAATGCTGGCATGGGCTAAGATCACATTGAATAAAATAGCTGCAACAAGTGACATCGTCGGACACATCACGGCAATCGTTCCTGCCTGACGCATCAGCTGGCAGAAGTATGGATTGTCCTTGGATGGATCAGTATGCGCTGCCGCAAAGGACATACCCACGCGATTACCAATCAAGTTGGAGAAGATAAAGACGAAAATTCCCATATAGGATGCTTCAATCAAGGCATCAAGAAATACCTGATTGGTCATCGTTGAAAAACCGCCGATATTCAGATTGAATCCTTCCTTGACTGCAACGTTGTAGACTTCCATGCCGTACGCCATGGCGTAGGACATGATCAGTCCGAAGATGATTCCCTGTTTCTTTGTTGCTGGCATAATACCCCTTCTTTCTAAACAGATAAAAAGTGTGCAGTCCGGCTCTCAGTTCGATTTGAAAGTCCGTAACCACACACTTTTATGTTCCCTATTATACTGATTTCGATTTCTTCACGTAAGTGAAATTTATTTTTTCTTTCGCCGGATTGCCCAGTCATAGAAGAAGGAACCTGTATATCCTTCTTTCGGATATGCATCCTCCGGGACATCCAGAATATATTTGCCGCCGCAATTGATCAGCTTGGCTCCGCTTGGATGATCCATCTCTCTGGTAAACTTTCCGTATTCCTGATGGACATGTCCATACAGCATATACTTTGGATGATACGCTTCCATCAAATCATTGAAGCAGGCAAACCCCTGATGCGGTAGATCAGGCAGATCACCATAGTTCTCCGCCGGTGCATGCGCCACAAGAATATCAAAGCCGTTGGTGAAGGAGAAGGTCCCCTTCAGTTTGCGGATGCGCTTTGCCATTTCTTCTTCGGTATACATATCCGGCTTTTCTCCATAACGCATGGACCCGCCGAGGCCCAGGATCCGCAGTCCTTTAAAGTTGTATACCTGATCATCAATATCAATGCATCCAAGCGGCGGCTTATGGTCATACTTTGTATCGTGGTTGCCGCGGACATAGAGCACTGTCCTGTTTGTGACAGTTGTTAAGAATTCCAAATAGGCCGGATCAAGGTCACCGCATGAAATAATCAGGTCAATGTCCTTTAATTTTCCTGGCGTATAGTAATCCCATAAGCCCTTGTCTTCTTTGTCGGCAATGCAGAGTATTCTCATATCTCTTCTGTTCCCCGGATACCGCTCATGCGGGTCATCTTCTCCATGTCTTCATTCAATTCTGTGATCAATGGAACTGATCCAATAATATTGTGATTCAGCCAGTCCATCGAAATAATATCTTCCGAAGAAAGGCGCTGTGTGCCATCTGCCTGGATCTCCTTCTGCTGACTGCGCAGTTCTCCTTCAAACGGATTCCATGCGTCATTGATCAGCAGCCGCTTCCAGATCCGCATATCTTTCTGGATGAGCCAGTTCAAAGAAGCATCTGCCCGGACATCGATGACACCTGCATCCATGCCCCACCAGCAGCTGACAGCAGTCCCATTGCTTTCATTCTTCGCACGGTCCCAATTGCGGTCCAGGATCATCTGAATGATCTTCTCATAATAAAGATTCCAGTTCCAGACAGGAACTGCCAGCAGTTCAACACCATGGTCTGTGATCTTTCTGACCCCGTGAACCGGCTGATTATCCCAGTCATCGTTCAGTTCCGGACCGGCATAGACATTGATTCCTTCCTTTTGGAAAGCGTCCTGCCATCTGCCTTCTTTCTTGCCTGACCATTCCAGATGGACCTTTACTTCTGGATCCACCAGCGCCGCCCCAATCGCAAAGGCATTGATTTCTGACAGTCTGCCATAGACCGGCGCATTGGCTACATATCCGACTTTATGATTCTCGGCAGCTCTTGCCGCAACTCTTCCCATCAGGAACATCGCTTCATACATTCTGCCGAAATATCCAGTCACTGACTGATAGTTCAAAAAAATGCTGCAGTTGAAAAAACGCACTTGAGGATACTGCAGGGCAACCCGCAGTGTATCCGTCATCAGTTCTCTTCTGGTCGTGAAGACAACATCATACTTCTTGACCTCATCGGAGATGCGGATTGGATTCTCCTTCAGATCTGCTGCCATCATTGCATTGGTCTTAACAGTACCGTTGAATTTCTGATCAATATACTGTCTTCCCTCTTCATGTGCTTTCTCCCATGAATCAGAAGAAGGATCTTTGCCATAGACGAACAGAGCTCTTAACGGATGGTTCTCATTGAAGGATACTCCCATCGTCCCCATGGTAAAAAAGGACTTTTTCTCATCCTCAATCGGCTCTTTGATCAAAGATACTTTGACATCTTTGGTCTCCAGCAGCACTTCCTTCCAGACCTGATCCAGACGTTCATCGATATCACTCTTGGAACGGTCCAGCAGGGAATCAAAGCGATAGACCTGCAGATATAAAAGGAAGGCATCCCCGGCTGTGATTGGAAGACGGTCCCCACCCTTCTTTAAGAAGACACGGTAGAAACGGAAGAAGGCACCTCTGACAACGTTGATGAAATCTCTGTCCCAGACATGCTTCAGATCCTGATGGACCAATGACGCAAACCGATGATAGGAACCTGGTTTTGTAAAGACAATATCGTAGATTGGCACGCATGCGTAGAACTCCAAAAATTCCTGATACATCAGATAATCAGGTTCTTCTGATTCTTTCGGCATGATGCGGGTGATCTCTGCTTCAATTGAAGGAACATCCAGGAATTTCAGGACAGAGACGCGCTTATTTCCCTCCTGCACATAGAAGTGCAGCATATATTCAAACACTTGGATTGGATCACGGATGCCTTCATCAATCTGGGCATCGTATAAGTTGGACCATTTGACCGCAAGCTCCGTCCGATCCCGCATGACCGGCATGAAGTTCCTGGCAAATGCATTTGCCCTGGCTGTGGTCTTTGTCCCGGCAATCATCCGTAATGGGATCTCCTGCAGTCCGACCGGAATATGCGGTAAAGAATCTGCTTCCGGCAGTATTTCATCTAAAGCTGCTAAATATGGGTCTCTGCCCTCACTTCTGGCACGGCGGATCTCTCTTTCGCCTAGTTTCCTGGCTTTTACATAATCTTCTATCATAGCCCTATTGTACTTTATTTATCCTTTAGTAGGTATATTATAGTGCTTCATTGAAACTATATTTGACGTATTTGATATAATAGTAGGGCATGAAGAAAGAAGGTCCATATATGACAAAAGTAGACGTAATATCAGGGTTCTTAGGAGCTGGTAAGACGACACTGATACAGAAGCTCATCAAGGATGTATTTGCTGGTCAGAAAGTAGTTCTCGTAGAGAATGAGTTCGGTGAGATCGGCATTGACGGAGGCTTCTTAAAAGAAGCAGGCATCGTGATCAATGAAGTCAACGGCGGATGCATCTGCTGCACACTTCAGGGAGATTTCCAGGCAGCTCTCAAGAAGGTCGTGGAGGAATATCATCCTGACCGCATTGTCATCGAGCCGTCCGGCGTCGGCAAGCTCTCTGACATTTTAAGAATTGTAAAATCCGTAGAAGGGCTGGAGCTCAACAGCTACAGCGCAGTTGTTGATGCCAAGAGATGCAAAATCTATCACAAGAACTTCAAGGAGTTCTTTGATGACCAGATTGCAACAGCCTCCTGCGTCATTCTCTCCAAGACACAGACAGCTGATGAAGCCGTCATTCAGGCAGATCTGGATATCATCCACGAACTGAATGCAGATGCACGTGTCATCACAACACCATGGGATGACCTCAACGGCAGTGCCATCTTTGAAGCAATGGAAGGTTCTTCTTCCGGCTTCCCTGAAGGCCTGGGTGAACTGGATGAAGATGACGACGATGACGATGATGACCACGATGAACATGAACATCATGATCACGATGACCACTGCAGCATGGAACACCATCATGAACATGGTCATGAAGAAGAGGAAGCCAATGAAGGATTGACCGAAGGCAACCGGATCCATTTAGGCGGCGAGGATGAACATGAGCATCATCACCACCATCACCATGAGAATGAACTGGATGCGGATGATGTCTTTGACTCCATCGGCATTGAGACTATCAACCACTATACCGAAGCAGATATCAGAAAGGCGCTCAGCGGTCTTGGTGACAATATTGTCCGTGCCAAGGGCATCGTCCCTAGTGACAACGGCACATGGCTGTTCTTCGATTTTGTTCCTGGCGATACTGATATCCGCCGCGGCGCACCAGCATATACAGGCTTGATTACCGTCATCGGCGAACACGTTGACGTCAATCTGATCAAACAGCTGTTCCAGGTGAAGTAAGATGGCATCCCCAGTCTATTTATTTACAGGCTTCCTCGACTCTGGCAAGACCACCTTGATCAAGGATACACTTTCTGATCCACAGTTCATGGAAGGTGTTTCCCGCACATTGATCATCTGTCTGGAACAGGGCGAAGTGGAATACGATGAGAAGTTCCTTGAGGAACATCATGCGCAGATCGAATACATCGATGATGCAGCTGCACTGACAAAGGAAAAGATGCATGAGCTGGATGTCATCTATCATCCTGCCCAGGTCTTCATTGAATGGAACGGCACATTGCCGGTCCCTGATCTGATTCTGAACGAGATGCCTGATTTCTGGCCGCTGGTGCAGATCCTGACACCGGTGGACGCTTCCACATTCAACACCTTCATGGGTCCGCTTCGTCAGATGATGTATGAACAGATCCGCTATTCAGATACAGTCATATGCAACCGCTGCACACCAGAGACTTCCGGTTCGATGCTGAGAGGCAATATCAAAGCCATCAACCGCAGAGCCCAGATCTACTATGAAGGAAACTTTGGCGAACAGGTCGAACTGAAAGACGGCGGTCTGCCGTTTGACATCAACGCAAAGGTCATTGACATCAAGGATGATGACTACGGCCTATGGTATATGGATGCAGTGGAAGACCCTGCCAAATATGACGGCAAGGAGATCATTCTCCGCGGATATTACGCTGATAATATCCCTGGGTATAAGCAGACCTTCATTCTCGGCCGTCAGGCAATGGTATGCTGTGCCAATGATACCTCACTATGCGGAATCACAGTGACCGGTGTTAAAATCCAGGAAATGAAAAAAGGCGACTGGATCGAAGTCCAGGGCAAGCTCAAGAAGATTCCAATGGAAAACGGCGGTGAGACAGTTGTCCTCTATGCCAACCGTGTTGCCAGATATCAGAAGCCAGCTGAAGAATTCGTTACTTTCTCATAACAAAAAAAGGGTCGATATCATCACTTGATATCGGCTCTTCGTGTTTTTGCAATAAAGTCATATAAACTGTGTCCCAGCATGTCATAGCCAAGCTGAATTGTTTCTTCCACCGACATCTTGCCGGCATCCTGGAAGACAAACAGCTTTACGATATATGCCAATGACTCCGCATAGTAATGCGCTAAGATCTCATCATTGTACTGCGGCAGTACATTTTCATCACGATACTTCTTAAAATATGTCATACAGAGATCCACAAACTGACTGCGGATCATATCTTCAAAGCTGTTCTGTCCAGTGACATTTCTGTATGCAGCGGTATAGAATGCACGGTTCTCATCCACTGTATGCAGCAGGTCTGAGAAAGCACCTGTCATATCTCCAGCACCAAGCTTCTTTTCATTCTTTTCAATTACATCATGATAGGTGATCCAATTCAGGCAGTCATATTTGTCTTCAAAGTAATTATAGAAAGTTGCTCGGATGACGCCCGTCTCGTCACAGATCTGCTTGATGGTGATCTTTTCGAATAAGTGCTTGACCATCAATGCACGCAGATTCTCGGCGAGAGAGACCTTCATGATCCCTCTATGATATTCCATGAATTCCCCCTTACATCACAAATTTCAAAACATGAACAGCCATCAGGTACAGACTGAAGATTACCATCAAGGCGCCGCCAAGCATGCCTACTGACCTTTGATAACTTGCCCCTAGATTATAGCCAATCTCCATAGCAAAGAAAACTGTTATGAACGAAATGACGAAGCTGATCAAAACAGAATATGGAAAGCTGAGGCCGAGCAGTGAGAAACCAGCACCGATGAACAATGTATCAATACTGGTATAGACCGCTAAACGAAGAAGTTTTTTCATATCAAACTCATGGTCGACCTTCTCTATGAAGCCCTTTGACTTAAAGGAATTTGTCATCAGCCAAACGCCGCAGGTGACAATGATCAGACATGCAATGGCAATCTCCAGTCTGCCATCAGGAATCGCTCCCTTGAAGGTCAAACTGATGCCATAGCCTGTGATGAACATCAGGCAGTTCGTACATGCATAGACCAATGCGTACAGGGCTTTCTTGCCAACAGAAAAATTAGCAAGCTGAGCGCCTTTCTGCATCATGACGATGAAACTGTCCAGTGACAGTCCGATAAATATTACAATTGGCTGCAGCATTTTTATATTCTCCTCTTAAAAACGATTTTATTGTATATGAAATCCAGGAAAATACTCTATACAAATGGAGAAATATGTTAATGAAGCCAGAAAAAAGGCCTGCTGGCACAGGTCTTCTTCCGTTTTCAATGAATTAAATTATTTACTGCGGGAGGGAAAGAACTATTTATGTCTTTTTTTAAGACACTTTTATATTACTAAAAAGCTGTGTGTAAATCATGTAAGTATTGTGAAAGTTTAGTGAAAGCTTCACTTTATGCAGATACCAAGCAGTTTTGCCATAGCAACTGCCTGCTCGCTGTTGACGATGACCCCGCGCAGGTTCTCTGGATTGACCGCAATGCCGTCGATGATAGAATCACTGAAATCCAGGTCCTTCAGCTTCGTATCCATCCACTCCGAGCTGGTGAAGTCGCAGTCCTCAATCCTGAAGTCCTTGATCTTCATCATCGCAAAGGAAGCTTCGGTAAAGACACATTCCTTCACTGCCATATCATGGAGATTGGCACCGTTGAGGTTGAGATATCCGCCCTGGCAGGAATCCAGCACAACATCATGGAACTGACAGCTGCTCATATCACAGCCCATTAAACGGCAGTGGCGGAAGATGACTCTGCGGAAAACACATTCCTGCATTTCAATATTGCTCAGGTCGCAGTGTTCAAAGATGACATCTGCAAATTCCATCTTGTTCATATCACCATGGAAGGTAATGCGGGTGAATGTACATTCAAAATACTCATGCATGTTCAGGATGAGGGTGCAGTCTTCATCCGTGAAGGCACGGTTGTCCGTCCGCTTCTCATCCAGTTCTTTTTTGATGGTGCTGGGTGCACATTCTTCGGTAAAGCTAGGTTCACTGATTTTTTTCATACTTATATTATATAAGAAAAGAAAGACGCATCTGCACTTTTTCTGCAGATACGTCTTTTACAGTGTGACTGCTGTTTCAGCACAGCCGCTTTTCACCTGCTGTGCCTTGATAACAATCGTATCGCCTTTCTTGGCTTTGATGATCCAGGAGACTTTCTTCTTTGCCGGTGCACTCTCATATGTGGTCAGATTGCCGTAGAAGGAACCTGTGTCTGTCCGGGAATAGCCGGAAAGACTGCCGATCTCATTGATCTTCTTTCCTTCGATGACTTCAGCTGCCGCAATCTCGACTGTGACTGGATGATCCACCTTCAGAGAAACAGCTTCGTCGGTCAGATTCGTCGGGAGGAACCCGAGATTCCCCACAACTGCTGTCACTCTGAAGAGACCACTTCCTATCATCTCACTTTGAACGCTGTCCAAAGACAGATGCGGCATTGCCTTAGCGAACCGAATGTTGAACTTGGTATCATGTTCGCACTCTTCTGCCAAGAATTTCTGCGGCGGATTCTGGATCGTGTACTTGATGTTGAAGCCGCCGATCTCCACTTTGCCAAGAACTGGATGGTCATATTCTTTCCAGTCCTGATAATATTCCGGTGCATTCACCTTGACCCATTTCATGATGGCATTGAAGCGCTCCAGTGCCTTCTTCGGTTCTTCCGGCTTGCCGTTCCATACATGCGGGACACCTGCCTTGGTAGCAATATCCCAGAATTCCATGGTATAGGCTGGAATGCCCTGTGACTGATAGAACCAGTCATCCAGAGCGCCGGAGTCATAATGTTCCTGGTCGCTCATAAAGGAATCAAAGATGTTCATCGGCTGATAGCCTAATTCCTGCACGCCCATCTCAGCAATTGCCTTGAAGGAGTTGATGTCATAGTAAGGCGCACTCTTGGAAGGTCTGGTTCCGGGAGGATATAACAGCAGACCTCCGCTTGTGTGTCCAATGGCGGCACCGCCGATATTCGGATGTGCCAAAACAAAATCCACTATTGCTTTATTCTCTGGATTGCTCAGCGGATACTTGCCTGCGCCCGGCTGACGGGAATCCGGAAACCATCCTAATGGAAAGTTCCGGTTGAAGTCCAGTCCCCAGTCTGGCTTCTTCTGCTTGAGATTCTCATCACCGTCATATTTCTCCAGCATCCCTTCTGGATAAATATCATAATAGATCCCATCTGTATCACTTGGCTCACGCAGGACCATCACACCTTCCTGCTGCGGATCTTTCTTCCAGGCACCGTAGGGTGTTGGAATGCGCATCATCCGAATGACCCCGTCCCCATCCAGGTCTTCTGATTTGATGCCGCCTTTTTCACTCAGATATTCTCTTGGTGCCGAACGCAGTGTATAGGCACTGATCAGATACTTCTCCGCGCCATCCGGTGAGACTCTTGGAATCACATAGATGGTCATTGCATCCAGCAGCTTCCTGCATTCTGCATCGGTCTCATAGTTGGTCAGCAGATAATCGATGGTATGCATGGCACACGATGCCGATGTCACTTCACCTGCATGAATGTTTCCATCCAGATACCATCCCGGCTTGGATAAAGCATTCCCTGTCGCCTGATTTGTCAGTGTCACTGCATATTGATTTCTGCCTTCCTCACTGACACAGTTGACTTCCACCTTGCATAACTGCGGATATTTCTCCGTAAAGTATGTCAGGTCCTTCTTGATCTCTTCGTAAAGAAGATAATGATCATATGTAAATGTTGTATTCATTTTTCTTTCTTCCTAAAGGACCTGTGACAGGAATTCCTTTGTACGTTCGTTCTGCGGGTGGTCGAAGACTTCTTCAGGCGTCCCTTCTTCGGCAACAATGCCGCCGTCAATGAACAGCACTCTGTCACTGACCTTTTTAGCAAAGCCCATTTCATGGGTCACAATCACGCAGGTCATACCTGATTCTGCCAGCTTCTGAATGACTTCCAGGACACCTTTGACCATTTCTGGATCAAGCGCACTGGTCGGTTCATCGAACAGCATGACATCTGGATGCATGGCCATTGCCCTGACAATCGCAAGTCTCTGCTTCTGTCCCCCAGACAGCTTTCTTGGATACTCATGTGCCTTTTCTTCCAGACCGACTTCCTTGAGAAGCGCCATTGCCTCTACTTCCGCATCAGCTTTCGGCATCTTCTTTTCCAGCATCGGTGTAATCGTGATGTTATCTAATACATTCAGATGCGGAAAGACATTGAACTGCTGGAAGACCATTCCAATCTTCTGCCGATGGGCATCAAGATCTGTATTCTTGACATCCAGCTCATTGCCTTCAAAGATGACCTTGCCGGATGTCGGCTGTTCCAATAGATTCAGACATCTGAGAAAGGTTGACTTGCCGCCGCCGGAAGGTCCGATGATGGTGACAACTTCTCCCTTATGGATTGTTTCATTGATGCCTTTGAGAACTTCCAGATCGCCGAAGTTCTTATGGAGATCGACTGTCTCGATCAAAGCTTCATTCAACTCAGTCACTGACACTCAACCTCTTTTCCATCTGCTTGACACCCCATGACAGTGTCAATGTTACTAATAAGTAGATGCCGGCGATGATGAACAGCGGCTGCCAGATCAGATACTTGTTGGCAAGCAGTGTCTTGGTATACATCAGTTCATACAGCATCATCGTTCCTGCCAAAGATGTTTCCTTGATCATCGCAATGTATTCATTGCCAAGTGCCGGCAGGATATTCTTGATGGCCTGCGGCAGGATGATCTTCTTCATGCAGTGAGAAGCACTCATGCCCAGTGATCTTGCGGCTTCCGTCTGGCCGATATCGACAGACTGGATACCGCCTCTGAAGACTTCCGAGACATATGCACTGGAGTTCAGGATCAAGGCAAGCATGACATAGTAGACTTTGTCGATATTGTTCAATGCCGGAAATGCCATCGGCAGAAAATAGAAGGAAATATACATCTGGACCAGCAGCGGTGTGCCTCTTAAGACATTGACATAGACGCCGGCAATTCCAGAAAGGATCTTGTTTTTGGACAGATGCAGCATCGCAATCAAGGCACCGATCAAGGAGCCGAAGAACACAGCGATAAATGCATATTCCAAGGTTCCGCTGAGTCCTTTTAAGAAGATCGGCCAATACTCGATAAATACTTCAATAATTCCCTTGCCCATGATCCAGCTCCTTTCTGCATTTCATTATTCAGTGATGCCTGCTTTTTCCTTGGCTTCTTTGTACCAAGTCTCGTAGTAGCCGTTGTCCTTGGCTGCTGTGATGATTGTATTGACTGCTTCGATCAAGCTTGTCTCACCCTTCTTGGCAGCTGCTACGTTGCCCTGGTAGTCGCCGTATGGCGTCAGATCGAAATAGACATTTGTTAAAGCGAACTGTCCGTCAGAAGACTTGACATAGTTCTCTGCAGTGCTGTTGTCCAAGGCAACTGCATCACACTTGCCAGACGCTAATCCCAGGATTGCCTGATCCAGTGTAGAGACTGGTTCATAGTTTGTTGTGCCGTTTGTATCGAGGCTGAGGATCTCATCCTGTACATACATTTCCTGTAAGGAGGTTGCCTGTGCCATGATATGCGAACCGACGAAATCACTTAAGGAATTGTATTTGCCTGCATTTGCGGCAGTTGTAATCAAAGTATGCTTGGAAGATTCTGTTGAGCTTGGATCTCCTTCATAGCCGATGGACAGTTCATAGGATTCTGCTCTGTCTTTCTTCCAGCCATAACCGGATAATGCCAGATCAACTTTTCCTGTATCAACAGCAACTAATGTACCGGAGAAGTCCATGGTCTCGATATCCAGATCAACGCCCAGTGAATCAGCAATATATTTTGCCAGCGTCATCTCACAGCCCCAGACCTTTCCTTCGTCATCGACGAATTCAGCAGCTGGATAGTCAGGTGATGTGGCAATGGTCAGTACACCATTCTTCAGTACGTCTGCTAAGACGCCGGTTGCATTAGAAGTATCAACTTCTGCTTTTTTCAGATCTGTTGTATCAAGAAGATATGCGTATGTACTGCTGGTGCCCGTCTTTGCGGATGAAGCAGTTGTTGTCGAAGCAGCAGCGTTAGCTGTGCATGCGGTTAATGAAATGGCCAGAAGTGCAGCGGATGTAGTTTTGATCATTGGATTGAGTGTCTTCATATTCTTTCTCCCTAGAGTTCTTCCTCTGTCTAATTTGATTGATACGGTTGGATGCACTGTTGATCGTTCGTCGCTCTTCCATCTCATTTCACCTCCCTCTAAAACAAAAAAGCCGTCTCTGAATTTTATTTCCAGAGACGACTTATCATCGCGGTACCACACTGGTTACCAGTTCCGAAGAACTGATCACTCTTACCTGTAACGCCGGTGCTGCGTTCCTCACTATGACTTCATGAGGACTTCTCCCAGATGCGCTTCCCCATATCCTCCCTTACCGGACTCACACTCTGTTCCGGCTCGCTTGAAGTTCCTATACAGGTACTCTTCTGTTCTTAGAATGTAACTGTAGTTTAGTTTCACAATTTACATTTGTCAAGAAAGAATTTACATTTTTATAAAATATTTTACATAATTATTTACATTTACCCAATCAGCTTCGTTCCGACAAATGCCAGAATGGACATGCATATGAGGAAAGCAAGCGCATATGGCATGATCTTGGACATCAGCTTGGAGTCCTGTCCCTTTGCGTTCACCGCTGCTAGAGCGATTGCCAGAGACTGTGGAGAGATCATCTTCCCTGCCGCAACACCCAATGAATTCAATGCCACCATCCAATAGGAATTGACCTGCAGCGTCTCTGCCGCCTTTAACTGCACCCCGCCGAACAAGACGCCGGAGTTCGTGCCAGAACCTGTCACAAACGTCCCCAGCGCGCCGATCCATGGGGCAAAGATAGGATAGAAGGAACCCGCGGCAGCAATCGCAAAGGACGCAATCGAACCAATCATCCCAGAATAGCCCATGATCTTTGCGCATCCAAGCACACAGATCATTGTGATCATTGTCTCCTTCATCTGCATGATTGTTTCCTTAAAGACAATCCCGAAATCTTTCAAGTGTGCACCCTGCATCAATCCCCCAATAATAGCAGAAAGGAAGATCCAGATGCCCGGTGTATTGATCCAGGCAAAGGTCAGCTTGCCTGCTTTCTCACCCGTATAGATCACTGCTGTCGTGGAGAACTGTGCTAAGAACGAGTTGATTGGTGTCACCAGTTTCGAAGTCAGCAGAAGGAAGATAAAGATGAAGATGAACGGTGACCATGCACGCAGTGCCTTCTTCAGATCAATGGTCTCCTTCTGTTCCAGCCTCAATTCATACTGCGGACCCGGTTTCATCTTTCTTCCCAATACGATTGTTACTAACAATGAACATACCGAACCAATCACCACGGCCAGTTCGGCACCAATGAACTTAGCAACCAATAACTGCGGCAGAACAAATGACACGCCGGATAACAATGTAATCGGCACCATTCCCTTCAATGCTTTTACACCCTTCCCTGTTGCCATCACGATCAAGAACGGGCATGCCAGCATAAACAATGACAGCTGCATCGTTGTCATAAAAGAGAGACCCGTATTCTCCAGTCCTACTAAGTTGGCCAGTGTCACAGTCGGAATGCCAATCGAACCAAACGGCGTCGGTGTACCGTTAGCAATCAAGCATACCAGGCACGAGAAGATCGGATCAAAGCCCAGGGAGACAAGCATGCTGGCAGGGATAGCAATTGCCGTGCCAAAACCAGCCATTCCTTCCATGAAGCCGCCAAAGCACCATGCAATCAACAATACTAATACACGCTTATCTGCACAGACAGATGTAATCATCTGCTTGATGATATCCATGGCGCCGGTATGCAGAGAAAGCCGATATGTAAACACAGCCGCCAAAATTACCAAAATGATCGGCCATAAGGCCATCAAGAATCCCTCTGCCCCAGCTGTCACAGTATTCAGCAGAGAAAGCTTCCAGAAAAAAACAGCCAATAAACCGGCGATAATCAATGAACCAAACGCCGCCTTAAAAGCTGGTATTTTCAACGCAATCAAAGCAAAGCCAAGCCAGATGATTGGTAGTAAAGCCAATAAGAAGTTGAGCAGTTCCATACCTTATCCTCTACTTTTTCTAAATTCTTCAATATGGAATCTTAAATTCTGCATTTCCCGTCTGATATCTTCCCCAGTAATCGGTCTTCTCAAGAAACCACTGATGCGCTTTTCAAACGCTTCATGCATATATAGATTGCTGTCAGAGATAAAGATAATATTGATCTTCGCATTGATTTTACGTAAAGCATCAACTAATTCTAGTCCCTGGCCCTTTCCATCGTGAAAGCAGATAAATGCAGTATCCGTCAGGTATTCATTCACGTAATTTTTTACTTCATCTACTGTTGTAAAACCCTCAACAGTATCATCTGAACGAAGGTTCTTCGTTAAAAGATCGCATGTATCTTTTAAAATGTTCTGTTCGTCATCATATACTACTATCTTCATAATCAGATCCTCTTTTAAATATTATACCGTATATCATTTCGAACAGATGCACAAAGATAGAAAAAGAGCTCCCTGCCAGGAGCCCTTCTTCCCCGATATTTCTACCGGTGTCTGGGGTTCAGTTGTATACACTCTTCTTTGACGTAAAGGAGAGAACAACTGTAGCTTTTTCCGCTTTCTACTGCATACCGAAGCCTATCGGTTCCAGCGGACAATCTTTAGTGTATCAGGCTTTTTGAAGAAGTAAATGAATTTACTTCGGGAATCTTTTGATTAGTCAGAATACTTTCTTCTGAAGAAGAATGCTAATCCTGCTAACAACATTGAGAATGCTAATGCACCAGCTGCCATCGGAGCATTTGTCTGATCGCCAGTATTTGGTGTTGAAGGTCTAGCATTTCTACCACCATCATCAGGTGTTACAGGTGTCACAGGTCTTGCTGTTATTGTTAATGTACCAGTAACAGTAGCAATATCATAGTTATTAGCATCAGTACCATCATTCACTGCATATGTGAATGCATTGTCGCTGCTACCAACTTCTGTCTGTGTTCCTGTAAATGCGTAAGTAACGCTCTGGCCTGCTACAAATCCCTGGTCGCTGATAGTAACAGTATCATTAGTAAGTGCTGTACCATCATATACCTTCGTTGCTGTGCCACTTGTTAATGTTACATTTCTCTTTGTAATAGTAACGGTTGCACTTGTGTAGCTGTCTTCATAGTTAGGATTTGTTGCCTTGACATAGACTGTCTGTGCTGCTGTGACATCTGTCCATGTTGGCAATGTTGTACTCCATGTTCTTGTATCTTCCTGTTCAGCACCAAACAAGTTAAATAGTGCAAATAATACAGTATTCTGAGGTTTCTCAGTTGTGTAATATAGCGTGCTATCACTTTGTGTTGCCTTTACATTAAGAATAGAATGTGCTGCGCCATCATAGGTACCATTATAGTTTTCTGCTGTTACTGCATTCTGCTCTGCTGGTGCCTTTGTGATCGTCAGTGTGCCTGT
>CAYLQV010000001.1:0-85165 GCA_964385925.1 uncultured Galactobacillus sp. | reverse complement strand
CTGCCTTTACATAGACTGTCTGTGCTGCTGTGACATCTGTCCATGTTGGTGCTGTCTCTGACCATTTCGCATTGTCTGTGCTGTAGTACAGTGTCGTGCCATCAGTTACTGCTGAGCTTGCTGTGATGCCATGTGCCTTTGCATCATACGGCTTGTTATAGTCACCTGCTGTTACTGCATTCTGCTCTGCTGGTGCCTTTGTGATCGTCAGTGTGCCTGTCGCATATGTAACGCTGTAGTTGCCCTGCACTGCATCGCCTGCTGGTGTGATCGTATATTTTCCTACGTTCTCGCCCGCTACTCTGCTTGTTGTATATGTGACTGTATCTGTTCCCAGTGTTCCTGCGACTGTTGCGTCGAGATCTGGATCTGCTGTGCCATAGACCTTGCTATGGTCATTCGCTGTCACTGTCACTGCCTTTTTAGCAATTTCCAATACACCACTAACATATGTTACTTTATATTGTTTATCTTTATCATCTGTAAGAATTTCAGGATTATTAGAAGAAGTAAACTTGACTTCGTACTTTCCCGCATTAACTTCAGTTTTTGATGCATCAATTTTATCTGTATTAACCGTCGCACCTTCATCAACACCGCGAACATCAAAACCAGATACTGTCTTTTGAGTTCCATCATAAACATAATCTGTCTTACTATGCGCAGTAATTATTATCTCTCCATAATCAGCCCATTGAGCGTATAAGACATTTGTCCCATTATCATCAATATGAACTTCCACACCAGGCGTATATGTAACTTTACCATCTGAAGTTGTACTCCAACCAATAAAGTACTTTCCTTCAGGAGCAGTAAATGTGCATGCAGCAACATTTGTTGTCCCATTATTAGTAAGCTGTACACCTTCCATGGTTCCTGTTCCGCCATTTGCATCATAACTTAGTGTTGCAGTTGCAGGTACAGTGCCCCATACAGCATATAATTTTACTCCGGTGCTTAACATCGTAACTCTTTGACCATTCTGATAGTCTACTGATGTTGCATCTGAATTCATTGACCAGCCAAGGAAATATGGTTTACCAGACGCCGGTGATAAAATAGTAGTGCCGATGCCAATATACGCTTCTTCACCTGGCGCATAATTAGTCAGATCAGTATATACAAGACTGCCGTTATTATAATAGGTAACCTGTGAATACCCATTCTGAATCCAATTTGCCTTCAATGTAATAGCTCTGGTAATGACAGCTGTAAAACTATAAGGTGCATTGCTTAAAGTCCAACCGGCAAATGTATAGCCGTTACGAACTGGTTCTGCAGGTTCTGCTACTGTATTACCTGCAACAACAGATACAACTTGATTTGCTGTGGATCCATTATCGTTGTAATCAAAAGTCACATCAAACTTAGGCGCAGCCCATTTTGCATAAAGAACCAAATTATTAGCTGACATCTTAGCTGTTGCAAAAGTAAACCTTGTAGTACATTCTGGATCAGAGAACCATCCTTGGAAAGTATAATATTCAGGTATATTACTAGGTCTTGTAGCTGTGGTAGTACTATATCCAGAAAGGGATGCATCGTATAAAACATTTCTGCTAGTAGAAGCCTGAGGATTTCCGTTATAGTATGCCGGATTGTTCCCCTCTAAGAAGCTCAATGTATAACTATTCCGTGTATAATGCACATACAATGCCGTATTATAGCCAACTTCCTGACCAACCTCAGCATTTGACCAATGAGTACCATCGGTAGAATATTGTGAAAGAGTAAACCCATTATATTTATTGCTAAATTCGAAACTTCCTTTAGCATTTACTTTAGTTGTATTTGTTGCATCTGTTGGCCAAGTACCATCAAGATTTTGCTTATAATGTTTTATTTTAGCTCCACTCGCATTCGATCTACCAGATAAATTCAAAGTGGTCCCACCTGTTGGGAAAATAAATGCATCAAGGAATGTAAGTTGTGAACCACTATCCTCATACCAAGCATAATCAGTTGGCCAGGTGTATCCATTAAAGGATAATGTAGATCCATAAAGACCTGTCATTGTTTTATAAATATCATTATTCCATGTATAACTATTCCATGTATAAAAATTAATAGTCATCAGCTGACGATCATAATATACATTAAGTACACTCGAACCATCCGCAGCAATCGTTACAGATTTTGAATTATTGCTGTTATATTCAAATCCAGTATAGTTTTGTGATTTATCCTTTTCCGTTGGAGTAACAGACTTGTCAACTGTTCCGTTTCTAGTCTCAGAAGATACATAATCATATTTCTTTGCATTATTTTTCGCGTTCTTATCATCCGTTATCTTTTGTTGCCAGAAAATAACAGTATAATTTGCAGAATCTTGCGCCGTCCATTTTGCTGTCAATTGAATATTGCCGGTCAAAGTCGATCCAAAGGTAAATGCATTATTGTATGTTGCATCTGTATACCATCCGGCAAATGTATAGCCATTAAGTTTTGGAGAAGATGGTGCAACTGTATTAGCTGAACCTAGATAGAACGCTGGTTCCACATATGAGCCACCATTTGAATCAAAAGTAATCCAATTCCCATTTTCAACTTTTGGCCACAAAGTGACGTTTTCTGTACCAAGAGTAACTTCTGTAATAGCATTTCCTGTACAAGCTTGATTATCATACCAACCAGTTATTTTCTGATTTGCATTTACAGTAAATGACACATCTGCCTTAACAGAATCACCTGATTTACCAGATTTAGTCGCAATGACTCTTGGGGTTGAACTATTATCCATGAAATTAACATAGACAGCATCTTCAAATTTTGCATAAAGATCAACCTCAGTTGTGTCTGTAATTGTAAGTGCTGTGCGGAAATTTGTAAATTTTGTTGAATAATTGCCTGAAGCGTCTTTTGTATACCAACCATCAAAATACTTGCCATCTGCTGTTGGTGCTGCCGGCTCTGTTAATGTATCGCCATTTTTTACAATTTGTGTGCTATCTGCAATTTCAGTTCCATCTGCATTATAGAACTTATATGTTTGCAAAACAGGATTGCCGTTTGCAATGACATAAATTGAAAAACTTGTTGCTTCTGCTGTTACCTGAGCAGTCTCTCCCTTATCAGCTTTAACTGTGTCAGAAACAGGTGAAGCAACACTGTTTTCATTCTCCATATGGAAAACTTTCAGTTCCTTAGTATCGGCATCATTATTTACAATTGAAGAATCAGGAGTAACTGTAAAATTCACCTCAACAGTATATCCAGCTGCAGGCTGAATCTCAGTTCCATTTCCATCACGGAAAGTGATGTCATATGCTACTGTTCCAGAAATCTCTTTACCCATTGCATTCTCAACAGCACTGTCAATACTTGTGCTTGTAACAGGAACGATGGTTAAAGTGGTTCCAGCAGGGAATGCGCCTTCCGGTGCATTAACATCTACTGTAACTCCGTTATATTCATAAGATCCCTGGATACTTACAGAAGCAGGCTCTGCTGTTGCTACAGGTGTAGCTTCAACAGTTGCTGTTGGTGTAGGTGCAGGAGTAGCTGTAGGCTCTACAGTTGCTGTCGCAGTTGCACTTGCTGTTGGAGCAGGTGTTGTTTCTGTAACCTGTGCTGTCTCTCCCTTTGTGTCTCCATCTTCTGCAACGATCGGAGTAGAGATACCTGTTCCGAATAACGTAATCGTTGCTAATAATACTGTTAAACTCTTCTTAAACCAATTCATACTTGTCTCCTTTGCTTAGGTCGTCCGCCTTTGCTTTACCTCACCCCACTGAGGTTCTTAAGGGTACTGCTTAATGCGAAGAAATGTTTGATTAGACGTATCTAACAAAAAATGCTTGGCAAACAGATACTTCTGTTTTCAAGCATTGAACTAACAATATGTCTTATTAAACGACGAAAGGAACTCTCCCATCATAGTTACGTCAGCCTATGAACGAAGGGTTCCAGATCCCCACCTATTGACTAACTTTTTTATGTCAACCACCTGAACATAAAAAAGCCCTCTCCATATGCAGTTACGTCAGCCTACATTAGGAGAGCTATTGTTCATTCAATTGCTTCAAGATATCTACGCGTCCCAGACTACGTGTATCTCTGCCTATATTATAGTGGTTCACCAAATTTTAATTCAAGGCTTTATGTGAACAAACCTTCACATTCTCTGGAGTAATAATATTTTATTGAGTATCAGGAATACAAAAACGCCTTTATTTAAAAGAAAAGAGTCTTTTTTCAAAGACTCTCTCTAATATATATAATTCACATAATCTTCAGATTTTTTAAAAGAATGTGCTTTTATCCATTATTTTCACATGCAAGCAGGCTTATTCTGCATATCTGTGCTTAATAAAGAGAAGGATCAGTACTGCTGCAGCAGATATTCCAACCATGCCTGCATATAATGGGGCATTGGTCTGATCACCTGTATCAGGTGTTGAAGGTCTGACTTCTGAAGAAGTATCTGTACTAGCAGATGCTGATGATGTATCTGCATCTGAAGCAGCTGCAGTACTTGATGTATCTGTTGTCACAGTTGTGGCAGATGAATCTGTGTCATCATCCGTGACCGGTGTTGTTGAAGATGAATCGGTGTCATCATCTGTAACTGGTGTTGTTGGACGTGCTTCTGCTACCGTCAATGTTCCTGTATCAGTCACGATGCTGTAATTGTCCGCCAGCGTACCTTCTTCAAGAACATACGTGAATGCATTTGCACTGGAGCCGACATCTGTCTGTGTGCCAGTAAATGTATAGGCTGCTCCCTGTCCTGAGACAAAGCCTTCGCCTGTCACGTTGACTGTATTGTTTGTCAGAGCTGTTCCATCATAGGATTTGCTGCTGGATCCACTTGTCAGAACGACTGTTCTTTGGAAGACTGTAATCGCTGCAGATGTCTCTGCTTCTGTATACCCTTCTTTATTTGCATGGATCAATACATTGGTTGTACCTGCATCCGTTCTGGTTGGAAGCTCTGTGCTCCATGTCTCACCATTGTCAGTTGAATATTCAATGACTGCACCGTCTGTATCTGCCTGTGCAGCAGGCAGTGTATATGCAGTTCCGTTATAGACACCGGAGACTGATTCTGCGGTGACTGTCATGATCTTGACTGCTGTCCATTGAGCAGTATAGGTGACATCACCTGTAACTGTATCAGCTACCGCTGGTGACCATCCAGCAAAGACATATTCATATGTACCATCAGATGCTTTCACTGGATCAGCAATTGTTGGTGTTGCGTCTCCTTGATGCTGATTGGTATAGACCAGATCTGTTCCTTCTGCTTCTGTGCCGCCATTCAGATCATAGGTCACTGTGTAGTTGATATATGTCGGTTCATAAACGGCTGTATAGACCAAGTCAGTTGTACCAACGGTAGAATTGCTTCCTTCTGTACCGCTTGTCAGCTCCCATCCGCTGAATGCATATGTATATGTACCATCTGCATTCTTTACTGGTGCAGCTCCGCTGTAGGATGCAATGCTGCTGCCTGTATATTCCGAACTTGTCTGCAGCACTGTGTTGTCATCATTTTCGTAAGTAACTGACAGCGGTGTTTTTTCAAAGTAGATCTTCAGTACTAAAGAACCATCTCCAGCAATCTTTCCGCTCAATGCTGTACCTGTATAGGTATCTCCTTCATATGTATATCCTGTTAATGATTTATCGCTGTCATATACACTTGCCGTATTTCCAGTTGCTCCATACCGTACTGTTGATTTTATGACTGATTGATCTGAAGCATCGATCCACTGTACGGTATAGGAAGTTCCTTCATTTGGAATCCATTGTGCATACAGAACAGTGGCCTGATTGATTGTAAAGGTAGAACCACTTGCATATGATGTGCCGCTTCCATCTGCTGCTGTATTCCATCCATTAAAGGTATAGCCTGTTCTCGTTGGTACTGTAACTGCACCTGTATTGCCGCCTGTTGTGCCAACCGTTACACTGTTGCCTGCATAGTATTGAGAGCCTAACGGAACGTTGGAAACATCTCCATCTCCATTGCCGTCATATGTCAGATTGATCTCTGCTTTATTCTGGATCACGCCATCGACATGCCAGCTTCCTGCATACTTGATGACATACCATGTCACATACTGTGAAGTTGAATCATAGGCAGGATAAACAGCTTTGATCTGCGCATCTGTTGGTACTGCATTCAGATCTGCTAATACTTTCGTTCCTGTTGTATCACATACCCATGTATTTGCTTTCACTACATTGGCAATTGTAATTCCCTGTGTATAGGAACTGCTGCTGTACTGGCTTGGTTCATATGGTGTAGTCCCATCCAGTCTGATATAAAACGTAGCAGTTGTTGAAGTCGTCCATACTGCATACAGCTGCATATCCTTAGATACTGTTAATGTCGTCCCTGCAGGATAGACTGAATAATATGTTGAAGATACCAGGTTATTTGTAACAGCCCATCCAGCAAACGTATATCCGTTTTTCGTTCCAGTATATGACGGCAGAACGATTGTATCGTTATTGCTTGTCGATGCCGTTTCTGCTGCTGGTGCAGTCCCTGTACCTCCATTGACATCAAAGGTCACTGTATAGACGGTATCCTCCGCCTGTGCCGGAACCAAGATTCCACTTCCAAAGATGATCATCATTGCAATGGCAGCTGCAATTGCTTTTTTAAAAACATTCCTTTTCATACTAACCTCCATAAGTACTTTCAGACGTTTTCTAAGTGTTTCATCACGCAAAAAAGTCTTTCCAAATATAGTTACGTCAGCCTATACCTGCAAAGTTCCTTCGATTCACTTATGGATACAATTCATCTCCCAGACTTTTTGTATCTATGAAGCAGTATAGAAATCAAAACAGAACAGTCCGTGAACGAATTATGAACTTCCTGTGAATTGTTGATTCTATATCTGAATATCAAAAGAAAAAGAATTCCCTGCCAGGAATCCTTCTTCTTTGGTATTTCTACCGGTTGTCTGGAGTTCAGTTGCTATATAACCTCGTTCTTGACGTACGGACGAGAACAACTGCATTTTTTTCTCACTTCCTGTTCCGCGCCTTTTACGGATCAATGAGAAACTGTAATTCATAGGCTTATCTATTAGAACAGTTAACAGGTCTTATGGTCTGTTCTATCTTTCATCGTTAATCTGAATACTTTCTTCTGAAGAAGAATGCAAATCCAGCTAACAGCATTGAGAATGCTAATGCTCCAGCAGCACCCACTGCATTTGTCTGGTCACCAGTATTTGGTGTCGTTGGTCTATCAGGTGTATTTGGTGTCGTTGGACGATCTGGAGTTGTAGGTGTATCAGGTTTATCAGGGGTATCAGGATTGAAAGGTGTAACAAGTTGTTCATCTGTCATCGTAATTGTCTGCGCTGCCTTTGTATTCTCTACCGTGAATGTAATATCCTCAGCCACTATATATCTTTCTGGAGCTGATACTTCATGGAGAGTATATTTAGCACCTGCTGTTAATCCCTTGGCTACATGTGCTGTATCATCGGATACCCATTGGTCTACAACTTTGCCATCTGCATCGAGCAATTCAAGTGAAGCTCCTGACAACGCTGTTCCATCTGTTGTTTCCTTTACAAATTTGACATCTAGCACTGCATCAATCAGTTTATATGCGCCAGATGCATCCTTTGTTAAGGATTCAAGTCCTGTGACTGTACCATCTGCATTCAACGTGAATTTGATGTCTTCAAATGTTCCATATCCGGCAGGAGCACTCAGCTCACGAATCACATAACTATGACCTCTAACAAGGTAATCGCCTAATCTCTCTGCATCAGCACTGGATGTCCAAGTGTCTAATGCTGTATCAGAACCATCTTCATATAAAGCAAGATTTGCTCCGCTCAATTGATTATTTTTGGAATCATACTTGTTGAACTTGATATCAGTATAGTTGTTTGTAACTTTTAAGGATGTACCTGCATCTGAAGTAGCTGTCAATGTTCCATCACCGTTATCTATAACTGTAATTGTGACGACGTGTGTTATTGAATCGTATACAACACCATTCAATACATATTGGCCATCTTCAGTCTTTGTAGCACCAGCAGGAATTTCCTCTGAAATATCATACTTGTATGTACCAGCTTTTTCGAACTTGATTGTACCAAAGGAAGCAACCTGTGATGCCTTTGTAGCTGTAGCAGCAGTCTTCTCAGTTACTGGTGAGCCAGCCTCAGCATGAACATGGAATGTGAACGAATCATCATCGTTCCAATCACGTCCAGAAATAGACTTAGTTACTGATAAATCAAATTTTCCATTTGTATAGTACTTATTCGCCAAAACCACTGGAGTAGTAGCACCATCATATTTTACTTCACTGCTCAATGTGCCTGTCTCTGCATCTTCTGTAACTTTTACAGTCACTTTGACTTTCGTTGTGTCATATGTGATGCCATTCAGCTTGCTCACTGGCTTGCCATCTACGGTCGGAAGTTCCTCGGCGATGTAATACGTATGATCGCCTGCCCCTGTGTACGGCTGGGCTGCGAAATTCACGGTCGGTGCGGCTGCTGTTGCTGTCTTGCTGTCGATCACTGTTGTACCATCGGCGTCAAGAAGATCGATCACAAAGTTATCATCTGTTGTCCATGTACGCCCTGTGAATGACTTCGTTGCCTGTAGAACTACACTTTTAGGAATAATATTATTTTTCGTATTAGTAAAGATTGCTTCTGAAGTTGTATTCTTTAAAATTGTTCCTGTATCTCCACTCTTCTCAGAAATAAAGTAGCTCCTACTATCCGTTTCCTTTACTTCGTATGAAGTCAATGGAAGATCTGTCGCTGTGATACTATCGCCACCTTTTAAAGCGATTTCAGCCACACCATTTGTAAATGTAACATTTCCATATGTTCCAGTTACTGTAGTATCACCTAATGTGATTTTAAATTTGAATATATCAGCTGTACTTGCTGCAGTACCAGAAATATTTTTTGTAACTTTTAATGAACCTGTAGGCTTACCCGTATAGTTGTTAAAAGTAGGGTTAGTCACTTCGTTCTGGAAAGCTGCATCAGAATAATAAGATGCTGTTGCAGTCTTATTTGCAAAATCAACCTCAACTTTAACGTAATAACTGTTTGTATCAAATGTGTACTGTATTTTATCAAGGTTCTGTACAGAGCTTTCATAGATTCTGTAATAATAATCCGTAATTCTAGACACTCCATCTGCGTATTTGTATACCTTCGATGTAGTAATGTTACTGCCATTATTTTGAATTGTTTTACTGGTTCCCGATGATTGATATTCACCATTTGCATTTAACGTGCCATCTTCAAGAACGAAGTTAAATTTATTTGTTCCAGGATCCTTATCATCCAATTTTTTTGATAACGAAATTTGTACAACAGGACTATTGAAACGGCTCTGATGTATCTCTGCACCAGAATTTGAAACAATATTTGCATATACAGAGCCATTATGAGAAGAACCAGAAATTGCTACCGTTGCTGCAGGCGCTAAAATACAGCCCATGTTAGTAGTTCCAAAGGTTACAGTCTGATCATACGTTGAGCCAAGATTAAACATCAATCTGCCTGATTGATAACCATATGCATCATAATTTGAGCCGTCAATATCTACAGATTGAGTAAAGTTCGCATTTTGCGTTGGAACATCAGTAACATTAATAATCAATGAATAATTTGTTATTCCATTTACACCAGAAACTTTTAATGGTTTACTTTCTAATTTTTTATAACTGATATTAAGAATGTTTTCTCCAGCACTGCATTCTACAACATTGTATTTTCCAGAATTATCTAACGTTGTACCAACTGTTGTTGCTGATGAATACTTTGCAGTAGCATACTTTTTCATTCCAGCAAATGCATCTTTGAACTTAATTTGATATGTTGTATTTGAAAAATTATAAACTGCTTTTGCACCTAGTTGTTCCATAGAATTAAAGTCCACGAAACCATCAGAATTACGTAATTCAATTCCGAGTCTGTTATTGAATGTAGAATCAATCGTAATTGAATCTCCAAGTAGTAAAATGGGGGCATAGTCGCCGGTAACTTCATTATGAAATTTCAATCCACTGATATTTGTTTGTGCCGAACCTGTGACAGATCCAATATAATTAAAATTGTTTGAATCATCCTCAGACCAATCTGTTTTAGCAGAATTGCCTAATGAATGCCCACAATCAGCCAAGACATTCACAGCCAAATTTGCTTCCATATCAGCAAATTGATGATACTCATTTGCAAATACACCATAATCTAATACACTATTTAAATTGTCTGCTGTCGGATTAACAAAATAGCCTAAATTAATTATATCAGCCGCAGCAACTGTTGTCGTGCATGTCGGCAGGATTGTTCCTACCATTAATGCTGACACTGCAAGTCTAGCAATCTTATCAAATAATTTATTCATAAATAAACCCCCGGCTTTCCGCAAGTCTGGGGCTTATAATTTACCTATAATATTGAATAACTAGAACATCCTCTTTACTCGTTATCGCGATGCGTTTCTGTTATTCACTAGGAAACTCCCTCAGACGTTGAATCTCTCGCAATTAATATAGTTACTTAAAAACCAAAAACAATGAATTTTAATATTTGTTAAAGTTGGTCAAATGTATGTTTCTCCATAAAATGCCTATTCTTATATGTAATTTTATGATTTTTGATAATCTATTTGTTAAAATAAGTGAAACTAAGTTTAGTCGCATGACAAATTATCTGTATTTTTAAATTTCGTCCTTAAATTATTTGTCATACGTGTATACTTTTTGTGTTACTGTAGTGGAAGTGTGATAATTTACGTTTATTTAAGTGCATTATATCCATAATTAGGAGACCAACTATGAAAAACACAATGAATTATAAAGACTATACTGGAACTATCGAATTTAATGAAAAAGAAAAAAATCTATCCGGAAAAGTTATCGGAGCTGATGTTAAAATCAGTTATGCTGGAAATTGCGTACAAAGTCTGATAGATGATTTTCATAATAAAGTTGATAATTACTTAAAGCTCTGTGCAAAGAATAATGTTGAGCCAAAACGTTCCTTTAAAGGCAGCTTCAATGTACGCATCTCACCATATATGCATAAAAAGGCTGCGGAATATGCCATGGAACATGATATTTCTTTAAATACATTCGTTAATCAAGCAATACGAAGTTTTCTTCAAGAACATAAAGACGATCACCAATAATAAAGTATCTAAAAAGTAAAAGAGTTCACTTCAAAATGAACTCTTTTTATGTCCGTTTATTAAATCGGCTTAGTCAGCACACTTTTCCTATAGATTACAATGCTGGAGATTACAATCATTGATGCAGCTAAGAGTCCAAATGCCATTGGAATTTCATTGCCGGCACCGGTATCAGGTGTAGATGGACGTTCTGTAACTGTTACCTGTTCTGATGTACTGACAGTCTCCTCTGATGATGTCGTTTGTGCAACGATTGTATTCTCTTTTACAGAATCTGTAACAACTGGTGTTACAGTTCTGTCAGTAGACTCTGTTGTTTTAGTTTCAGCAGTCGTTTCATCAGATTTCGGTGTCTCTTCTGTTGTTGTGTTTTTTTCTGTTGGCTGTTCAGTATCATTTTTCGGATTAGTTGGGATTATGGTTTCTTCCTTTGGTGTTTCTTCCTTTGGTGTTTCTTCCTTTGGCTGTGTAGCACCTACAGTAGTAAAATGGCTCTGATGTATTTCTCCGTTTGTATTATGGACACTTGCTGCAAATACCGATCCATTATGAGTGCTCTCAATAATGACATTTGCATTCGGCGCAAGAATACTCCCCATATTGAATTCACCAAACGTAACAGTACCGGTATAAGAAGTACCAAAGTTGATCAGAACATGACTAGACTCCTTTGAATATCCTTCACGGCTTCCATTGACAGTAATAGGACTAGAGACCTTAAAATCTCCAGAAGTATCTGTAACGTTGATGATCAAAGAATAGTTAGTTGTTCCGTTTCCGATAACATCAATATTTTTACTTAAATCCGCAGTGCTGAGATTGACAATATCGTCTCCCTCTTCACATGTGATTGTAATTGTATTTTCTTTTCTATCTATAGAAACACCTGTATCGCTCTTTGTATACTGTGCAGATGAATATAACTGCAGTCCTGTAAAGGCAGAAGTAAAGTCGATTGTATATGTTGTTTCACTTTCATGATAGATCTGCTTTGCATTCAACTGACTTACTCCATTAAAAGATGCATAAACTGTTCCTGAAGCACTTTTCAATGTAATACCATTCCCATTGTTATAAGTACGATCAAATATAATACTGTCACCGAATATCATATTGGATTGCTTAGCAGTAGAATTTGCACTTGTCCAAGACCCATTCTCAGCAATGCTGTGAATATAATTGATGCTGCTGGCATCCGTCACTGTCCAGTCTGTATTTGCACTGATACCAGTATTTGATACAGCTGTTGCCATATATGCTGCAATATTTGCTTCCATATGGTTTCCAGCAGTACAGTTCATCGTAAATACGCCATAGTCCAATACACTATTCAGCGATGACGCTGTTGGATCAGTAAATGTACCAAGATCAGTTACAGATGTACTTGGCGTACTGTCCTCCGCATTGACAGCTGTGAGGAACAATGGGCTTAAAGCAAATACCATGGTTGATGCTGTAAAGCACTTAAAGATCTTTCTAAATAAGTTTTTCATATAAATAACCCCAGCTCGTTAAAGCTTCTTTCTACGGGCTGAGGTTATGACTGTTCTATTCATGCAAAAATTCCTTGCACAATTTTACATTTAACACTATTGGCAGACAGCGTTAATGTATACGTCTTTAAACGGTAATACTCCCCAGCACCCGTTTGTTGATACATCAGCAATATAAGAGTTTTAAATAAAAAGGTAAGATGTAATTGAAAAATTTGGAGTCGAAAAGATTTCATGAAATTTGAAAATAATGGCTCTATCAAGCGATTTTTTAAACAAATATACGTTAATAGAATTTGTAACTATCAATAGTTACACTGCATATTATCGGTGATTTGTGAGATATCTGGCATAATTTTTCAGTAGCTTTGCAAATAAAAAACAGAAAACCGTTCATCGCGGCCTTCTGTAAAGACTAATCAAGATTTGAAAATACTTCAGTTACTAATTTGAATACTTTTTCTTGAAGAAGAACACAGCACCACATGTCAATAGAGCAACTGCTAATACACCTGCCGCCAATGGAGCATTTGTCTGATCTCCTGTGTTTGGTGTATTTGGTCTTTCATTTCTGTCATCCGCAGTTGGAGTTGTTGGTCTGTTGTCTGTAGGATTCGTCGTCGGTACCGGTGCTGCTGAAGGTTTATTATCAGTCTTAGGAAGAACAGTATATTTTACTACAGGACTAGTAAATGTTTCTGGAGTTTTTGAATTTCCATTGGAATCGACTGGATATAAGGTTGCTGAGTTATTTGTTGCGACAGTATATGTATCTGCTACAGTCTGTGGATTCATCAGCTTTTCAGAATATGTCAGCTGTACACGTGCAAAGTCACTTACATTTTCATTGATTTCCCAAACGATACGTTCGGAAGTTCCATCCGAACCGTCATAATAATGAAGAACATATGGAGCTTCCGGTTCGGTTGCTGCACCGGTTGCCTTTTTGGCTGTAACACCTGCTGAAGTGAACAGATATTTTGCTGTTTCACCTTTGTTCGTCAAATTTGTTGCTTTCGTTGCAGTATACACAACATTGCCTACTGTTAACTTAAGGCTTGCGGCATCATTTACAAAGTTAAAATTATAAGTGGAATTTTCTCCCATCTCATCTTCAATTTGGCTACCTGCGCCAAGGAAATAGAAGATGTCATTGCTGATTGTTTTTAAATCCCCTTTTGTGATATCCTCAGCATTACCGCCTGCAAGATAATTCATGAAACCTGTGAATATATTAGCCACTTCGTCACCGGTCGTATAGGCATTGCAATGATATCCTTCCCTTTGAATTTCTTCAAAGATATCCCTTGCCTGGATCATTGACTTTTCCACATTACAAACGGCATTTTCTTTTGAACCAGCTACAATTAGTGGCTCCATATTGTTATAATCGATATCCTTATAATAATCTTGATCATATTGAGATAGATTATTGGTTTCATCTGAAGATTTCTTATTATCTAGATATTTCTTCCAAACAGCTAGATATTCTGTTTGGTCTTTACTTGTTGTCGGCGTCCAATCTCCATAGATTTGATTAATATCCTTCGTACCATTTACATTTACTGGATGTTCATTCGTCCATTCTTGAAGTGCGCCACCAGTGACATTTTCTTTTTTATCCTCAGATTGGCTAATTAATCTTGTTAAGTGGGTATTGTAATCCAAGACTCCACTAGTATTTTTACCACAGTATAAATATGTTGCACCATCACTGATAAGAATCATATGTTTACGTGCATTATCAACACCATCGTTCTCTTCAAGCATTGATTTTGCACACAAAAGACCTGATGGAATATTTGATCCGCTTATTCCCATACCAGGGAGTAAAGCTTTTAGCTCGTCTTTACCCTCTTTATGTATATCCTCATCCTGATTTTCATATTTTACGGATGCAGCTGTTATTTTCCCTGCCAATTGTAACAGCTTCGTTTTATTTTCTTCTGAATAATCTGCTAAATCAAATGCTTTAACAGCAGTTCCCTTGAACACAACCAAGCCAACGCGTACAGATGCGTTACTTTCCTTGATTTGCTCACTCAACTGATTCATCAAATTATTAATTACCGTATCTGCTCCTGCAGCACAGCTGGACACATCCATGACAAACAGTACATCCGACTTGAGCTGCTCCTGCTTTGAAGGCAGCGACAATGTAATCTGTGTTTCATAGTTTGCATCTAAGACGTCACTTGCAGTTGTTTTAGATTTTGAGTATTCCCAATCTGTGTCTTCCGCATTGACAATAGATCCATTTCCTGTGCCAATCATACTGAGTGCCATCATGCCTGCTACGGCAAAACTCAATACTGCTCGCAAATAATTCTTCTTCATTTTCTTTTCCCCCATTCAGGCCGCTTACTTATATAAAAAGCAGCCATACAAGATAATCAGTTACGATCATCTGCAGCTGGCTGCCTTCAAAGGCCCTTTAGCTTTGCGTCACAGACTTTTGTCTGCTTTGCTCGACACCGCCATTTTAGACCACTAGGATTTGAAGTCAATGGTTTTTATGAACATTGTCTTCTTTTCTATTTAATAAGAATGAAAAAGAAAAACATGATTTTCATCATGCTTTCATGTGTTACTTCAACATTGACTTGTAGATGATGCCTGAACCGACTAAAGCTACACCAATGACCAGCATTTTATTCAATAAAGTTGTATTGGTGAAGATAATCAGCACGGCTGCACCAATCAGACAGGCGATAATGACCCAGTTCTTTGTATTCTTCATAACGATATCCTTTAATTTCCCTGTTAATGATATGTCATTCAATGTTATTCGTCAAAAATTTTGTTATAATTACCCTGCTGTTGTCCCCGTAGCTCAGCTGGATAGAGCGTCCGCCTCCTAAGCGGAAGGTCGGCGGTTCAAATCCGCCCGGGGACGCCATCAAAACCAGAATTTCTGGTTTTTTTTATTTTTTCTGAAACCGAAGCAGTCTTTCATAAAGTGCATTTGGCTCCAGCGGCTTAGCAATATGATCATTCATTCCTACATTGAGACAGTGTGCAATATCTTCTTCAAATACATCTGCTGTCATAGCAATGATTGGAATTGTCCTGGCATCTTCTCTAGGCAGTGTCCGAATTGCCTGTGTTGTCTCATATCCATCCATCAGCGGCATTCGCAGATCCATCAGTACTGCATAGTATGTACCGGGCATTGAACTAGAGAACATATTCTTACCAATCAGTCCGTTATCAGCCATATCAGCCTGGATACCGTAGCGTTTCAGGATAAACATCGCAATTTCCTGATTGATATGGTTGTCTTCGCATACCAGGATTCTCTTCCCCCGCAGGGCTTCTGCATCCTCTGGATGAAAGCAGTTTCTCTTTGCCTGGTATTCCTTCACCGTTATGCATTCCACCGGCAGGGCCACCTCAAAAACACTTCCTTCATTGACTTGGCTGAATACCGTGATTGTTCCATCCATCAATGTGACCAGCTTCTTTACAATAGCCAAGCCAAGGCCTGATCCACCGCCAACTGAAGCGATGCTGCGGACACGGTCTTCCTGCGTGTATGGCTGAAAAAGGATCTTTTGAAACTCTTCACTCATACCGCGTCAGTTGTCCTTCACAACAATCTTCATCAGCATTCGGCTGCCCTGCATCAGTTCATCCACCGAATATTCAACGGTACCGCCTTCATTTGTATACTTGATGGCATTGGAGACCAGATTAAAGACGACCTGATTGATCCTCAGCTTATCCTGGACCGGAATATATTCTTCACTGACATTGACATTGAAGATAAAGTTCTGATGCTTCGCCTCTGCTAAAGGACGCAGGACAGAATCCATATACTGACGGAATTCTTCAACTGGATATGGCTCCTTGTAGAGGACAATCTGTCCGCTTTCAATCCGTGACATATCCAGGACATCATTGATGAGCCCCAATAGATAGGAAGAAGATGTATCGATCTTCTTCAGACAGTCAACAGTTGCAGGATTATTCTCCTGTTCCATAGCAATCCTGGTCATGCCGATAATCCCATTCATCGGGGTGCGGATGTCATGGCTCATTCTTGAAAGGAATTCAGACTTTGCATTGTTTGCCTGAATTGCTTCCTCAGCTGACTTCCGCAGTTTCTGCTGAGTTTCCAGTTCCTTCTCCTTCTCCTCCTGGATATACTGCAGGGCATAAATGACCTTTCCTGCTTCTCCGTTTTCATCCGAACTGACCAGAATAAATACTGCCCGGCACCATCCTGAATCCCGGCACTCAAATTCATAAGGAATATTCTGTTTATGATGCATCCTCTGCTTTAACGTATACAGGTCATTGAACTTTCTGAATTCTTCTTCATATTCCGGTTCAGCAAATTCAGCTGCCGCCTGCTTCAGAAGCACTGATGCCTTTGTATCCTGCAGTCCATACTGATGCAGGTCTTCCGGTGCATCAATCTCCATAAAGGTATCTTCATCGATTGAAATATAGTAATTGCAGAAATAGATCTTGCTCAGGGATGAAATAATGTGTGAACGCTCACTGAGGGATGCGGCATTCATCCATGCCTGATAGCTTGTCCGCACAAACATGTTGATGACATTGGCCAAAAGTGCAGAAGCAGATTCAATCTCTTCCTGGGTGCGGATATTGACCAGATGCAGTGCTCTGAGATATTCTTCTTCATCAATCCCATAGGCACGTGCTGTTTCTCTGTACCTGTCTTCCTTTGGCTTTTCCGGCAGGACCTGGCCGCCGAATATCTTGCCTAAGACCGTTCCGTCATCCAAAGTGATCGGTGCTGAAAAATCAATCAGTCCTGCATGGCATTAGTAGATGCCGGTGCTGCTGCCCCAGTCCTTCATCATTTGTGCGAACCGTTCCATATCACAAAAATCAGTGATTCTCAGATCACTCTTCTTCATATGCATCAATGAATGACTCGCACGATTGTTGTCCATACCGCATCTCACCTTTATCCTGATGTCTGTCGTTCTCTGCTGATTCAGCTGGAATGCTACGGATGGCGGTTCTCTGTATTCTGTAAACACATTATAGCATTTAACCATCCCAGAATAAGCACCTGCTTGGCACTGATATATTACTCATTTTATTATCGATTCAGCTAATATGAAAGCTTTCGTCCATGAGGTTCTATGTTAGAATAAAACTAGATTCCAGAACATGGAGAAATACATGGAAGAAATCAACAAAGAACAATTAAAAACCATTTCAGATCTGCTGGTCTCCCCGACCTTTTTAATTGAATACGGTCAGATGACAGCTTTGAATGAAGAAGGCAGGAACCTCAGCATTTCTTATGAAGAAGTCAATCCTTTTCTGCGTGAAGAAGATGAAGTTGTCTCAAATAAGCAGATTGTCTTTCATCGTGATACAGAAGCCAGCTACTTCTCAATGAGCGGCAGAAAAGTTATTTATCAAGGCAGAGAATGCTGGATCATGCAGATCATGCCGATTGCCAACCAGGAGACATTAAAGAATCTTTATCGAATCTCCACCGCCAGACAGATCATGCTGCAGATGGCCAATGCCTTCAGTCATGTTGACAGCGACCAGAGTGTCTATGAATTCATCCTGGAGAACTGCGGCAAGGCAGTTCAGCACAGTGACCTTTGTTCTCTGATGTTGGCTGAGAATGATATTTTCAGGATTGTTGCGAAACGTGGCTATAACGATGATGTCTATAATGTGACCTTTGACCGTAATTCAACTTTTTTAGGCATGGCGACACATGGAAAATATGACCAGTCAGTCATCATCAATGACCTGAGCAAATTCCTGAATATCTATCATACCGAAATCAAGACCGAAAGCCATGCCCAGCTGCTTGGCTCCACATTATCTGCACCGGTCTATGTCAACAATAAACTGTATGCAATCCTCTGCTTTGATTCTGAGGAAAAAAATGCCTTTGCTCCGCAGGACATTGAATTATTGGAATTGGTCAAGACCAATGTCGAGACCATGCTGACAAACCATCAGATGCAGATGGAGATCCTTCATCTTTCCAAGACAGATATGCTGACCGGTCTCTTCAACCGCACCTATTTGAAGGAGTTCCTTGAAAAGCATATTCATGAACGCTTCTTTGTCGGCATGTTCGACATGAATGACATGAAGGGAATCAATGACGGACACGGCCACAACAATGGTGACTTAGTGATCCGTTCCATGGCTGAAGCTCTGCGCCATACTTTCCCTGAGAAGTCTTCCTACTTCCGGCTGGGCGGGGATGAGTTCATGTGCATCCTCTATGACCTCACGTATGATGAGATCATGAACCGGATTGCCTCTCTGCGCAATGATCTGCTTCTGACACCGCTGACTTTAACTGACGGTGCCGTTACAACACTGTCCTTCAGCTGCGGCTTCTCCCAGCACGACGTCAATGAAGATTTTGAAACTGTCCTGTCACGGGCAGACCATCATATGTATGAAGAGAAGCGCCGCATCAAAGCCTTCCATCTATAAGAAACAAGGGACATATCCTCAATCGGTATGTCCCTTTCTATGACTATTGTTTTTTACTGCACATCTTCTGATAAACATCAACGATGATATCAGCACAGTCTTCTAAGCCTAGCTTGCCGCTGTTGAGACAGAGGTCATAATTCCCCGGCTCCCCGAACTTCTGATCCGTATAGATCTCATAGTAGGCAGCCCTGCGCTTGTCTTTTTCTTTTAATCTCTTCTCAGGCTTTACATTTGATTCGCCATAGACTCTGACAATTCTGTCTGCCCGGTAGTCCATATCCGCATAGATATACACCCTCAGCAGGTCATAGTCCTGCTTCAGGACATAGTCTGCACATCTGCCGACTATGACACATGGTCCCTGATCTGCGATTTCACGGATGATCCGGCACTGTTCCGTCCAAATTGTGATCCGATTGGCATTCTCATAGAAGTCCGATGCCGCAAAAGCCCCAAACAGACCTCCCTCTTTGACAGATTCACTCTGTTCACTGACATACTCTTCCGCAAAACCAGAACGCTCAGCAATCTGTTCAATGATCTCACGTCCATATTGCTTGATGCCAAGTTTCTTTGCCGTCATCTCACCGATGCTGCGGCCGCCGGAACCGAACTGACGGCTGATTGTAATGATTTTTCCGCTCATACAGGATCCTCCCGATAACAATTTCTTCTCTTTCTATTATAGCTTTTCACCGTATTTTTTGATGTTATTTTCATTTATAAGCACGTATTTCTCGAGTTTCACACAACTTCACACAACTTTCAGTGTAAATTATTAGCACTCTTAGTTAAAGTGTGCTAAGGTATCACTATCAGATTGAGAGGTGATAATTATCAACCCTGATAACAAAAATCAAAACCAGAACCAAAGAAGACCAATTATCTACTACTATGCCATCGTCATAGTCGTGTTGATTCTGATGAACCTGATCATGGTACCTAGCATGAAACAGGCGCAGATTGTACAGAAGAATTACAGTGAATTTGTACAGGAGACGAAAGACGGCAATGTCTCAAATGTCGAAGTGCAGTCAAACCAGATCCTGTATCAGCTCAAGAATGACTATACCGTATATAAGACAGGCCTGATGGATGACCCGCAGCTGACAGAACGTCTGAACACTGCCGGCGTCACATATACTGCTGATATTGTTGAACAGCAGTCTTCCTGGCTTACCTTGATTGTTTCCTGGCTGCTGCCAATCTTGTTGGCAACTTGGCTCCTGCGTGCCTTTATGAGGAATATGCAGGGAGGATCAGGTGCCGGCGGAGGCATCGGCGGCGGTATGGGCGGCATGTTCAATCTCGGCAAATCCAATGCACGTGAATACGTCAAAGGGACGACCGGAATCAAATTTTCAGATGTTGCCGGTGAAGATGAGGCAAAGGAGAATCTGCAGGAAATTGTCCGTTACCTGCATGATCCAATGCAGTACAAGTCCATCGGTGCAACAATGCCGAAAGGCGTACTGTTAGTCGGTCCTCCAGGCACCGGCAAGACCATGCTTGCAAAAGCAGTTGCCGGTGAATCGAATGTTCCGTTCTTCTCCATCTCAGGTTCTGAATTTGTAGAGATGTTCGTCGGTATGGGTGCTTCCAAAGTCAGAGACTTGTTCAAGCAGGCCAAGGAAAAGGCACCATGCATTGTCTTTATTGATGAAGTCGATGCCATCGGCGGCAAGCGTACTGCCGGCAACTTAGGCGGCAATGATGAACGTGAGCAGACATTGAACCAGCTGTTGACAGAAATGGATGGCTTTGAAGGCAACAACGGCGTCATCATTCTGGCGGCCACCAACCGTCCGGAAAATCTTGACCCGGCTTTATTAAGACCAGGCAGATTTGACCGCCGTGTTCCTGTCGAGCTTCCTGATCTCAAGGGACGTGAGGATATCCTCAAAGTCCATTCCAAGAAGGTCAAGACAGAACCGAATATCGATTACAATGTTGTCGCAAGAATGGCTTCCGGCGCCTCTGGTGCTGAATTAGCCAACATCATCAACGAAGCTGCTTTACGGGCAGTCCGTGAAGGGAGATCAGCAGTCTCACAGAAGGATCTGGAAGAGTCCATTGAAGTGGTCTTTGCCGGATACCAGAAGAAGAATGCCATCTTAACAGACAAGGAAAAGCTGACTGTCTCCTATCATGAAGTCGGACATGCATTAGTCGCTGCCCTGCAGACCAACAGTGCTCCTGTCCAGAAGATTACCATCATTCCTCGTACCTCAGGTGCCTTAGGCTACACGATGCAGGTCGAAGAAGGAAACCACTACCTTTATACAAAAGACGAACTAGAGAACAGAATTGCGACTTTGACCGGCGGCAGAGCTGCTGAAGAAGTTGTCTTCCATTCTGTATCCACAGGTGCTTCCAACGATATTGAGCAGGCTACTAAGGTAGCCCGTGCAATGATCACCCAGTACGGCATGTCGGATGACTTCGACATGGTAGCGATGGAACATGTCACCAACCAGTATCTGGGCGGGGATGCTTCGCTTGCATGTTCTGATGATACAGCCGCATTGATCGACGCCAAAGTCGTTGCCTTAGTCAAGAAGGAACACGAAAAGGCAGTCAAGCTGCTGACAGAACATCGTGATGATCTTGACCGTATCGCAAAGTATCTGTATGAAAAGGAAACAATCACTGGCGAAGAGTTCATGAGTATTCTCAACGAAAAGCCGGCAGAGCTTCCTGCCCCAGCAGAAACACCAGCTGAATGATCAAAAAAGACAGGGACAATGATCCAATGATCAAAGTCTCTGTCTTTTATTATGCTTATAGATCGTCTTCAATAGCACTGCTCTTTGCATACGCAGAGCTGCGTGCTTCAAAGAAGTCTGTCTTCACCATATTGGCATTGGAATACTGTGACACCCACTGCATGGATTCCGGTTCATCTTCATAGCCTTCATACAATGTGCCGAAGCCTAAGGAGGAAAAGCGCAGATTGCCGAGATACTTGATATAGTCTTCGACCATCTTGGTGTTCAGGCCGGGAATCTCATTGCCGATGACATACTGACCCCAGTCTATTTCCTGACGGACGCCTTCATCGATCATCTCACGGATCATCTTCATATTGGCTTCATCGAACAGCTCCGGTTCTTCCTTCTGCAGTTCAAGCAGGATCTCACGGAACAGCCAGAGATGGGTATTCTCATCACGGTTGATGTAGCGGATCTCCTGTACGGAGCCCGGCATCTTGCCGTTGCGTCCTAAGTTATAGAAGAACATGAAGCCGGAATAGAAATACACACCTTCCAAAATGAAGTTGGCAATGCATACTCTCAAGAAGCTCTGCTTGTCCTGATGATTCACAAACTCATTGTACAGATCACCGATGAAACGATTGCGCTTGAGCAGATGTTCATCCGTCTTCCATTGATACAGGATGTCATTGCGTTCCGTCGGATTGCAGATGGTATCCAGCATATAGCTGTAGGACTGGGAATGGATACATTCCTGGAAGGTCTGAATGGACAGACATAGATTGACTTCATTTGCTGTGACATACTGAGATACATTCGGCAGATTGGCACTCTGCAGAGAATCCAGATAGACAAGGAAACTGAGGATCTTGTCATAGGCCGTACGCTCTGGTTTAGAGAGCTTTGGATAGTCTGACTTATCCTGATTCATATTGATCTCTTCCGGGACCCAGAAATTATTCATTGCCTGACGGTACCAGTCAGAGACCCATGCATACTTCATATTGTTGAAGTCATTGATATTGGTCGTATTGAAATTGATCAGCCGGCGGTTGCGGACATCGATGTCCCCATCCGGATTGAATAACGGCTTGCGGTTTATTTTTTCTTCATTTGTGCTCATCTCAGTCTTCTCCTTTTATGCGGAACAGCTTTCACAGTCTTCCGGATCCAATGCTTTGGAACGTACATAGTAAATGGTCTTGACACCGCTCTGCCAAGCAAGGACATACAGATGCAGAAGCTGGCTCATCTTGTAGTCATTGGTGATCCACAGATTGAAGCTCTGCGCCTGATCCACGTGTCTCTGACGGATGCCGGCCGCCTTGACAGACCAGGTCTGGTCAATCGTGTGGGCATTCTTATAGAACCAGTAGGTTGCCGGGGAAAGCTCCGGGGCAACGCGCGGCAGGATGGCGCCTTTCTTTTCTTCTAAGAAGAAACGGTTCATGACCGGATCCAGTCCGGCAGTCGTGCCGATCAGGATGGAAGTGGAACTGGTCGGTGCAGTTGCCATCAGATAGGCATTGCGCATGCCGTGTGCCTTGACGTCTTCTTTCAGCTGCTGCCATCTTGATGAATCATATCCACGGCGGGTGAAGTATTCTCCACTCTGCCACTCCGAACCTTCAAACAAGCTGTAGCTGCCGCGTTCTTCTGCCAGATCACTGCTTGCCTTGATGGCGGCATAGGCAATCTCTTCGAATACCTTGTCCGCAAAGTCAAGATGCTGCTGGGATTCCCATTGGATCTGATGACGGGCAAGCATATGATGATACCCCGATACACCTAAGCCGATGGAACGATACTTATGATTGGTGATCTCTGCCTCAGGGACAGGATAGAAGTTCAGATCAATGACATTATCCAGAGCACGGACAGCGGCCGAAGTGATGCGTTCGACCTCACTTGGCTCATCCACATTGATATTGCCTAAACACAAGGATGCCAGGTTGCATACAACGTAATCACCAGCTTTGGCCTGTGTAACGACAATCTTGTCGCCTTCTTTGGTCTCGACTGTTCTTGTAATCTGCTGACAGGAAGTCATATTCTGGGCAATCTCTGTACAGAGGTTGGAACAGTATATCATGCCTGCATGCTTATTTGGATTGGCACGGTTGACGGTATCACGGTTGAACGCAAACGGTGTGCCAGTTTCAACCGCCGACTTCAGGATCAGCCTGACTACTTCCTTTAAAGGAAGGACACGCTTAGAGATCCGGGAATCATGGACACATTCAAAATACTTCTTTTCCCATTCTTCGCCATAGCTGTCTTCCAAGGCATACCCGCGGACCGTCAAGATCTCATGCGGATCCATCAGATACCAGTCCTGATCAAGATTGTCAGCTGCCATTTTCCAGAATAGATCTGGGTAGCATACGGCCGGGAAGACATCATGAGCCTTCATGCGGTCATCGCCATTATTGGTGCGCAGCTGCAGAAATTCCGGCAGATCTTTATGCCATGCGTCCAAATAAACGGCCACGGCACCCTGACGAACACCGAGCTGGTCAACCGCAACAGCTGTATCATTGACGACACGGATCCAGCGGATGATGCCACCGGCTGCTCCTTCGAACCCGCGGATGGAACCGCCTCTGGCTCTGACTTTGCCAAAATACATGCCCATGCCGCCGCCGAACTTGGAGACATCAGCGAAATTTGAAATGGAGCGATAGATGCCGTCCAGACTGTCCGGCACAGTATCCACAAAGCAGCTGGACAGCTGATGATACGGCTTGCGTGCATTAGACACTGTTGGGGTTGCCATGGTGACTTCATGGCTGCTGAGCATATCATAGAATTTCTTGACCCAGCTGAGCCGTGATGCTTTTTCATTCATTGCCAAATGCAGTGAAATCCCTAGGTACATTTCCTGCGGTGATTCCAGGATCTCATGATGATGACTGTGGATCAGATAGCGCTGTGACAACAGATCCAGACCGCTGTAGGTAAAGCGGTCATTGTGGCTGACATCCATATAGGAAGCTGCTTCCTGGATCTCCTGATATGTATAGTTCTGCAGAATGTAGTCTCCATAGAGACCTTCGTCTGTTAAATACTTGAGCTTGCTGTAGAAATCCAGGATACCCATACGGCTTTCTGTTTCCTTCAGCTGACGGTGGATCTTGGAGCTCAGCAGTCTGCCGGCAACAATTTCCCACCCTGGTTCTTCCTTGGTCGTCAATTCTGCTGCACTGCGGATCAGTAGATCCAGACACTGCCAGCGGTCTTGGTCTGCTTTCTCCATCGCCTGATATTTTGCGGTCAGACGATTGAGGCTGCAGTCAGGAAAATCCTTCTGGATCTGACAGAGGACCGGTTCCAATTCCTCATCTTTTAATTCAGCTTCCAGATTTTCCCGCTGATTTCTTAATTCTGTACGGTTGGTACGATAAAGAATATAGCTCTTAGCTGCCTGATAGCAGCCATTCTTCATCAGGATCTCTTCAACTTTATCCTGAATCTCTTCTACATTGACATTATCTTTTCCTTCCAGGCTTTTTTCGACCTGTACCAAAAGATCTTCCAGTGTCTGTTCATCCGCATGCTGATTTACACTGCTGAATGCCTTCGCCATTGCTGAAGCGATCTTCTGCCGTTCATAGACTGCCTGGACGCCGCTGCGCTTAATGATTGTCTTCATGATAAATACCTTCCCTAATATCAGAAGAATATTCTTACCAACGCTCATTTTCAAATGGTTTGACCATGAAAATGCTATTGATTTCTATACAGTGTACTAAATACCTGTCATTCTTGAAATATTCTTACATCTTTTGCCATTCATGCCCTGCATAATACTCACACTGTTCTTAGACACTGCTGCTCATGCGTATTATGATTTGTATATGAACAAAAGAAGGAACAAACTGGGATTTACGCTGGCTGAACTGCTGATTGTCGCTGCCATTATTGCTGTACTTGCCGGCATCAGCATACCTATTTTTACTGTGCAGAAGAAAAAGGCACAGATTGCTGTTGTCCGCTACAATATCCGTGCCGCAAAAGCTGCTGCATCTGCCGCATATATGACGGAAGGATTCAAGAATACGAATGACGCCCACGGATATTACGTATACAACACCAAGACCGGCACTGCATATTTATATTCCTCCGGTTCCAGCTGGGTCGTCTTTGAGAACATAAAAACTTTTAAAGGAATCAATCAGCCTGGCAAGTATGATTACACATATATCTTTGTCTACGTAAAACAGACTGATTCAAAGAACGAGAACAATGCACCGAATCTGCAGTCCTGCCCGTATTATGATGAGACAAAGAATGAGATTGTCTATGATACTTCGAAGCCATACGGCACCGGCAACTAAAAAATTGATATGCACATGCATACCAATTTTTGTTTTATCCAAGCATCGCCTTCATATCTGCATCAACCGTGGTGATTGGTGCAATTCCATAATTCTCAACTAAGAACTGGAGGATATTCGGTGACAGGAACGCCGGTAAAGACGGTCCTAAACGGATGCCTTTGATGCCTAAGTGAAGCAGTGTCAGCAGAATGCATACTGCCTTCTGTTCATACCATGATAAAACAAAGGATAATGGCAGATCATTGACACTGCAGCCGAATGCATTGGCCAAAACAGCAGCAACCTGGATGGCACCATAGGCATCGTTGCACTGTCCCATATCCATGATCCGCGGCAGACCGTCAATCGTACCAAGATCCAAATCATTGAATCTGAACTTGCCGCAGGCCAACGTCAGGACAATCGTGTCCTTCGGTGTGGCTTTGACAAATTCAGTGTAGTAATTTCTGCCTGGTTTTGCACCATCGCATCCAGCAACTAAGAAGAAGTGCTTGATATCACCATTCTTAACCCCTTCTACTACTTTATCCGCATTGGCAAGGATGGTGCCATGGCCGAATCCAGTCATCAATTTTGTGCCGCCGTTGATGCCGGTCATCACATGATCTTCCGGATACCCGCCCAGTTCCAATGCCTTTTCAATGACTGGTGTGAAATCTTTGTTTTCATCAATATGGACAGTATCAGGGAAAGCAACTACTTCCGTTGTAAAGACACGATCCTTATAGCTTGTCTTTGGAGGCATCAGACAGTTTGTTGTATACAGGATCGGAGCAGGAATATTATCGAACTCCTTCTGCTGATTCTGCCATGCAGTGCCGAAGTTGCCCTTCAGATGTTTGTACTTCTTTAGTTCAGGATAGCCATGTGCCGGCAGCATCTCACCATGTGTATAGATATTGATGCCTTTATCCTTGGTCTGTTCCAGCAGTGTCTTGAGGTCTTTTAAATCATGACCAGTCACGACAATGAACGGACCTTTCTCAATTGTCAGAGATACTTCTGTCGGTTCCGGCGTACCATATGTCTCGGTGTTTGCCTTGTCTAACAGAGCCATGCACTTCAGATTGATCTCGCCAACCTTCAGCACCTTCGGCAGCAGCTGTTCCTGGCTCAGATCTTCTCCAATCGCAAACAATCCTTCCGCAAAGAAATGATCAATCTCTGGATCGATGTATCCAAGCATACGTGCATGATATGCATATGCAGCCATGCCTCTTAAGCCGAACAGGATCAATGACTTCAGACTGCGGATGTCTTCATTGTCATTCCACAGTTTCTTCATGTCGTAGTCATTATTTCTTCCGCATGGGTCTTCACATGTACTGCACCTTGGCACCAGCTTTTCCTTTTCCGCATGTGCCTTGGCAGTCTCTTTTGAAACAGCTTCATCATCAAAGCTGACATTGGTAATCGTTGTGAACAGTCCTTCGATCAGCAGACCGTATGTATATTCCGTCGGATGGGTATGCCCATCAGTCGCTCTGGCCAAGCCAATCAATGCGCCAGTCAGTTCATCCTGCAGATTTGCTGTATTTGACTTCTTTCCGCAGACACCGGCCGCACCGACACATCCTGTGCATCCTGCTGTCTGCTCACACTGGAAACAGAACATCTGATCTTCCATATTATTATTCTCCCTCTATTTTCTCATCGAGCCAGGAACACAGCACCACTGCATTGTTATGTTCCCTATCTTTCGCACTGTACAGCAGCGTCACATTCTGCGCGCATAAAAGCTTTCTGCAGAAAGGCACCAGCATCTGTGCAGTTTCGTTATTATCCAGTTCTTTTCGATAGTTCTCTGCAAACAGATCATAATTCTCGATCTGATGATTGAACTGCTTCCGCACTTCATTGGAAGGCGCTGCTTCTTTCAGCCATCGGTCAAGGATCAGGTCTTCTTTCCTGATGCCTCTTGGCCACAGTCTGTCTACAAGGATCCGATATCCATCGGATGAGTCTGATGCTTCATAGACCCGTTTCACCTGCAGGCAGTATTTTTTATCTGGCTTCATAAGGAAGCACAACTGTCAGCAGCATTTTAAAGTCTTCCACAGCGAATAATGCATGCGGTACTTCTGCCGGCATGATGATTGTCTCACCAGCCTTGACTGTATGCTTGACGCCGCCAATGGTCAGTTCTGCTGTACCTTCCAGCACCTGCACCATGGCATCTCCATGTGAGGAATGCGTGCTGATCTCTTCGCCCTTGGAGAAGGCAAACAATGTAATGCTGATCGCATCATTCTGCGCCAGAGTCTTACTGACGACTTGTCCCTTTGCGACTGCCGCTTCATCTGTCAGCTTCAGCGCTCTTTCGTGATCAAGATTCTTAATGAATGTCATCCTCAATCCTCAACTTTCTCAATGACCTGAACTGGACAGCCTTCCATTGCTGCCAGAGCGTCTGCTTCATCCTGCGGTTCCACTGGTGTTTCAGCTGCTTCAGATAATCCTTCATCATTCAAATGGAACACATTTGGGCAGGTACTTGCACAGAGCCCGCATCCAATACATCCATCATTTACGCGAAATTTCATCATCATTCTCCTTCTGACGTTATCGTCAATCTAAGATATTTCCTTCGGTGGAGATTGTTACGACCTGCCAAGGGATGAACTTACCGCTGACCATCAAGGCATTTTTTACAGCCATTTCCAGTCCTCCGCAGCAAGGTACTTCCATTCTCACAATGGTGACGCTTTGAATATTGTTCTCGGCAATGATTGCACTGAGCTTTTCAGTGTAGTCAATGTCATCCAGTTTCGGACATCCAATCAGCGTGATGTGGTTCTTGATGAATTTCTCATGGAAATTTGCATAGGCATATGCTGTACAGTCGGCAGCGACCAGCAGCTTCGCTCCGTCAAAGTATGGTGCATTCACTGGCACCAGCTTGATCTGCACCGGCCACTGATTCAGGCGGCTGACTGGTTCAAATTTCTCTTCGTGACATCCGCAGTCACATTCCTCATGCTGGATGTTCTTTGCCTGTGTTCCTGGGCAGCCGCACGTATTGGCTGACATCTGCTGTGCCTGTTTGGATGCGGCAACTGCACCGGCATCATAGGCAGCCGCTTCCCGGACTTCAAAGGTGATTGCACCTGTCGGACATCCTGGCAGACAGTCTCCCAAGCCGTCACAGTAATCATCTCTCATCAGCTTCGCCTTATTGTTGACCATCGCAATGGCACCTTCATGGCAGGCAGCTGCACATGCGCCGCATCCATTGCACTTCTCTTCATCGATATGAATAATCTTTCTCTGCATTTCAGATCCTCCTGCTTGTATTTACACTGATAGTTTAATATATTGGAGGCATCAAGTATGTTGTTATAACAACATTTGGAGAAATCATGGACATAAAAGAACTGAATCAGACAAATCTGTTCAAAGGGACAACATCGGATGAAGCAGAGCAGATGCTGAACTGTCTGAGTGCCTACCAGAAGGAATACCGCAAGGGTGAGTCCGTCATGCGGGCTGGCAGCATCATTGAAGATATGGGCATGGTCCTGAGCGGCGGCGTCAACATTGAAATTGATGATGCCTGGGGCAATAAGACAATTCTTTCTCATGTCAATCCCGGTCAGTTGTTTGCCGAGACCTATGCATGCATCCCCGGTGAACCTCTGCTCGTCAATGTCACCGCATCTGAAAAGAGCACCATCCTGTTCCTTAACGCAGCCAAAGTCATGACGACCTGTTCGAATGCCTGTCTTTATCACAACAAGCTGATCCACAATCTGCTGCGGATCTCAGCCATGAAGAATCTGGCGCTGTCCAAGCGCAGTGTCAACACCTCAGCCAAATCAATCCGCGGCCGTCTGCTTTCCTATCTTTCCCAGCAGGCTAAAACTGCCGGCAGTCTCTCTTTTACCATCCCCTTCGACCGTCAGCAGCTGGCTGACTATCTCAATGTGGAACGCAGTGCACTGTCCAATGAACTGAGCAAGATGCAGAAGGACGGACTGATCTCCTTCCATAAAAATGAATTCATGATTCTGAACAATCATGACAAAAAGAAAAGAGCTTGAGAATTATTCTCAGGCTCTATTTAGTTTACTTTGCACAGTTGCGTGCTTCGATGTCCATAATCATATTGACTCTGCGTTCATGTCTGCCGCCTTCAAACTCTGTTTCCATGAAGACTTTGACAATCTGCTTTGCCGTTTCAATGCCGATGACGCGGGCTCCGAAGGTCACGATATTCGCATTGTTGTGACGTCTGCTGTATTCTGCACTGTACACTTCGGAACATGTACATGCACGAATGCCTCTGACTTTATTGCATGCCAGACCGATGCCGACACCGGTGCCGCAGATGGCAACACCTCTGTCTACTTCACCGGAGGCAACTGCATTGGCAACCTTTTCACCATAGACTGGATAATCGACACTCTCCGTCGTATCCGTGCCATAGTTGACGACTTCATAGCCAAGGGACTTCAGATACTCTGCAATCTCATTTTTCATTTCCACTGCTGAATGATCATTCGCAATACCGATTTTCATTATTTGATTTCCTCCTTTGGATCAGCTGTCTTATTCTGTCTGCGCCAGATCAGGAAGGCGCCGAACAGGAAGACAACGATTGCAAACACCTGTGATGTTGAGAAAATGCCGATCTGACCTCTGATCAGATCACCGCGGATAAATTCAATAAAGAATCTGCCGATGCTGTAGAGCATCAGATACCATCCGGCTGTATCTTCCGGATGCTTTCCTTTTGTCAGGATCAGATACGTTGCTAAGAAAATGCCAAAGTCACCGACTGAAGAGATGAGCTGTGTTGGAATGATGCGGGCTGTTGTCCAGGCAAGGGAAGTCGCCGGGAAGCTGACTCCGTACCATGCATGTGTCTCAATGCCGCCGCAGCATCCGGCAAAGAAGCAGCCGATGCGTCCAAACCCCTGTGCCAAGGCAACGACTGGAATCAAGACATTGAAGTAATGCATGAAATCCCACTTATGCCATCTGCACCAGATGTATGCTCCAATGATGCCGCCGATGATGCCGCCGTAGACGACCCATCCGCCGGAGCCTAAGACTGCTAATGGATCTTTCAGGAACTGATCAAATACCGTCAAGCAGTAAGTCAGCTTGGAAGTACCCCAGCCCCATGCCAGGATCCACAGAATAAATGTATCTATTTTTTCATATTCCAGGTTGTATCTTTTGGCAAGTCTTTCAGCTAACCAGAAGGCAGCCAGAATGCCAATCGCAATCATGACGCCGTAGCCATGGATCGTTAACGGTCCAATCGTAAACCAATCATTAAACATAAGAATCCTCCGAACATGTTCTATTCTACCTGTTCATACAAGAAATGAAAAGGAATAGGCTTAATAAAAGAAGGCAGATCAGTCTGTCTTCTTGTTGTAATACACAGTACTTCCGGCAGGCACAGAATTGATCAGCCAGACGTTTCCGCCGATGACGGAATGGTCCCCAATCGTTGTATCCCCGCCCAGGATTGTTGCATTGGCATACACCGTGACGTGACTGCCGAGATTTGGGTGGCGCTTGCCGCCTTTGACCAAATGTCCATTCTCATCTTTTTCAAAGCTCTTGGCACCTAAGGTAACTCCCTGGTAGAGCTTGACATGATCCCCCAGCACGGCTGTTTCACCAATGACAATGCCTGTCCCATGGTCAATGCAGAAGTAGTCGCCAATGACAGCACCGGCATTGATGTCAATTCCGGTCTTTTCATGGGCATACTCCGTCATGATGCGGGGAATGTTCGGCACGCCTAAGCGGTAGAGCTCATGGGCCATGCGGTAGATTGAAATCGCATAGAAGCCTGGATAACACAGGATCACTTCTGCTTTTGACTTGGCGGCAGGATCACCGTCATAGATTGCCTGAATATCTGTATTCAGCCTGCGCATGATCTCCGGCAGTGTACTTAAGAAAGCATCCGTCAGATCCTGGGAAGCAGTCATATTCCTTCCGGCAAAGCACAGTGTAGAATCAATCTCCAGTTTCAGATCCTTCTCCAGCTGTTCCAAGGCACCTTCGACTGTCAAATGATTATAGTTATAGTATCCAGGTAAAAGCACGACCTGGATTTCCTTGATGATCGATACGATCCTTGTACGGTTGGTGATGCGGCATGCACTGCCCAGCATCGGATCCCGTCTCTTGTCAATTTCCTGCAGAAGTGTACTGTGTGATTTATCCATATAATTTCTTATTCTCCAAAGAGGGCTGTAGAAAGGTAGCGGTCGCCTGAATCAGGAAGCAGGACAACAATCGTCTTGCCTTCATATTCCGGACGCTTTGCCAGTTCAATGCCGGCATAGACAGCTGCACCGGCAGAGATTCCCACCAGTACGCCTTCCTTCTGTCCGACAGCGGAACCCATTGCGAATGCATCTTCATTCTTGACACGGATGATCTCATCATAGATCTTTGTGTCCAATACATCCGGAATGAAGCCGGCACCGATGCCCTGGATCTTATGCGGGCCTGCTGCCTCTCCCGAGAGAACAGCAGAAGTATCCGGTTCTACTGCAATAATTTTAACACCAGCATTCTTTTCTTTCAGATATTTCCCTGTCCCTGTTAACGTTCCGCCTGTTCCTACACCTGCAACAAAGGCATCTACATTTCCATCTGTATCTTCCCAGATCTCAGGTCCAGTTGTCTTGTAATGTGCTCTCCAGTTTGCTGGGTTGACGAACTGACCAGGAATAAATGAATTTGGAATTTCCTTGGAGAGCTCCTCTGCCTTAGCAATGGCGCCCTTCATGCCCTTGGCACCTTCACTTAATACAAGTTCAGCACCATAGCCCTTCATCAGCTTTCTTCTTTCCACTGACATTGTATCAGGCATGACGATGATGACTTTGTAGCCCTTTGCTGTACCAACCGCAGAGAGACCGATGCCGGTATTGCCGCTGGTCGGTTCAATAATAACTGAACCTTCCTTTAAGACACCGCGTGCTTCTGCATCTTCAATCATTTCCTTTGCGATACGGTCCTTGACGGATCCGGTTGCATTGAAGTACTCAAGCTTCGCTACGACCTTTGCCTTGAGTCCATATTCTTTTTCCAGATGTGTAAGTTCTAATAATGGTGTTCTGCCAATCAGCTGTTCCATGGATGTGTAAATCTTAGTCATATTTTATTTTCCTCTTTTTCTATTGTATGCGATAAGTACGGCAAAGAAAAATCCGAGCATTCAACCCGGATTTAGTTTACCAATTAGTTTCTGGATTGTCGGCGTGTAAAAACAATCCCGATTAACGGCTCATCCGGGTATTCTCTTTACAGCAGCAACATGTATTCATCATATTCTTTGCCATACCCGTTTCCTCCTTTGCCGTTCTTATTAATTACCATTTTAACCAGGTGATTCTGAATGTCAAGAAATGTGATCTCTCACAGTTTCCGATACATGATCCAGCTGTTGCGGTTCTCTCCCCAGCTGTACTGCGTCATGTATTCGCCATTGTAGGACCATACACCTTCCGGCTTATTATCCAGATAGTCATAGTAGTCGCACTTCAGCATCATCGGATCGATCCGGTATTCATTTCTGGAATACTGGAAGAAGTCTTCCAGATGGATCTGCTTCAAGGTATCAATCAGATCTTTCTTCAGGACCTGCAGATAATGGTTCGTTCCCTTATCTGCATCCTTGTCCTCCCACAGCACTGCACATAATTCACCGCTGGTCACGGAAGCACCATGGCGGTCGATCAGGTAAGCCAGCATTTCCTTTGTCTTGGAACGTTCGAACTTCAACGTTTCACCATCCATGGTGACTTCAAACGTACCGAAACAGTGAGCTGTCAGACCCTCCTTCTTTTCTTCCGTGACAGGATTTCTCAAGTTGTCCAGTTCCCGTCTGATCATTTCTTCAGAGATCGGCTTGGTGACATATCCGGAAGAATGAAGTTCAAAAGCTTCCTTCATATATTTATCGTATCCGGTCACAAAGATGACATTGACCTTTGGAAAATATTTCTTGATTGCCTTAGCTGCTTCAATGCCGTTCATTGTGCCCATTTCTACATCTAAAAAGGCCGCATCTAGGCTGTCTGTATGCTCAACAAATTCAAGCAGTTTGCTCGGAAACTGAAAGGAATCCAGCTGCGCGTCCGGTCTTGCCTTATGAATGGCATCGACCAGTTCATCCAGCATCATGCGCTCATCATCTGCCGCTACTATTTTCATCTGTCTTCTCTCCTTCTTTTCTAGGAATGGTGATCGTAATAACGGTGCCCCTGCCAATGACACTGTCTACTTTTAGACTGCCGCCGCACATGGACTGGATCCGTTCTGTAACATTCTTGATGCCGATATGCATATGTTCAGGATTCTCTTTGACTGTATGCAGGTCAAAGCCGACTCCGTCATCAATAATTTCAATAATATATGCGTGTTCTTCTTTTCTAGATCTGATGGTAACCGTGCCGCCTTCCTCACGTGCACACAGACCGTGTGAAACTGCATTTTCCACTAACGGCTGCATGGTCAAAGACGGAATCATGAAATCACTGCTTTGAATATCATATACCGGATTCACGCGCTCCCCAAACCTAATTTTTTCAATTGCCAGGTATGCCTGAATATGCTGAACTTCATCCGCAAATGGAACCAGACGGTTGCTTGTAAAGGAATCCAGATTGCCTCTGAGATATGAAGAGAAATCATCGACGATCTCTTCTGCCTGCTTTGGATCAGTATGACATAAATGCTTGATTGTACCCAATGTATTATATACAAAATGCGGACCAATCTGGGAGATCAGAAGCTCCATCTTCATATTATTCAGGTGTTCCGTTTCATCGGTCAGCGTCTGTCCCTGTTCGGCCATGACATTGATGAACAGATTAATCAGAGAAATGATCAGGGCAATATTGGCATAGGAGGCACCATAATGGAAATATTGATAGATTGATGCAATGACCGGCAGGATCAGACATAAGCTCATACAGACGAACATCCGATGTGAAATGTTCTTCCTGCCTTTGATCAAAGTTGTAAAATTCAAGGCAAGAACAGTCAAAGCGCAGAGCGGCGTCATAAAACTCAGGTAAGAACGATGATAGAAATTGTTTTCATCAATATAGAAATACCACTTCATATACAATGACAGAATCAGGAAGATGATATCCAGCGTTGCCACAATCATACTGATATTAAAGAGCCAGTTCGAACGATTGAACGCTTTTCTTCCATAAACTTTAAAATGAATATAGGCAGTACTGACAGCAAGGATGATATCCGTCAGAAAGAAAGTCATCCAGTTGGCAACTCTGACCCAGAAAGCCGCTGTTTCACCAGGAGCTCCGCGATAGTACCAGGCCATCGCATCATTGATCAGCAGCAGACCGCCATAGACCATCAGGCCCAGCAGAAAACGTTTTTCCTGTTTCGAGGAAAAATAGCTGAAATAGACGCATAATGCCGCAATGGCACAGAAGACCGCTCCCCATATTTCTAAGGAGACATGCAGTGAGCCGACGGTAAACATCTGTACATTATCCATACTATCTATGGTATCACATGGGATACATGAACTCCCATATTTTCGCTGTGCATACATCAATTTTTTCTTTTTGAAAAATAATTCTTGTATTTTCAGCTAATATTGAGTAATAATTATTTTAGGGTAATATCAGGGGGTGTTGGGTATGCATCTTGGAATGTCGAAGTCGAAGAATTCTACTTCTCTTTATGTGTTGAAATCAACATATGAGAATGGTTTCCATTCAACAAAGATTGTTGAAAAGCTTGGCACCGTGGAAGAACTTGAACAAAAGCTCAATGGACAGGATCCTGTCGAATGGGCAAAGAGGCACATTGAAGATCTGAACAAACTGGAGAAGCAGGACAAGCATGAAGTTACGGCAAAGTATTCCCCAGTCAAACTGATCCAGAAAGATGAACAGCGTTCCTTCAACGGCGGCTACCTTTTCCTGCAGGAATTCTATTCACAGCTCGGTTTCCACGAGATCTGCACAGAGATCAAAAGAAAGCATAAATTAGATTTCAATCTGGATGCTGTATTATCCCGGCTGATCTACAGCCGCATCATCTATCCAAGCACACAGCTGTCCTATTATGACAGTGCAAATCTTTTCATTGAACCGCCGGATTTTACACCTAAGCAGGTCACCAAAGGCCTGAAGGTACTGGCCAGCGAAAAAGATTTCATCAAGAATCGTTTATATGAAAACACCCAGAAACTGTTCGGTCTGAATACTGACCAGCTCTTCTACGATGCGACCATCTGCTTATACGAGACCAGCAGCCGCAAGGAAAAGAGCGTTCCGATCATCCCGATGGAACTCTACTTTGACGGCAACATGATGCCTTTGACTTACCGCTGCAACCCTGAACATTTAAAATCACAGCCATTGAGCTCTGCCGAAGAAAAGATCAAGCAGATGTATCATGGTTCCCGTACTGTAACAACTTCCGACGGCGGCATTGTTTCTGGTGCATCTAAGGAATTCAAGGACTGGGGACTGCAGAACAGCTACATCATGACTCTGTCATTTGACCAGCTTCATGAAGAAGAAAAGAACGCTGCTCTTGATCCAGACGGCTGGATCCGTTCCGACAGCGGCGAGATCTACAACATTGATCAGCTGCGGCTGGATGATGAGATCAAAAATCCATCCCGCTACTACTATAAAGAATTAGCTATCGGTTCCTTACGGACCATCATTACATATTCTGAAGCCAAGGTCGAAGCGACCCGTCTCCAGCATGAGATCTATCTGACCTTCCATATGTCCAGGCCTACTCCGGAAGCTGCTGCTGCTGAAGTTGACCTGAATACCAGAGCCGGTGCCGAAGGCATTCAGGCATATGTCACCAACCTGCAGGCTCCTGTCAAAAAGATTGTCAATATTGCGACCTTCCGTCAGAGTGTCCACGACTACTTCCGCATCCTTTCCATGGAAGTGCCGGAAAAGGGAGCCAATCTCAACATTTCTGAACAGATTGATGCACACTTCATCACCTGCTACAGTGCATTGACTGTCTACTCTGCATTATTGCGGAAGCTCAATGCCGTTGACAACGCCAATGAATGCATGCAGACACTGCGTCAGATGAACTTCATGAAGATCCACAGTGAAGGATATATCCCTCTGTACACAAGAACAGATATGACTGATCTGCTCCATGACTCTGCCGGTTTCCGTACCGACTATGAGATTGTAAATTCCAATCACATGAACAAGCTGATCAAGGCAGGACGCAAAAAGTAATAAAAGAAGGAGAAGCTCACAGACGAGTTTCTCCTTTTAGTATGCATATGCAAATCTGAGATTATCCAGTTCTCCCTGAATATCACTATTCTTGATTGGCTGCATCAGATAGCCGCTGCACCGGATCTCAAAGGCTTTCTTCATATAGCAGTCAAACGCAGATTCAAAGATGATGTTTGCCTTCGGTCTGAGCTGCTGTATTTTCTCCGCCGCATCCAGACCGTTCATTGCTTCCATTTCAATCTTCAGGAAGACAACATCACAAGGATGACCTTCTACATACACCAGCATTTCTGCTGGATCTGTAAATCCGTAGACCTTGTCTTCCCGCTTGGCAGTCATTCTTATTTTCATGACGACATCCTGCAAAGAATGGAGATCATCGTCCACTACAATAATATTCATCTTTGTCACCTGGCTATATCATATAGACAGCGGCATCACAGGAAGGTCACAAAAAGGGCCAGTAATATGCAGTTTTCTAAAATTTTACTGATGATTTTCGTCACTGTCGGTCTTTTCGTTGCTTGTTTCAGCGTCAATGATTTTTCCTTCCGCTTCCTTTTTAGCAGTGTCAAAATCTTTGACAAACTGATTGAACTTAGCAGCCAGGAAGAAGTTGGCAAACAGATCAGAAATGCCGCAGTAGATCAAGCCGGCACCAATGACAATGAACAGGATGCTTGCCATATTGGACCCGTTCAAGAAGAAGATGACGATCAGTCCGAAGACGATGGAGATCAAGGCAAGAATGATGTAGATCATCGAATTAGAATAGCCGATCCGCTTGGAGATGACAGCTCTCTGCAGTTTTGTAAAGCCGCTGGTCATGATGACCAAGCCAAGGATCAGCGGGATCATGTCCGCAATTAGATCCTTCTTGACAATGACGGCAATGCCGAAGATCAGCGCCATCAGACCGAGCGCAAAATCATTCCGATAGAGGGTATCATGAATATCCAGCAGAAAGTATGCCGCAATATTAACAATACCGAAGACAATAAAGCAGATACCAATGATATTTGCAACAACGCTCGCACTGACATTCGGATAGATGATCATCAGCACACCGACAACAATAAAAGCTACAGAAGTAAGTACAGAGCTCCATTTAACTTGTTTCAACATAAAAAGACCTTCTTTCTTTTCTTATCTTAAGACTATTTAAGCTTGATGAAAAGTATACAAATGATCAAAACCGCCTATGTATCATAGAAAATGATAGAATAAATAAAGATTGGAGACATCGTATGAAAGTCTTATTAGTGACTCCGTTTTCTTCAGAACAGCTTACATCCCTCCAGATGGATGGCGCAGACATCGAAGTGAAGAAACGTGAAGAAGTAACCGCAGAAGATCTCAAGGATACAGAAGCAGTCTTAGGAAATCTGCCGATGCGTTTATTGGAAGAAGCACCAGCATTGAAATGGGTGCAGCTGGACAGTGCCGGAATTGGTGAATACGGCAGACTGCCGGAGAATGTTGCTCTGACGAATGCCAGCGGCGCCTATGGCGAAGCAATTTCTGAACATATGTTAGGAGCAGTCCTGGCCATGATGAAGAATCTTTATCATTACTATGATCTGCAGAAAGAACACACATGGATCAATCTGGGCTCCGTCAACACCATCTCGTCCAGCACCGTCCTATGCGTCGGTATGGGTGATATCGGATCGTCCTTTGCACGGAAAATGAATGCCCTTGGTGCAGAAGTCTACGGCATCCGCAGGACAGTCCATGACGTTCCGGATTACATCAAAGGATGCGGCACCATGAAAGATCTTGATGAATATCTTTCGAAAGCAGATGTTGTTGCACTGTCCCTGCCGGAAACAGAAGAGACCAAGCATCTGTTCAATGAAGAACGTCTCAGAAAGATGAAGAAAGGTGCACTCTTAGTCAATGTCGGCAGAGGGTCTGCCATTGACACGGAGGCATTGATCAAGGTCATGAAGGAGAAATACCTGGCTGGTGTCTGCTTGGATGTCACAGAGTGGGAGCCGCTGCCAAAGAACAGTGCCTTATGGGAGATTGAGAATGTCTACATCACCCCGCATATCTCAGGCAGGTTCAACGCCAAGGTGACCCATGACAAAGTACTGCAGATCTTCAAGGACAATCTGAAGCATTACATCAGCAGGGAACCTCTGGAACATGTCGTTGACAAGAAAGCAGGATATTAGGAGAAGGAGATTCCTTCTCCTTTTTGCATAAAAAAACGAGACATCATTGTCTCGGCATTGGTATATTTCGCTCGATCTCGATGGAGATCGATTTGCGGTTGTATATCGCTTGATCACTCTTTCGGGCGATCAATTTGCGGCTGTATTTACAATCAGATTTCTTTGGGAAATCCGATTTGTTTTTATCGCGCATAAAGATAATAGCACCGAAGGAAATGATGTCAACACTCAATTTTATTTATTTTTTAAGTAAGCGTTTACACATAAAAATCTCTGACATTTCTGTCAGAGATCGTGTTCTCACGGCAATGGTTTTTCTTCCGCCATATAGATGTCATACCACTCCTGACGCGTCAGGGTGAACTGATCTGCCTGGCATAATTCCTTCAGGTGCTCAGGATTGGCTGTCCCGGCAATTGGCATGATTCCAGCTGGATGGCGCAGGATCCAGGCAATTGCGACTGCACTCTTAGTGACACCGTATTTGTCAGCAATCTCCTGCAGTCTTGCATTCAGCTTTGGATAGCCTGGGTTATTGATAAATGTGCCTTCCTCCCAGGATGCCTGCAGCGGGCTCCATGCCTGAACGGAAATATCATTCAGACGGCAGTAGTCCAGCAGTCCAGTATCTCTAACAATCGCATCGTCACCTCTCATATCAGAGAAGTATGCAGAATCGATGATCAGCGAATGTGTGATGGAAAGCTGCAGCTGATCAACTACAATCGGCTGGTGAAGATACTTCTGCAGCAGCTGCATGCTTGACGGTGTGTAGTTGGAAACACCAAAATAATGGACCAGTCCCTGTTCCTTCAGTTCATCGAACGCTTCGGCAATCTCCCTCGGATCTGCCAGAACATCAATGCGGTGGATCAGAAGAATATCCAGATAATCTGTGTGCAGCCGTTCCAGAATCTTATGCACGCTGTCTATAATATATTCCTTAGACGAATTAAAGCTTCTTCTTTCCGTGCCGGCAGGGACAATCCCACATTTTGACTGCAGGATCATTCTGCTTCTCCATTCTGGATGCCTCTTCAGTACTTCACCAAAAACTGTTTCTGATTTGCCTCTTCCGTAGATATCCGCATGGTCAAAGAAATTGATGCCTTCATCCAGAGCAGTGCGGACCAGTTCTTCTGTTTCATCAACAGACTTCTCACTGATGCGCATACAGCCAAGTGAAATTCTGGATGCATTCAGATCAGTGTTTGGAATAAGAATTGTTTTCATAGATTTCCTTTCTTCTATTTTTCTAACAGTATTATATAGACGATACTGTATGCGAAGAAAGCAATATGCCTACATTCCCAGAAGTTTCTGATCAAAGGCAAACAATGCCTCGTTGATCTCATATACATTGTAGTTTCGGTGCTTGATGTAATATTCAATGACCAGGTCTGCCTTGCTGCTGTGTGACAATGCATATCCCGCCTTCATCAGCATGTCCTGGGTTTCAGTCAATGACAGTTCCAGTGCAATGGCAAACGCAAGTGCTGTCTGTTTGCTTGGCTGATACAGGACATCACTGCGGATCTTGGAGAAGAGCTTTCTGTCGACATTTGCCTTCTTGTAGCATTCTGCATCCGTCATCTTCTTTTCATCGATTTTTCGCAGCAGCATCTGTGAGAAGCTCTCATCGACCTGGCCGACAATATTCTCAAGACTTGTTTCATCTGCCTGGGCCAGGAAGGAGCTTCCGGCAGAGCGGATGGTATAGTTTATCGGTGCAGAGACTGCTGTACCGCGTCTAACATCGTGATGCTGTTCAATATCGACATAATTGTCATCTATGTATTCCTTCAGTTCAGCTGTCACCTTGGTGCCAAGCTGGAAAGAGCTCTTGTCAAACAGGACAAGGTACACTGTCATATCATGTTCATTCAGGAACGCATGGATTGTATCAACTGCCACCTGCAGTGCCTGGTCTTTTGGATATCCGTAGATGCCTGATGAAATCAAAGGGAAGGCAATTGTCTCACAATGATATGTCTCAGCCAGAAGCAGAGAATTCCGATAGCAGGAAGTCAGTGCATCTTTTTCACCATGTCTGCCATCCTGATAGACAGGGCCAACAGTATGAATGACATACTTGGCAGGAAGACGATATCCTTTGGTGATCTTTGCCATGCCTGTCATGCATCCGCCCAAGGTTCGGCATTCTTCCAGAAGCTGAGGTCCAGCAGCACGATGGATTGCCCCATCGACACCGCCGCCGCCTAAAAGTGATGAATTCGCCGCATTCACGATGGCATCCACTTGCATCTTCGTAATATCGTTGCGTTCAATGATCAATGGCACTATTCTGTCCTCTGCTACTTTCTGCTTTTATTATACTCTATTGATTTTTTCGGCTGTCATAATCTTCATCAATCTTTTTCTTCCACTCCTTGGATACGCCTTTCCCTTTTCTGACTTCACTGATTGTTGCGGACATCACCATAAAGTTCAGATCTGTACCTTCACTGTCACAGCGGTAATTAGCGGCACGGTCCTCATCAATCCCAAAATTCCGTGCTGTTCCTATGGCATCAATATTTGCTGCCAGGAATAAGAACTCCCATCCTTTTTCCTTTTGTTCTTCAATCATCTTTCTGACTGCATTAACGGTATAACGATGGCTGGCATTCTCCATCCCGTCCGTTGTAATGACAAAGATGGTATGTGCCGGTATATCTTCCCTGCGGATATAGCGGTATACGGTGCTGATGTGATGGATTGCACCTCCCAGGGCATCCAGCAGAGCTGTGCATCCACGCACATAGTATTCCTTCTCTGTTAATGGCTCGACCTCACTTAAATCAGCACGATCATGAATCACTTCGCTGACCCCGTCAAACAATACGGTTGAGATCAATGCTTTACCATCTTCCTTCTTCTGCTTTTCCAGCATCGCATTGAACCCGCCTATGGTATCTTTCTCCAAGCCTGCCATTGATCCACTTCTATCTAAAATAAAGACAACTTCCGTTAAATTTTCATTCATGACTGATTTCCTCCTGTTCAGACTTACTCTGACCATTTTCATGATAGAAGGAGGAAAGTCCACGTTGGTCGCATGCAAAGCGACATTTATAAAAAAAGCAGGATTTCTCCTGCTCAGTGGCACTTAATCCAGATCAGCACCGTTTGTTCTGCAAACCTTCTGATACCAGTAGAAGGAATCTTTTCTTTCTCTGTGCAGATCACCGTTGCCGTCATTGTCCTTGTCAACATAGACAAACCCATATCTCTTCTTCATTTCTCCTGTTGAAGCAGATACCAGGTCTGTGCATCCCCACATGGTATAGCCCATCAGATCAACACCGTCTTCCACTGCCTGCTCCATAGCCTTGATATGGTCTCTGAGATAGTCGATCCGGTATGTATCATGGATTTTGCCGTCTGAATCAATTTCATCATTTGCGCCTAAACCGTTCTCAACGACCATGACTGGGATCTCATAACGTCCATAGACTTCATTCAGATAGATGCGCAGTCCTTCCGGATCAATCTGCCAGCCCCAGTCTGAAGCCTTTAGATATGGATTCTTAATGCCCGAGAACATATTTCCAGCCGCCTTCTCAAGAATTCCGGCGTCAACAGTTGCAGTAGATGACATGTAGTAGGAGAAGGAATAGAAATCAACTTTTCCTTCCTTCAGGATCTCTTCATCACCCGGCTCCATGCGGACCGTGATGTTGTTGTCCTTGAAGTATCTCTTTGCATAGTATGGGTAATGACCTCTGACCTGCACATCGCCGCAGAACCAGTTGGACATATTCATCTTATCCTGTGCTTCTTTCACATCCTTCGGATTCGGTGTATATGGATAGACCATCATGCCGGCAATCATCAGGCCGATCTTATTGTTTGGATTGATCTCGTGGCCAAGCTTGACAGCCAGTGCACTGGCAACGAACTGATGATGCAGTGCTGTAAAGCGGTCAGACGCCTCTTCTCTTGACTCATCCATCTTGAACATCGGCTTGCCGTCTTCACCCTGCATGCCAAGTCCCATGATGCGTCCCATCGGCATTGCACCGATATTGATCTCATTGAACGTCAGCCAGAGGGTGACTTCATCCTTGTATTCCGTAAACAATGTACGGCAGTAGTTCAGGTAGCAGTCTATGACTTCTCTGCCGGTCCAGCCGTTGTACTTTTCACTCAATCCCCAAGGAAGTTCATAGTGGGAGATTGTGACCAATGGTTCAATGCCGTATTTGTGGCATTCCTGGAAGACATGATGATAGAACTCCAGGCCCTTCTGATTCGGTTCCTTCTCCATGCCGGTCGGGAAGATCCTTGACCAGTTGATGGAAAGACGGAAGCACTTGAAGCCCATCTCACCATACAGGGCAATATCTTCCTTGTAATGGTGATAGAAATCGACTGCTTCATGAGAAGGGTAATATTCACCTTCATGGATCTCTTTGGTCCATAGGCGAGGCTCGCTCACTGTACCGCCTTTGATATGGTCTGGAACAGAAGCACCCTTGCCGTCTTCGCTCCACCCGCCTTCAAACTGATTGGCAGCTGTTGCGCCGCCCCACAAGAAATTCTCTGAAAATGTCATGTTCTCTCCTTCGCCAGTCTGGACACTGGCCTCTTTTCTATTATAAAGGCCGAAAGTGAAAATTCGTTTCGTCATTTGGAACTGACAGCTTCTATGATCATAAGATCATCTGATATGCTGTGTAATCTCCCTGATAGTCCATGCCCAGTTCCTGCAGGATCTTTTCTTCTTCATCATCATCCGTAAAATTGTAGGTTCCAAAGATGTCTGCATCCTTTGTGACATTCAGCGCCTTGATCATCAGTTTACGAAAGGAAGCCGGGTCAAACTGATCCAGGTAATCAATGCCGAAGACCTCCATCATATTTCTAACGAACAGGAAGTAGATGCAGGCAGCAGCCTTTTCTCCGTCCATCAGCAGATACAGATGCCACCTCGTCTGTTTCGGGACATGATATTCCTTCAGGATCCGCTCAGATGTCCAATACATCGTGCCATTCCTTGGATCATGGAGCTGATGAAAGAGAGATTCATTTTCCAAGGTGACTGGCACCACATCTTTCGAATCGTCCTTTTTTTGATAATTCACCAGTTTCATGACATTGACATGGCTGTACTCAATCTGCACAAAGCCTTCTGCTTTCAGCGCTGCAGCTGCTTCTGTATTGACATCAGGGAATCCCATATCCAAAGTAAAGCCTGGATATCGATGGCGCAGATATGCAGTAAATTCGTGAAGTGCCTCTGCGGTACCTGACTGGATGCTGAAAGCATCTATATGACAGTACTTCTCCGCAATCTGACTGTACAGATGGATCCATCCCTGTACCTTTCCATCTCTGAGATATAAGAATGCTTCCCACTTCTCATCCTCTGTACTGACACGCTGGGCAGTCTTGAAAAAATCTTCTTTTGTCTTCAGTCCGTCAGTATATGTTGGATATGCAGAATGTTTCAGGTCCATGCCAATCTCATATGCATACTCCAGATACTGACTGATTTCATCATTGGCAATCTGTTTGATCATGGCTGTCTCCGCTTCTTTTATAAGCGTATCACACAACCACTAAAAAAGTCTCTCCGGAGAGAGACCTGACGATCTTAGTAGTTTTCCTTGCGTACTTCGAAGTAAGACTGGCTGTAGCCGCAGACTGGGCATACTTCCGGAGCCTTGCTGCCGACAACGATGTGTCCGCATACACGGCACTCCCACATTGTCTGTCCGCTCTTCTCGAAGACCTGCTTCATTTCAACGTTGCTCAGCAGCTTGCGGTAACGTTCTTCATGTGTCTTCTCAACAGCACCGACCAGACGGAACTTTGCAGCCAAATCATGGAAGCCTTCTTCATCGGCATCCTTTGCCATACGGTCATACATATCTGTCCACTCATAGTTCTCACCTTCAGCAGCAGCTAATAAATTCTTTGCTGTGTCATTGATGTTTCCTAATGCCTGGAACCAGAGACGTGCATGCTCCTGTTCATTTCTAGCTGTCTTTGTAAAGATCTCTGCCAGCTGTTCATATCCTTCGCGCTGTGCTACCTGTGCAAAATATGTATACTTATTGCGCGCCTGTGATTCACCTGCAAATGCTTCCTGCAGGTTCTTTTCTGTCTTTGTTCCTGCATATGGGTTCTTACTTTCCGGTGCTGTTACTTCTACAAACTTTGATGCAGGTGCTTTGCATACTGGGCAGACAAAATCTTCCGGCAGTGTCTCACCTTCATAAACATAACCGCATACTGTACATTTCCACTTCTTCATTACTTTTTTCTCCTCTTTCTTTTCTAGATTGCTTTCGTTATTTGGCAGCAGTTTCAGCAGTTCTTCTGCAGCTGCCTTTGGGAAATCCGCAGACGGCGGATTCTCAACCAACTTGCTTAGGAATAAATGTGCATTGTCACTTTGAGGGACCATGTATCCTGCTTCTCGGATAATATCCTCTGCCTGAATGCGGCAGGACTTCTCCATTGCCGCAGCCAATACAGACGGCATTCCGGCAGCGATGCTTTCTTCCTTGGATTTGGAACGCATCAACGCCTTCATGACAGCAGTGACTCTTTCACTGTGCTTCTGCTGCGGAGGCAGTGTTTTCGGAACCATTGAAATCGCTCCGGAAGGACATGCATCAGCGCATTTTCCGCATCCAATACATTTTTCAACATCAATGATGCTGTTTTCAGTATCAGAAGCTCCAGTTGGACAGACATACAGGCACAGACAGTCTTTTGTACATAAACGTATGTTTCTTACTGCAAACAAGTCAGACATTACTGCACCCTCCCTTCAACCTTTTCAAATTTCCAGCCAGGGACTTTGCAGACCGGACACAGTGCAGGCGGCTGTTCACCGATATAGATGAATCCGCAGATAGTGCAGACCCATACACCGGTATTTTGGAACATGGCATCGCCTTCCTGCAGCCATCTCTCTAAAAGAGATTTCTGGATACGCGTAACTTTTTCGCTCCAAGTCAAGGCGCGCAGTGCACCGCGGTCTTTTGGTTCTGCAGCAGCAGCTTCTCTAGCTGCTGGCAGCCCTTGTTCCAGATCCTGATTGATCAGCTTTAAGAGTTCATCCATACTTGGATCCTGCGCTTTGGAAGAAGCATCTTTAAAGTACCGTGCGATTTCTTTAAAGAATTCCATTTCTTCTGCCTTATACTGTTTTTCACAGCCTTTGGCAAGGTTCGAGCATAGTGCGCTCATTTCCAGTGCTGTTAATTCCTTCAAATCACTGGATGGTTCAATGGTTTCCACTTTCTTTAGTGCGGCCTTTGCTGCACCCATTTCATGAAACTCTGACTTTGATGCGCCGCAGAGCGGACACTTCCAGTCAGCCGGCAGTTCTTCCCATGTTGTGCCTGGGGCAATTCCCGCTTCCGGGATACCTTTAGCTTCATCATAGATATAGCCGCATACACTGCACACATACTGCTTCATTCCATCATCCCTTTCAACTGAATATGTGCTGAAGATCTGTGCGGAACAAATTGCTTCTTATTAGTATCTATTCCTATTAAGAGTTTAAGCTCATTATTTTAAAAGTCAACAAAAATTGTTAAAAACATTATATGTTATAAATAAATCATTGCCCTTTAGCTAAAAAAAGAACCGGATATGCTCCGGCTCTGAAAACAGTTTATAATCGTTAATCTGGCTATTTTCCTTTTCTTTTAGCAATTTCTTCTTCGACTTCCTCTGCTCCTGCAGCGTACAGCTTTTCTTCATCCGGAGAGAGTTCTTTTAAAAGACGGTAGAATTCTCCTGCATGTACTCTTTCCTCATCAGCAATGTCCTTAAGCACATCAATCGCTAATTCATTGTCTGTAGATTCCGCAAGCTGCATATACAGCTGTACTGCTTCATATTCTGCAGCAATCATGAAACGAATGGAACGGATCAGTTCTTCATCTGTCAATTTTCTATCCAGATGATTTCCTGTAAATGGCTGTCCAAATTCTGGCATGTTATTTAGCCTCCTTTCTTAAAGTATATCAGGAATCAGTCCTGAAAATAAAGGAAGTGACCATCCGCGCAGAATCCATATTTTCTGTCCTCACTGCAGTTGATTTACAGTTTTATGCAACTGTACAAGAGTTGGCAACTAAACCATTTCTATCATTTTCCTTGTGCTATTATTCCCATGAAATTCGGGCATATGAAAGACTGCGCAGCATGATTGACTGCAGTCTCTTACAGGAGGAACTTATATGAAGCAGAATAAGAAAAAAACGATCTGGTGGTGTATCGGCATTGCAGCAGCGGCAGTGATTATGATCTGCATCTACTGTCTATGCAGGCCGAAAGCTTCTGTTGGATCAAAGAACGTAGAACTGGAAGTTGTTGATGATCAGAATGAAATCAAGACATATCAAATACAGACTGATGGAGAATACTTATCTGATGTCATGGATGAGCTGACCAAGACCAGTGATTTCACATATCAGGGATCGACTTCCAGCTATGGTCTTTATATAGAAACTGTGAATGGCGTAACAGCGGACTTCAGCAAAGATGGCGCTTATTGGTCGATTTATGTCAACGGCGAATATGGACAGTACAGTGCTGATCAGCAGCCTGTACAGGATAAAGACGAATTCAAGCTTGTCTATGCGAAATAAAGCTGTCAAAGAGATTACAACGATTGCGGCCATGACAGCGATCCTTGAAGCCGCCAAGATTGCCCTGTCATTTCTGCAGAACATCGAGCTTGTATCTCTTCTGATCATTTTATATACACTGCATTTCGGTGTAAAAAGAACACTGGCAACCGTTTATATTTTTGACGGCATTGAAACACTGATCTGGGGAATCGGGATCTGGATCATCTCTTATCTTTATGTGTGGATAATCCTTGTCTTCATTACCTACCTCTTCCGCCGGGCGGATTCAAAATGGCCTTTTGTGCTGATCTCTACTGTATTCGGACTGAGCTTTGGTGCTCTCTGTGCCTTGACTACTGTATTCATCGGCGGACCGCAGATGGCTCTTTCCTGGTGGATTGCGGGCATCCCATATGATATTGTGCACGGTGCCGGCAATTTTACTGTCAGTTTCCTTTTATATACACCGCTGACCAAAGCAGTCATGAAGATCCAGTCTGTTTATCATCTGTAATGCAGAAATAAGATTACTGTAAATTATTGTCCATTTCATTCACACTCCAGCCAATTTGTAATTGGTGTTTTTTGATGTGAATGCTAACATAACCAAGATATTAATGATTGACAGGTGTAAATCAAGGAGGGTTGTTATGAATATTATATTTGTAACTCCAGCTCCTGCCCTGCGCAGGTTTTGGGCATATCGAGTTGGTGGAAAATTATATGGACAACCGAATTCTATCACAGGTCCGCTGATCCTCGGCGGCATATTAAAAAGAGCTGGTCATCATGTTGAAGTTTACGAAGAGCTCAATGGGAAGCTGAACTATACGAAGCTCTATGAAGCTGATGTCGTCTGCATTTCCATCATGACATCAAATTCAAAGCGCGGATATGAACTCGCTGATATGGTCCATAAAGACGGACGCGGAAGAGTCCTGATTGGAGGCATGCATGCCAGTGCACTTCCTGAGGAAGCAGCCGAGCACGCAGATCAAGTCATTGTCGGTGAAGGTGAGAAAGTAATCCTTGATGTCGTCGAAAACAGGCGCAGTGAACACATTGTTCACGCGGAGCCTCTATGCAGTCTCGATGAAGCTCCTTTCCCAGATTATTCAATTTTGATGACACCTGTTAAAGCCGCAAATGTACTTTCAACCAGAGGCTGTCCTTTCCGCTGCACCTTCTGCACCACTTCCCGAATGTTTGCACCATACAGGCAGAGAAGCGTAGAGAACGTGATTGCAGAACTGCGCATGTATAAGCAGATGGGCTTCAAATATATGAACTTCGAAGATGATAACTTCACCGCTGATAAAGAGCGTGCAAAAGCAATCTGCCGGGCTATGATCAAGGAAAACCTCATTTTCAAAGAGACCTTTTTCTTTGGAAGAACTGATCTCGCAAAAGATGAAGAACTGCTGGATCTATTGAAAAAGGCACATCTGACCCGTGTACTGATAGGAATTGAATCGTTGAATCAAAAAGCGCTTGATTCCATCAACAAGCATCAGGACATTGAAGATATCAAAGCTGCCGCTGCAGCATGCAAAAAGCACGGCATCCGGATGATTGCCAGTATTGTTCTGGGATTGGATGAAGATAACCAGGAAGATATTGAAAGAGCTGTTCATTTTGCTATGTCAATTGATGCCTATCAACTGCAGCCTGCTGTACTGACACCTCTTCCGGGAACACCTGTCTATGATCAACTAGAAAAAGAAGGCCGGCTGCTCACAGAAAACTGGGAAGCCCATGATTTCATGACCGTGACATTCAAGCCGAAGCAGATGACATGCTGGGAACTTCAGGATGAATTCTTTAAGGCCACAAAAGAATTCTACAATTTTCATTCCTCATTTAAAATTGGAAAACTATTTGGTGCAGAATATGGCTGGCGCCGTTTTGGTCTTGCATTGAATGCATGTCTAGGAACAGCCGGGGCAAGATATTCTGCAGATCATATCAAGAACAGCTATTACTACTATTTGAAACATCTTGTTTAAGGCTTCATATTGCAGCTTTGTGTATACTATGTTTATGCAACTTTGAAAGCGTGCATTGAGCATTTACATCCTGCATTACAATAGGCTTATTTTAAGCCATTTATTGAAGCATTAAAAGAAAGGAACACTAGATTAGTGCTAAAAAGAAAATTATCACTGTTTAAAAATGCATGCTCAATAAAACCGCCTATGGTGAATGAATTATTTACTTCTGCTGCTGACCAGTCCCACAACCGCAAGCAACACTGCAATTATTGCAGAAACAATAAATACGGCAGATTGTTTATTCATGACCTGCACCCATCCAAAGGAGCTTCCTGCCATAGTCCAAACACCGACAATAGCAACGATTATTGCAGCCTTGTACCAGCCATTGACCGGACAGTATCTGATCACAGCAAATATCAGCCAGGGCAATATCAATCCGAAAGAACTTATCACAAGGATATCTTTCATTGACTCTGGATAGGCAATGATGAACATGAACAGCATCAGATAGCACCACAGTGTATCCCAGCCCATTGTAATGAGCCCTTTTTGATCTTTCATGGCTTCAGGCAGACTTGCCTGATTGATCACGAATGGTGCAAACATAATAGATAACCCAAAGATAACGGATGCAGCAATCTCTCCAAACCTTAACCATCCATCATTGTCAAATAGCATTTCAACAAAGAATATGATGAGCAATAATGCCAATGTAGAAAAAATGATGGTTCTGCTGATCTTTTTCTTCTTTGATAGCAATGGAACAACGGTCATGCCCGCAATCAGCAGCATCGATGCAATCAGTACTGCATCAATCTTCCAGTCTGAATAACCCGGCAGCGTCAGAATCACAGCGATGATCACTGGGATCATCAACAATCCCGCTAACACCAGCCCTGTCTTTACTGTGGCTGTTTGCTCATTTTTCACGTGATGCTTCAGTACATCATGTGCATCTAATACAAATTGATCTTCCGCTTCGCTCGTATCAAGCTGTTTAAGCATCTATCGGCATGTGCTGCATGTCTTTAAGTGTTCTTCAACAAATCTCCGGCTCTTCTCAGTACAGACACCATCATGATACAGTGGAAGGAGATCCTGTACGATCTCGCATTCTCCATTTTTAATTTCTTTATTCATTCGAATCCATCCTTTCTTTGATCTTCAATCTCGCACGATGATAAGTGACTCGTGCCCAGCTCTCTGTTTTTCCAAAGATCACGGATATTTCGTAAAATGACAGTTCTCCAAAGACTCGTAGTTCAAATACTTCTTTGTATGGTTCATCTAGAGAATGAAGTATCTTGTGAATTTCCAATGAAGTTTCTTTTTGGAACAGAGTGTCTTCGCCATTGCCTATGCTCGAGACATAGTTCTCTGCTTCAGACAATTCTGCCTTTCTGCTGTTCTCTTTGAAAAAGTCATTACATAGATTATTCGCAATAGCACAGATCCAGGTGAATTCCGTAGATGCTTCTCGATATCCAGAGCCGCTCACCTCCTTTTCTGTTACATAAGTTAGACGTTGAAGATCGGGATTCGTTACAAAATATTATAAATTGTTTTCTGTCAGATTCTTTTTTATAACAAGGCTTATGCCGCAATTGCCTGGTGAATATTTTGCACCCATAGTGCTCAATTTTTCACTAGCTTGTTGTTTTTAAACAGTGCTTCGCATAGCATGTTATTGAATATTTTGCCACTATAGTGATAAAATATTCAATAGGAGGGCAAGCCATGAATCGAAATGTATACCTCGAAAAGCTCATCAGAAAAAAACATAATGGAATGATCAAAGTCATTACCGGCATACGCAGATGTGGAAAGTCATATCTGCTTTTCAACTTATATAATAACTACCTCATCCGCGAAGGAGTCAAAGAAGACCATATTATAAAACTCGCATTAGATGATCGGACAAATGCCCAATACAGGGATCCTGACAAGCTATGTGACTATGTTCACAGCATGATTCTAGATAAGGATATGTACTACATTCTTTTAGATGAGGTACAGTTCGTAAACGAATTTGAAGATGTTCTGAATTCCTTTCTGCATATCGAAAATGCAGATACTTACGTTACCGGAAGCAATGCAAAATTTTTATCAAAAGATATTATTACCGAGTTCAGAGGCCGCGGCGATCAAATCCACCTTTTCCCATTATCATTCTCTGAGTTCATACAGGACAACCCTATGGAAATGGAGCAGGCATGGCAGGACTATTTATTATTCGGAGGATTGCCACAAATTTTAGGAATGAAAAGTAAACGTGATAAACAAGATTTTTTAAAAGATCTGTTTTCGCAAGTCTATGTAAAAGACATACTGGAAAGAAACGATGTTAGGAATCCAGATGAAATGGAAGAACTATTGAGCTATCTTGCGTCAGCTGTTGGCGGATTAACGAATCAAAAAAAACTATCTGACACCTTTAAATCTGTAAAAGGAAAATCTATTCATCCAGAAACAATTAAAAATTACCTTGATCTGTTTGAAGATTCTTTTTTAATCAGCAAAGCAAATCGATATGACATAAAAGGCAGAAAATATATCAGTACCCCTGCAAAATACTATTTTGTAGATACTGGATTACGCAATGCGTGTTTGAACTTCAGACAGTATGAAGAATCCCATTTAATGGAGAACGTAATCTATAATGAGCTTCTGATCCGGGGCTACAGTGTTGATGTAGGTGTTGTTGATTACAATTATTATTCAGATGATCAACGGATTTATAAAAAATTAGAAATTGATTTTGTATGCAATTTAGGTTCAAATCGAATCTACATTCAATCAGCTTTAGCAATGAGTAATGAAGATAAAGAGAAACAAGAACAATTATCTTTACAAAATGTAGATGACAATTTCAAAAAAATGATTATTGTAAAGGACATTCCGACACATTTCAATCAAAATGGCATCTTGATTTATAACTTATTTGATTTTCTGACAGATTCAGAAGCACTCGATAGATAAACATTCTTCTTCCTATAATAAAAAGGAGAATTTAGCATTCTCCTCATTGGGGGTAGTGGAGCTGAGGAGGATCGAACTCCTGTCCAAGAATTGTCCCACATTCAAGCGTCTACAGTTTGTTCTGCTGATTGATCAGACAGTGAGCATGACAGCAGACCACCGGCTCACTGAATTGATCTGTAAAATTGTCAGGATCAGCCTACAGTCATCAGCTTCACCTTATTCGTTTTAATTACGCAACTACTGTCAAACGACAAAGCAGTAATCGGTGCGCGGCCAGCGCGTCAAGCGTTGTTAGGCTGCGAAAGCGAGGCTTGCGCCTCTGTTTGTGTTGTTTGCGTTTAATTTGTTTGATGATAAGGTCATCACTCCACTGCAGCTTGAATCAAACAGAAACCTGTCGAAACCATTACAGCCCCATTTTTGATTCCTTAACGCATAAGTAATGTAACACCTGTAAAATCACTTTGCAAGGGAATCGTCTATTGTATACCAGATGTTGTTGAAAACAACGCGATAATGTGGTGCATAATTCTGACGGTAGATTGGACTGTGGTGCACTGCTGGATATGCCTGTGCACGGTACCAGCTGAGATATTCAGAGAAGTCATCTGCTGAAAAGTCAGTTGTCAATCCGTCAATATTTCTCTGGATCAGCTTGATATCTGCTAAGAACTGGCTCATAGAACCGTGAATAATATCTGCACTGCGGACAAACATATCATTGATCTGTTCTGGTGAGTAGTCATGCAGAGCACGGTCCAGATTCAATCTGACAAAGGCATTGCCAATAGGGGTCACAAGCGGTGCATCTGCAGATACAGTTACATCCTGAGCTTCTTTCTTCAGCATACGAAGTGTCTGCCGTGGATCCGTGATCATATGTTCCGGTCCATAGTTGCGCTGATACAGCAGCTTCATGACATCCTGCGGCTGCATCAGAGGATACATTTCTAAATGCTTTTTTACTGTTAAGAATACTTCTGTTTCTTTTTCGTTCATCCGTGAAATTTCAGAGCCTTTTCCATCTCCCGCCGTGCGTCTCTCAATTTGGAATCTTCACGCTTGTCATAAAGATTCTTGCCTTTTGCCAAGGCAATCTCCAGTTTTGCCCGGCCATCCTTTAAATACATCTTTGTAGGGATCAATGTGTAGCCGTCTGTCTTGATGCTCATGGACAGCTTCTGTATCTCATATTTATGCATCAAGAGCTTGCGGTCTCTTGTCTCATCTACATTAAAGATATTTCCCTGCTTGTATGGGCTGATATGCATCCCCTTGATCCAAGCTTCTCCCTGATAGATGGAAATATATGCATCCTTGAACTGCACTTTGCCTGCTCGGATGGATTTGATCTCGGTCCCGGTCAGCACCATGCCGCATTCATACGTTTCTTCCAGGAAGTAATCATGACGTGCTTTTCGGTTTTCTGCGACAAGTTTTACTTTAGTGCCTTTTCCTTCTGCCATCTTTCTTCCTGCCTTCTTTTACATTCCGGCGATGTGTCTTACGTGCTTCTCTTCTGTCTCTTGGATCTTTATGTGTTACAAAGACCTTGCCGTTCTTGCCGGACAGGCCAAAGTCAATCGTGCTGTCTTCCTTGTTTGCACCAAGGACGACAATATTCACTTTCATTCCCAAACGGTATGTCCGCTTTGTTCTCTGTCCTGTCAATTCCATTCGGTCTGGATTAAAGGAATAATAGTCATCATGAAGTTCTGTCAGTCTGACCAGTCCTTCAATTGTATCTGCCAGTTCTACATAGAAACCATATCCAGTGACACCGGTTATAATGCCTTCATACTTTTCACCGATATGATCCTGCATGTATTCTGCCTTCTTCATATCATCACAGTCAAATTCCGCGTCACTGCTTTCTCTCTCACGGACAGATGACTGATCTGCATATTCCTGGCAGAGCTGTTCATCATTCTTTCTCTCTTCCAGGTCTGTGCACTGTTCAAAGGAATACTTGCGCAGCATCCGATGCACAACAAGATCCGGATACCGTCTGATTGGTGACGTGAAATGCAGATATTCATCTTCTGCCAAGCCAAAATGGCCGATGCAGTGAGAGTCATACCTTGCCTTCTGCATGCATCTCAGAAGCATCATTGATAATACTGTGTACTCATCTGTATCACTGACAGAGTCCAGATATCTCTGCAGTTCATTCGGGTAGATCTCACTCTTGCCTACAACAAGCTTGTGGCCCATCTGCTCACTCATATTTACAAAGTTCTTGATGCGTTTCGCCGTCGGTTCTTCATGAATACGATAAATTGCCGGTATTTCCTGCCACTTCAGAAAGTTGGCAACAGTAACATTAGCAGCAATCATGCAGTCTTCAATGATTTCTTCAGCATGGCCATGATGCTTAGGCTCGATGGAAATCGGATGTCCCTTTTCATCGACCTTGATTTCCGCTTCGGTGGACGCAAAATCAATTGCGCCTTTGCTTCTTCTCTCTCCGCGGATGGCATCTGCACAGTTTGCAAGATCTGTGAACAGTGTTCCTAAATGTGCATACTTCTTCTGCAGTTCTTCATCGCCATCCAAAATCTTATTGACGTTGTTGTATGTCATGCGCTCTGTTGAACAGATAAAGGAAGGATAGATCTTATAGTCCTTTACTTTGCCATCACGGCTGATCTGCATTTCAGCCGTCAAAGTCAGACGGATCACATGCGGATTCAAAGAGCAGATGCCATTGCTCAGTTCATGCGGCAGCATTGGTACGACCCTGTCTGTCACATACGTACTGCATCCTCTTTTTCTTGCTTCAATGTCCAATGGAGAATTCCAGGTAACATAATGGGATACATCTGCGATGGATACTTTCAGCACCCACCCTTTATCATTCTTCTTTACTGCTACAGCGTCATCAAAGTCCTTAGAATCATCGCCGTCAATGGTCACGGTAATTTCATTGCTCAAGTCAGTTCTGCCCTTCAGATCCTCTGCAGGGACTTCCTGCGGTATCGTATGGACTTGTTCCATGACCTCAGCCGGGAACTCTGCAACAATGTCATGATCAAGGAGAATCGACGTAATATCCACTCCAGGATCATCCTTATATCCGATAGTCTGTGCGACATTCAGGACCAAAGGTGTTCCATATTTTTCAATATTGCATAAGACCTTCATGCCTTCGATTGGCGTGAAGTCCTTTGCATATTTAACTCTCAGCAGCATTGCCTGCATCTTGGCATCATCAGGCACAAAATGAAGTCCGTGTCCACTGTCCGCAAAGACACCGATGACATGTTCATGTGCTCTCTGCAGAACAGCAATCACAGCACCATATGCCTGCCACGGCTGGCACTTTACCAATACTCTGTCTCCGTCCAGAGCAGTATTCTGATCTTTCAAATCTATTTTGATACTGTCCCTGTCTTCTCTGTCTACATATCCAAGACCAGCCCGATTAATGGATATTTTTCCTTCCAATACACCTGCCTGATCTCTTGTTTCATACTGATTCTCCTGGGAACGGAATACTTCATAGTCTGCTTCCATCGCATCCAATTCCCTGCTCAGCGCCGCAAAGTCTGATGAGGAGGTAAGTCCTAATCCTTTCTGGATATCGTCCAGCTTGCGCTTTCCTTTCGGATGAGCCTGGAGATATTCGAAGATATGTTCTCTTAATTCTTCCATATAGTGATACCTCTCTCTTCTATTGTAAAAGAAAAACCGGAATTATCCCGGTTTTTTTACTTAACGACACGGATTGCAATAACTAATACAAAGAATAAGATTCCAAGTACCAGAGTTAAATTCGATACGACCTTCTCAGATCCTCTTTCTTTAACGTTTGCAAACAGGTTCAATCCACCGTTTCCAGTGAAGGCACCTGACATACCATCAGTTTTTCCGCTCTGCAGCAATGACAGGATAACAATCATTGCAGAATCAATCATTAATAATGCGTTCAGCATAAAGTACTCCTTTCGCCTGCTGGTCTATTATAGCATTCCCTTATTTTTCGTGCAATTCATTACTCAACTTTGCACCCATTATCGCATCCCTTAGCCTCATTTTCCTTCTGAGCAGCTCTGATTTCAGCTGTTTCAGTGTTCAAAACAGAGGCTAAAGCCGCTTTTTTCTCTTCTGTCCAGTAGTCTGCCGGCTTGATCACGGCGGAATCTTCCGTACTTGTTTCATTGTTATAGGCAACGATTCTGCCATTCTTTATGAACAGGACCAGCGGCATATATATGACCTGTTTCCCATCATTATTGTACTGAATGATTGCACTGCCGGTATCATTGATGCTTTCAATATCCTTGGCAATCTGATCATAGAAAGTGCGGTCTTCCGTCTTGTCTTTGTAGATGTTGTAGTAAGCTGCCTTGGCGTCATTTGCCTGCAGAACTGTATTCAGCTGCGGTAGATATGCCTGGCACCATGGACACTCTGGAAAGCCTAGGAACAGAATCCCTGTACCATGCAGCAGCAGAGTCTCCACTGCATCCTTTTCCATATAGTAGAAGTTATTGTCTTCCGGCAGTTCTGTATATTCACTGTTCAGATTCTTTTCTGCTTCTGCAGTAGCTGATGCCGAAGCTGAAGCTGTTGGCACGGCTGTCGTTTGTGAACATCCGCTCAATACTAGAACACCTGTTAATAATCCAGTTAGTAATTTTTTTCTCATGCGCCACCTCGTAACGTATTTTTGCATACTTCACACAAGGATGCAAATATATACCGCATCAAATAAAAACAAGAGACTCAAATGAGAGTCCCTTGTCCATGATTATTGATAGCTTACTTGTCAGAAACTGCCTTGACGTTGTAGAAAGCTTTTCTGCCGCGGAATTCAGCAACTTCTCCGAGCTCTTCTTCAATTCTCATCAGTTCGTTGTACTTAGCAATACGGTCTGTACGGCTCATAGAACCAGTCTTGATCTGTCCAGCATTGACACCGACAACGAGGTCAGCGATTGTGCTGTCTTCAGACTCACCGGAACGGTGGGAAACAACAGCTGTCCAGCCAGCTTCCTTAGCCATTTCGATAGCGTTCAGAGTCTCTGTTAATGTACCGATCTGGTTGAGCTTGATCAGAACAGAGTTAGCAGCCTTGAGTTCGATACCCTTCTTGATGAATGTTGTGTTTGTAACAAACAGGTCATCACCAACAAGCTGAATCTTGTCACCGAGAGTCTCTCTCAGCTTCTGCCAGCCTTCCCAGTCATTCTCTGCAAGACCATCTTCCAGAGAGATCAGAGGATACTTCTCGACCCACTTAGCATACATTTCGATCATCTCTTCAGATGTCTTTTCGCCTTCACCGGATCTCTTTAATTCATACTTATGTGTCTCTTCGTTATAGAACTCAGAAGATGCTGGGTCCATTGCGAAGCAGATATCATCACCAAGCTTGTATCCAGCAGCTTCAACAGCTTCCTTCATCAGAGCCAATGGGCCTTCATTGCCGAGTGTCTCTAATGGACCATTTCCGCCCTTGACTGAATCCGGTGCATATCCACCTTCATCACCAACGCCTGTGCCGTAGCCATACTTCTTCAGAACCTTCTTCAGAGCATGGAATACTTCAGCGCCCATACGTACAGCTTCATGTACTGTCTTAGCGCCTACTGGCATGATCATGTATTCCTGGCAGTCAGCTGCAGAATCAGCATGCTTGCCGCCGTTCAATACGTTCATCATTGGAACTGGCAGAACCTTAGCATTTGTACCGCCGATGTACTGATATAATGGCAGTCCGCAGGAATCAGAAGCAGCTCTAGCTACAGCCAGAGATACTGCTAATGTTGCATTTGCGCCCAGGTTGGACTTGAACTCTGTACCATCGAGATCGATCATTGTCTTATCGATCAGAGTCTGATCAAATACGTTCAGGCCGATGACCTTTGGTCCGATCTTGTCATTGACATTAGCAACAGCCTTTAATGTTCCCTGACCGCCGAATCTTTCCTTGTCGCCATCACGAAGCTCAACAGCTTCTCTTTCACCAGTAGAAGCACCTGATGGAACGATTGCACGTCCCCAAGCACCGGACTCTGTGAAAATTTCGCACTCTACAGTTGGATTGCCACGTGAATCCAGAACTTCACGAGCATGTACTTCAGCAATTGGATCAATAAAATTAGGCATCTATATTTCCTCCTATGATTACCTTTTCTATTTTACGGATATTTCCGTTGGAACCTTACTTAGTAGCGTCAATCAATTCCTTAAAGGAATCAACCTTCAATGAAGCTCCACCGATCAAAGCACCATCGATGTCTTCACACGCCATATACTCCTTGATATTTGTTGGCTTGACTGAACCGCCGTACTGAATACGTACGCCAGCTGCAGTAGCTTCATCATAGAGTCCCTTGACTGTGTCACGAACAAGCTTGCAGCAGTTCTCTGCTGTATTGACATCTGCAGACTTACCTGTGCCGATTGCCCAGATTGGCTCATATGCAATGACCATCTTGGATACTTCTTCAGCAGTCAGTCCTTCTAAGGATTCCTTCAGCTCTGTCTGAACGACTTCAGCTGTCTTGCCTGCATCATATTCAGCTTCTGTTTCACCAACACACAGGATCGGTGTGATGTCAGCAGCGAATAATCTCTTTGCCTTAGCAGCACAATGAGCACTTGTCTCAGCGTAGTATGTTCTTCTTTCGGAATGTCCGATGATGCAGTATGTGATGCCAATCTCTTTCAGCATTGGTACAGATACTTCACCAGTGAATGCACCGGAATCTACTTCATTGCAGTTCTCGGCAGCAACTAAGATATTGCCTGCATTCTTCACAGCAATGTCCAGATCAACATACGGTGCACCAATACCGTAGTCTGCTGCTTCACTGCCATTTACATATCCTTCAATTCCCTTGAAGAATTCAACTGCTTCATTTGGTGTCTTGTTCATCTTCCAGTTGCCGAAGATAATTGGTTTTCTTGTCATTGTTGCTTAGTTCTTCTCAGGGATGATTGCAACACCCGGGAGTTCCTTTCCTTCCATGTATTCGAGTGAAGCTCCGCCGCCTGTGGAAATGTGGGAGAACTTGTCAGCGAATCCAAGGTTCTTAGCAGCAGAAGCAGAATCGCCGCCGCCGATAATTGTTGTAGCACCTTCGAGGTGTGCTAATGTCTCACAGATAGCTTCTGTGCCCTTAGCATATTCAGGCTTCTCGAATACGCCCATAGGTCCATTCCAGAATACAGTCTTTGCACCAGCTAATTCCTTCTGGAATTCAGCTACTGTTTCAGGACCGATATCCAATCCCATGAAGCCGTCATCGATCTCGCCAGCCTTGACTGTCTTGACTTCTGTAGCATCATCAAATGCATTTGCTTCTACTGTATCAACAGGAAGGAACAGCTTGCCCTTGCCCTTTTCAAGGAAGTCCTTAGCCATATCTTCTTTATCTGCCTCTAACAGAGAATTACCGATCTTGCCGCCCTGTGCTGCGGAGAATGTATAGGACATGCCGCCGCCGATCAGGACCTTATCAGCGATCTTGAGGAGGTTTTCAATAACACCGATCTTATCAGATACCTTAGCGCCGCCAAGAATAGCAACGAATGGTCTCTGTGGATTATTCAGAGCACCGCCAAGTACATTCAGTTCCTTCTCAACTAAGAAGCCAACTGCTGCACAGCCTGCAGGCAGGTTCTCAGGAATACCTACTGTAGAAGCATGTGCTCTGTGTACAGAACCAAATGCATCTTCAACGAACAGGTCACCTAACGAAGCCCAGTACTTGCCAAGTTCAGGATCATTCTTTGTCTCACCCTTTTCATAACGGGTGTTCTGCATCAGAACGATGGATCCTTCAGCCTGATTCTTCACTGCATCTTCCAGTTCAGCACCGCGTGTAGCGTTGACAAACTGTACAGGAGCCTTCTGAAGCTCTGCTAATTTCTTAGCAACGACGGACATATCATTCTTAGCCTTGTCCTCGTCTGTCTTGATCTTTCCAAGATGGGACAGCAGAAGAACCTTTGCACCATTCTCAGTCAGATAATTAATTGTAGGGAGTGCTGCGCGTACACGATTATCATCTGTGATCACTTCTCCCTTGTGTGGCACGTTAAAGTCAACACGGACAATGACGTGCTTTCCTCTAACGTCTAAATCCTTAACAGTTACTTTTGACATTATAATGTCTCCTCCTTATTGCACTGAATATTATAGCACCCCGCAAACCACGCGGTAAACGCTTCGTTAACGTTTTTGTGCATAAATTCACAGTTTTTTCAGCATAACTACGCACTCTTTCCATGATAGCGTTTTCAATTTTCTGAAAACAAATTTCAAAAAAGGAATCAGTTCAGCACTGATTCCTCATTTACTCCTATTTTCTGCTTGACGGCGGTACCTTAGAGCACCACTTTTTGAAGAGATCTATGATTTTCTGTATTCCTTCAGGTACTTTATGGTTCTTGGTATCCTGCGCTTTCCCTTTTGTATGGCGCATTGTCATATAAGTTCCAATGCCAACAGCAGCTGCAATGCCAATGCCGAGCCAATACAGCCAGACCGATGTCTTGCTGACGTCTGTCTGTACCTTACCAGCTGTTGAGCTTGGCTTGCTGCCATCATTGCTCAGCATGCCAGGTCCGCCTACAATCACTGCAAAAATGACTGTTCGTTGATCGGAATCCGCTTCCTGACAGGTCGACATTGCCAGAATCTGATCATAATCCGTCACATCATCAGGATAGAAAATCTCAGCATTCTGCCGGATATAATCAAGTGCTCCACCATTCTTGACATCAAAGATTTCTTTGGTATAAGCACTGGTCTCTACAGCTGCAAACAGCACCAGTTTATATGATTTAGCACCAATGATAATTGAACCATCCCGGTGCTTATCAAAATAATCTTGTTTTAGATATTCATCCAAAGCACCGAACATGGAGTTATGCTCCATATGATGTCCATAAATCATAGAATACTGATCGGTAAAATCCGGTAAGTTATTAGCATCAAGGAATAATGAGCCAGACAGAGAATAATTTCCGTACGGATCCTTATTTAGATATGCGCTGTTGTCTGTTCCCTGCATGATCGGATAATCTACCTGTGTCCCATCCAGCGTCAGCCATCCAACGGCACCAGGCAGTGACAATGGGTCACGCACCACACCGTTCTCATCCACTTCCGGCTTATAACTCAGCAGCGATGTATCATTTGCATGATAATAAATATGAATGGTATCCAGCAGTGCATATCCGCCAAGGCATAACAAAATGATGCAAAGAAAGATCAGGATTCGATCCGTCAGCTTATCCAGAAAACGGACAACTTTTCTTTCTGTCAGTCCCTTGGTCACTGGCACTGCAGACGTATCATTATCCTCTTCTTCCTGCACTTTCTTTGGCACAGTCTTTTTTATTTTTTTGTTTTTTTTAGATGCTGGCTTCTTCATCAAAAGCCCCTTCTGCGGATAACAAACACAAGAACTCCTTCAATATCACTTGTAGGGATTGCTTCATAAGTCCGGCTGTCTGTAAAGTCATCACGATGATCACACAGAACATAGACACATCCAGCTGGGACCGTGTAAGGATACTCAATGTCCGCATCCGGATTGGTGATTGTTGTATAAAAGATTGATTCCGTCGGAGTCACACCATTGACGCTGTACGATTCCGTCTCTGCGTTATAGCGGATCTCTGCATTCTCTTTGGCAACAACTCTGCCAAGTAACAGTTTGCCGTCATGTTTATAGATGACAACATCATTCGTAATTGGCTCCTGCAGCTTATAGGCAATGACAAGATCACCGTCTCTGACTGCCGGGAACATATAATTACCATACAGAATCATGACAGTAAAAACATAATTCAGTATGAACCAGATAATCAGACCAACTATGATAAGCTTTGCCAAGAACATCTTCAATGCATAATGTCTGCCATGCTTTTTCTTTTTCTTGCCGCCAGACTTTTTCTTATCTTTTCCAAGCAGTCCTTTTTTCTTTGTATCCTTTTGATCTTCACCAATTTTTTTTGGAACACTAAAATGACTCTGCACCTTCTGCTCATTGTTTTCAGCATGCAGTTCATTGATCAAATACCGCTTATGATGGAACCTTTTCTGGAAATTATCGGAAGTCACAGGAATGCGATGATGATAATGTGTATGTCTCACATGCCTGTATGCGACTGTTCGTCTCTGTGTCATCCCCATATCTCCTTTTATTCATTATTTTAATATATTGATTATAACCTATATCATGGAAAGAGAGCTGTGAATCACAGCTCTCTTTTTGGGGGGAAATCATTTGATTAGTGAGTTATGCTTCTTCCTCTTCATCCTTGCTCTTTCTCTTGATTGCGAAGATGATCAGTCCGAAGAATCCTGCTAATACAACAACTGCATATGGAGCAACACTCAGAATGACACCTGTAGGAATTGTACCCTGTTTATAGACAGAGAATACGACTGTTGTATTTGTGCTAAGTTTGCTGTCTGTAACTTCGTATTTTGACGTTGTATCCTGCGCTGCTAAAGTACCATTGACATCAATTGCAGTAGCTGTTTCATCATTGGTTGTATCCGGTGCGTCCCCTGCTGCTGATTTTGCTGCAACAGTTGTTGTTGTACTATCGGTAGCAGATGTTGCCAGCTGATAAGATTCAATCTTTGTTGCAGATTTCAAACCGGCAGTTTCCAGAGTCTGTTCATCTGCCTTGACTGTATAACCTGGGAACTCAGAAATGTTCAAGAATGTAATTGCTTCTTTATCTGACAGATAGAAATCATATGTGGACATGCCATCATTGCCTACTGAGATAGAACCCTTTGTTCCATCCTTCTTAATGTAGGAAACTGTGGATCCCTTTGTTGCATCTCTAAGTGTCAGGGTGTACTTGAACTTCTGTGTCTTAGAAGCCTGATTGCCTAATGCATAATGCTTCACAGTAAGATTCATAGCATTCATAACACTGATGCTCTTCAGATAAGATGTTTTGTTGGATACTGTATTTGCATTGTTTGCTGTATTCAGCGTTAATGCTGTATCTGTATGCGCAATGACAGAAGAAACAGACAGTGTATTATATGCTGCATCATCCTTATTTGCGGATCCTCTTACAACCCAAACATCGAAGTAGAGAACACCACTTGCTGGGACCTTTTCATTATTGCTGGTCTCTGTCAATGTATATCTGAAGATACCAGGATTTGTAAACTTCACTGCACTGAAATCAACTACAAGCTGCTTAGATGCATACTGACGTTCATCACCAGAATCTGTAACGCCTAAGCTGGCGAGTGTATTTGCTTTCTGTCCTGCATTGAAATCATTTACAGAGAATTCCAATGTGCTTGTAGAAGCATCAGAATTTACAAACTTTACTGCTGATGGATTCACACCATCACGAACTTCTTCATTCTTTGAATAACCACTTGTAGAAGCTGTCTGAATTACTGTATCACCAGTATCATTGCCAGCTGCGTTTGTGATTGAATAGCTGAATGATGTTGGATCAGGAATTGCGGAGAAGAGAACATACTTTGTTATTGTAGAAATTGTCTTCGTGGTAACAGTTCCCTTTGCAGCATCAAATATTGTTGGTGCTGTTACAAAGGCTGAAACATCGAATACAGTTCCATCTGCATTTTTGAAAGTACCGCCGAATACTTCAATCTTTCCTGTGCTGTCTGAATTATTAACGCTTCCTGTGAAAGTTCCACTATATGCTTCTACAGATGCACTAAATGTTGTTTTTATTGATATTGGGCTGAAAGTATATGGTGAATAATTGTTATCGGTACAGCCAGTTGCCTCAAATGTTCCGCCAGAAACGATGATTGATGATCCATTGTCTGCATAAACTGCATTCTTTAAAGCACTTGCAGTCGCATTATTGATGACCATCGATGAATCTTTATCTGTATAGAAGCCATTTTTAACATTCTTAATAGTTACGTTATTTACGGTTACTTTTGAACTTTGTTCAGATATAATACCTGTACTTGTATATTTTGTTCCTGCAGCCAATGTTGTCGACGAACAGTTGCCAATCACAGTACCAGCATTGACTGTCAGATCTGCATAAGCATCACCTGCAGTATATGCATATGAAACACCGTCAATGATATCAGGAGATGTACTTGAATTGTTATACCACCCATTAGTAATTACTGAAGACGAATTATTTGTTCCGACCGAATAAGTTCCGGTTGAATTCAAAATCATTGTTCCATCATTCTTTATCGTATACCATGCAGCAGAATAATAATTGCCTCCATCGATATATGTATGTGCGCCTGGAGTTGCGGCTACTGCAGCACTTGCCGTTCCTGTTGCACTGACAGTACCAACTGTTGAAGAAGTATTAACAATTGTTAAAGTACCATGGTTTACAATGGCACTTTTCCCAGTTACAGAAAGGTCGTATCCAGCAAGATCTAATGTTAAGCTCTTGCCCTCTGGCACAACAATTTGTTCCGTACGGTTTGCTGTCAGCTTCAGTTCACCTTCTACATTTTCAGCATGGACTTGGGTTATTGGCATCAGCCCAGCAACCATCATCATCATTACCGCAAAGGATACAATTTTCTTTTTCATAAAGGATTTCCTCCAATTTACTAGTTTCTTGCTTCTTAACTTATGCACTTAGATAATATAAGAGGCACTATCACAGAAGTGTCACAAACAGGTGACCGAGTCTTATGTTATCCATGTTACTCATTCTTTAATCCTCTTCTTCAGCACAGTTTTGAAGCTTTTTCTTCCGCTGGATCAGCAGAATGCCGCCGACTCCCATCAGGAAACTTAATGTGTAAGGTGCTGTATCTAAGATAATTCCAGTCGGGACCACACCGTTTTTAACATTCAGGAATGTTACATCCACATCTTCATTTACACTTAAATTTGTGATGTAGCATGTCTTTTCAGTATCCGGAGAATAACATACAGCTGGTGAATATTCTGCTTTGGAATTTGACGGTGTTGCTTTTACATCAACGCCAGTATCTTTCAAAGCTTCTTTTTCTGCTGTGATTGTATATTTTGATCTCTTTTGAATATTTTTAATGGTGATCCGTTCTGTTCCCCTAAGAGAGAAATTCAATTCACCATGATTACTGGCATCAATTTTGATAGTCTCTACACTGCCGTCATTATGCACAACTGTAAGCTCACGTCCGGCAATGTCTCCATCTAGAACAAATGTATAATTATACGCATGACGCGAATCGCCCTGATTGCCGCTGACTTCGTTGCGGATAACCAAATCATTTGTTGTTAAGAAATAAGAATTATCAAAGCCGCTGCTCTTCTCATTGACATCCAGTGTTTTTCCCAGCAGCTGCGTCTGTGTCTTATGGAAGACAGAAGCAGTAACAGAAATTGAATCTTCGGTTTGATATTCTGCCAGAATATCCAATATCCGGGTGCTGCTCTCATCAAGCTGGAACAGTCCTGCATCGACACCTTCCAGAGGTGTTGTTTCTGTAATCACATACCGGTAAATACCTGGTTCAGTAATCTGTGTTGTATCAATCAGGATCTTGACCTTTTTGGTCATGTATTTCTTTCCTTCAAAAGATGGGTCCGCAGGCGTTCCCTTGAGGGCGGTATCAGTGTTATGGAAAGATGCATTTGCAATACTGCAGTTTTCTGTAACAATGCCTGGCAGCACTTCATCGCTCGTATCGCTCGAATTCATTGATGCACCTGGTGTCAGGCTGTAAGTAAATGAAATATCCTTCAGCTCTGTATCTGAAGCCATGACGAGTGTCTGATTAAACCAAGTTGTAAAGACACGCACCATCACTGGATCTTTGCTCAGCTCAGCCAGCCATGTATAGCCGACATATACTTTTGATAGAGCGGACTCTTTGAACATATCAGTGATATTTGTTTCTGTTGAAACAGAAACAGTCGAAGAAGAAGCAGATGGTACAGCGGTTGCTTGTGAGGAAGCTTCCGGTGACGCTGCTGGAGCTGATGTTGCTGCTGTGGTTGAAGAATCTGCTGCAGCTGTTGTAACTGCATTCTTTGTGACCGTGAAAGAGCTAAGATCCAGCACTGTCAAAGAAGCATCACGGCGGAACATTTCGCTCATATCTGTTGTATTTACAGTATTCATGTTGCTGATATTCAATGACGATAATGAACTCATACCAGCAAACATTGACTTCATATTTGTTACTTTAACTGTAGAAATATCGCTGAGATCTAATGACGCCATACCAGCATCTTCAGCAAACATATAAGATGTATTTTCAACTCGTGTAGTGTCCACTGTGCGAAGCCCATTGACACTCTGCAGGGCTGATAATCCATAGAACATATAGCTGGAATCACTATTCAGATAGACAGTCGAAGCACCTGCATACCATTGCACTGTTGTTCCATTCAGCCATGCAACAGCACTGCCGTCTTCGCTTAGGTTCCGTGTTTCTGCAGCTGTATCAACTGCATCAACTCTTTCAAAGCCTGTAATTTTTGTATCAATGACTAAATACAAAGAACTGACACTGGAATCAGCCGGTAAAGTGTCTCCTGCCAAAGCCTTCAGGGCTGTGTTAATATCTTTCCCGCTTTTCAGAGTAATTACGGAAGTGTTTGTTTCTGCAGCATGCACATTGATGAGTGAAGACATGACAAAACTGGCAGTTATTACAATTGCCGTCATAGCAGACATCAGTTTTGTCAGTCTTTCTTTTTTCATTATTTAATCTCTTTTGCCACAATGATTGTTCTTTTTGTTGAAGATAATTCCGTACAAGTCTGAAGTGTTACCAATTGGTCTGTTGCCGCTACATCAATGTCTGCAGTCACTGATGAATGCTTTCTCGCTGCATGTACATATGTGTAGAAATTTTTATCTGTCTGGAAAATGTTCTGCGTATAGTTCCATGAATCTTCTGCATAATCAATATCACATACAGCGAAAATCTGATATGTCCTGATACCGTCCGCCCATTCAATGTAGAATCTTTGATTCTGATCAAAAGTCTGCTGATCAAGAAGCTTTTTCAAAGGAGTGAACATCAGGTCATTACTGTCTTGGAAAACCGTATGACCATAGATTGTTATATTCTGATCAGTCAGTGAATTTGCAGCATCAATGAATGGTTCTCCGCACATATCATTTTCTTTATTCAGGTTGTGATTCAGATAATATTGATTTTCATCAGCCTGCATGATCGGCAGACTGATCAGCCCGCTGTCGAACCATATCCATCCGCGGTAGTCTGTATTATTTTCATGCAGCTCTGTATATGAAACTGGTGATTTGACAGGCTCCTCTTCAGTAGCATTGACCTGTGTCACAAACTGACTGGTCGTATTCTTTACTGCATGGATATCTTGATAGGATTGATAGATATTCCATCCGCAGAAAGCAACTGCTGCTGCACAGACTGTCAATATGATCTTTCCAGCGATGTTTTTCATACTGAATCACCTTTCTATATGTTTCTACGCATAGTTTCCCACTCTCATGTTAAAAGTCCGTATGTCACAGAACGGTCACAAATCCAATTGCCTTGCCAGCATTATTCAAGTTACTCAGGCGCAAAAAAAAGAGATAAGTTTTTTATACTCATCTCTTCAGTTAATACTTGAATTACTCTTCTTCAGCTTCTTCTTCTCTTCTCTTCTTTGCGAATATGAACAGTCCGAAGAATCCAGCTAATACCACAATTGCATATGGAGCTGTGTTCAGAATAACACCGGTTGGAATTGTACCTACTTTGGTGTTTGTATATGTCACTGTAGAATCTGCTGTAATATATGTATCAATCATATTTGTTGTGGCAGTATCCATGGCCATTTCAGCATTTGTTCCATTCATGACTACATTCGTGCTGCTGATTGTAGAAAAATAGGAAGTTGTAATTGTTGGAGTGCCGCTGACCTTCAGATCTTTACCGGATGGAGTAATCTCATAATCAATTTCCTTCTGCTCACCATTTTCCGTTAATATGACGATAATCTTCTGATCCGTCTGCTTCCATGTACCATTCAGTGCAACAGAAGCTGTACCAGCCTGATAGTTGTAGCTGACTGTATGATCTTCATTGAACTGCACTGTATTTGTATCATTGTCTTTGCTGGAAGTATACAGACCAGATACTAATGCATTCGGTGCACCGTTGACAACATCACCTACAACATCTGCACTTGGTGTATATCCTTCTTTATCCATTGTTGCCTTATCTTCATTTACAGTATAGCTTGTGCCTTTAGCAATGCCCTGCACTGTATAATACTGATTATTCTGGATCCAGATTGTTGCATTAGCTCTGCCATATGCATCTGCAGTCATTGTATTCGGATTGACATGAATCGTAGAGGAAGCACCATTGATGCTGGTCTCTTTCTGTGCATGTGATACAACATCAATGTTATAAATTGTATTTGGCTTTGCGTTTTCAATCGTAACTGTTAACGGGAAGTATTCATCATGTGATGCCTGGTTGCCGGATACAACTTTCTTGACATTCAGATCTTCAGTTTCATAGTTATTGACGAAGCCGTCAGCCTTTGTATCAGTCGTACTGTTTGATCCATCCTGGAATGTATATGTTGTAACACTGTTTGCTGTTGCTGGAATAGCTTTGTACATGACATAACCGGAAATACCTAAGCTTGTAACATTGTTTACAGTCACGTAGTTTACATAGACTTTCATTACAGTTGTTGTTGCATCATATGTAATGGATGGTTCTGTGCCAGAATCTTCCTTGATAATATAATAGAATTCACCAACATCCTTGAACGTAACTTTACTGAAATCAACAGTTACAGTCGTACGTGCATATTTCTGATTTGCTGCGTCAAATTCAACAGCATCATAGTCATCTGTACCTGCAGTTGTCTGTTTCTTGACACCAATTGTGCTTGCCATCTTCTGCAGAGAACTGTATGTATCCTGACCTGGTGTGAACTGTGCATATCCAATCGTTGCTGTACCAGATGTCATTGTTGTTGCCAGATCACCATAAGGTTCAATGCTGTATGTAAATTTCTGGTTCGGCACGTTAGCCTGCTTATCCATAACAATATATGATGCAAATGTGACAGTACCACCGCTTGTTGCATAATCAGCATTTGCTGTGATTGGCATGCTCAATGCTGCTGAAGCAGCTAATGTCATGGCAAACAATGCTGTAATTATTCTATTCTTTCTCATAAACGTTCCTCCATTCATATGTGGATTTCTTCTTACTTATGCAACTACATCTTATTAGGCGCTTAGTCACATAAATGTCACAAAACGGATAATTTATTGCATGTTATTACTAATACTCATATTTTAAAGATCTTCTTCGTCATCTTCCTCAGACTTTTTATGCTTAACGAAGAACAGCAGTCCAAAGAATCCGCCCAAAGCGATTGTGACATATGGCGCTACGGCAATAATGACACCTGTTGGGATGACACCAGCCTTTTCATTATTGATTGTTAAAGCAGTGACATCTGATATTGCATTATCTTCAACTCTTAATGTTGAAGTATTCATTACTAAAGCAGCTGTACCATTCAGCTTATCACCTTCAGCTTTTGCTAAAGTTGATGCGTAACCTGTCTGCTTTAACTGGTCTGAATCTTCACCAACACTGTAACTGATACCTTTTGTTATGCCGTTGATTGTAAAGCTCTGACCAGCCTTCAGCCAAACTTTTCCGGTCGCTTTTCCATTGGCTACTGCCAATGAAGTTGAATACTCTTTACCAGCTTCTGTTGTCTTATCTGTCGGCAGATCAATTGAGTATGTTGTTCCGCTGATTGCATTGCTGATTTCAATATTGAATAAGAAGTACTGATCAGATCTAGCCTGATTGCCGCTGATCGTCTTGCTTACGGTCAAAGATTCAGTTGTGTATTTATCAATGAATCCTTCTGACTTGTTTGCAACCTGCAGGACACCATTTGCAACGGCAGCGTCATCAGCATTCTTATGAAGTACGAATCCCTGAACAACAAGATCATCATTTTCATCATTCGAATATACATAGACATCAAGATACTGCGTCCTTGCTGTATCGTAAGTAATGTATGATTCATTCTCAACTGTTTCTGTTACTGCATACCTGTATATCCCAGGTTCGGTAAAGTTTACACTTTCGAAGCTGACATTCACTTCTTTTACTGCATATTTTTCATTTGTATTTAATTGGAAAGCCTCATCTTCCGGAGACTCAGTAGATGTTGTAGATGATGATGCAAAACTTGCAGATGCAACTGTAGGTGTCCCAGAGACCATCAATGATTCACTGGTGCTGCGTGTAGACGAAGAGCCACCGGTTGTACTGATCGTATATGTAAATGTTTTTGCAGGAACTGTTGCACTCTGATCCATGATGAGATACTGATTGAAAGTAACATTATTCCTGTTTGTATAAGCTCTGTCATGAAGTTTCGTAGAAGCAACTAAGTGAGAATTTGCATTACCATTCTTCCATGCTGTATAGCTGTCTACAAAGCCATTGGCATATGTATCTTGAGCAATAAATTCAACAAAGTAGCCATCCAGCTCCCAATCAAGATGTGCTTCGGAATAGTCATTCAATCCACCATTACCATTCCAGTTTGTTAACAAGCAGTCTTCTGTACCTGTTGTAGTGGATATATCACCAGTTGCTCTCTTTAAAGTTCCCTTATAAACCGTTGGATATGCATTTGGTTCACTGCTGTCATAGATTTCACTTGAAATGACAGATCCAGATTCTGGACCATCTGCCCAATAATAATTGCTGTAAAGAGTACTTGGTGAACCGTACTTGTTTTTTGTAGCATAAGAATAACCACTAGGACTATCAACAATCGTCACTGGATCATTGATCTTTGTCCAGGTGCTCATAGAAACGCTTGTACTTTCGCCTGGTACAACATAAATTGCAGTACCACCGACCCATGCCTGATTGCCGCTGATGTTATGCATGATCGCATTTTCATCGGTTGATGCGATTGTTGCCAGATAACCTCTCAGACCGCCGAATATATTTTGTTTTGCCTTGTTATATGCATCATGCCATGCAATTGCACCAGTTACGACATGAATATAATAATGATCTTCACCAGGAACCTGATAGAAATCAAAACTTTCAGGAAGATTATTTGTGTTTGTACTTAATGTAAAGTAAACAGCAATACCATCGACATCACTCTTTGTATTGACTGATGCATCATAGTAGAAATTGATCTTTGTCAGCAGATTGCTTATTGATGCTGCTGTATTATATCCGCTCTTGAGAAGCAGGAGATCACTGAATGCATACGAGGATGTACCGCCATAGTTATAATGATGTGTACCATTATCAGTCACAGCACTTGTGTTGAAATACCCATTAGCCACATTGATTGTGATATATGTTGCCGTTTTCCCTGTAGGTAATGTAACAATTGGGCTGACGACATGGTATGCGTCATTCGAAAAAGTTATTTCTGTAAATGTGACATCGCACTTATCTGCAGTTCCAGCCGCATTTACTGGAACAGCATTTATCGCAGCAGTGCCAATAACCATTAATCCAATTACGATCAGCGTCATAATCTCTTTTACAATTTTCTTCATCATATATGTACCTCCAATTGAGTCTAACTATCTACGTATACATAATAAAAAGCACGATGTCACAGAAGTGTCACAACCAGATACATTTTCAAATAATATTCTTATTACTCACATTCTTAATCAAAAAAGGAAAGGGATTTCTCTCTTTCCTTGATTTTCTCAATTGTCTTCGTCTTCTTTTGACTTCTTGCGTTTTGCGAAGATCAGCAGTCCTGCAAAGCCAAGCAGCGAGACGGTTGCATATGGTGCTACTGCGATAATGACACCGGTAGGAATAACACCTGCTTTATCATTGTTTACTTCAATCAGCATATCATCATAGTTTGCAAATCCATAGAATAACCAGTTCGCATTATTGCTGCTCAAGCTGTACTTGCTGATAAATGCTGTACCAACTGAGGAAGTGTAGCCTGTCTGCTTCAACTGATCTGCATTTTCTACAACATAATATTCTGAACCATTTGGAAGACCATCAATTGTAACTGTTTCGCCTGCCTTCAGCCATACTTTGAATGTAGTCTGTCCGCTGCCATAGTTTCTGGCATCCGTCAATGCAGTCACAACAGTACCACCTTTATTCAGCGTATTCGCCATTTCACCTGCACTTGATGTTGTCGCAATATTCATCTTGTAGTTTCCTGGCAGATTGTTTATTTGAATTGTAAATTCGAAGGCAACGTCAGCTCTTGCCTGATTGCCGCTGATTGTTTTCTTAACAGTAAGATCACGTGTCTTATAAGTGTTAACATACCCCTTTGTCTTTGCCGTATCATCATCATTGACACTGTTTCTTAAAATATACTGATTGACTCTCAAGCTGTCATCACCGTCATTTGATCCGACATAGACATCAAGATAGCGATATGCATTTGCATCAAATGTATAATAACTTGACTGATAAGGGTCTGCACTTCCATTTAAATATGTTCCATTCTGCTGAATAACATAGCGATAGATTCCCGGCTCCTTGAAACTGACACCAGAGAAATCAATGGTAATGTCTGACTTTGCATATTTCATTCCGTCAGCCAGTGTAACGCCGTCTGGAAGCACATATCCTGCTGGATCAATACCTAATGTGGAACTGCCCTCAGCAGAATTATTATTAGACGCAGTACCAAGATTTGAAGTATCTGCTTCTGTACCGTCATATGTCATCTGATCAGGGGTAAAGACTGCATGTCCAATGGTAGGTGTACCCACAACTTTTGAAGCTTGTCCGTTTGTATTGGTGGTATCTGTACCAGAATATACCGTTTTCCCGTTAATTACGCCTGCTGTTCCGCCTGCAATTGTATATTGGAACTCTTCAGCAGGAACATATGCATTCTTTGGCATAATCAAAAATTGTTCAATTGTTATTTTATTTGCAGTCGCCGGTACTACCGTATTAGAACGATCTGATGCCGCAGCCAGAACTGTAGTATTCTTTAATGTACCTATTACTGTAAAAGCAGTAATGATACCTGCTGCAACTTTCAATATATTCTTCTTTCTCATAACGGTTGCCTCCTTTATGTTATAGTGAATCTTACATTCGTAATCTTAGACATAGGACAGTCACAGAACAGTCACAAGGTCCGTTTGTTTCCTGACATTATTACAATTACTCAGAAAAACATCTGCCATTTCTGCTGTTATGCAGGTACGATTTCTATCCTTTTTTACATATTTACAATACGGTACGTTCCATCACAGGATGGTTACAAAACCATACAAAAAGGGAGAATTATTACATTCTCCCTTATTAATAATGATAGAAATTCAGGTATTACTTGTCTTCCCAGTTGCAGATTGTGTAGTACAGCTGTTCATATGTACCTGCACTGTTCTCCCAGGATACATCTGTTGTCATAGCTGTCTTGACTAAGCCCTTCCAGCCTGGACGGTTCTCATAATACTGTTCAACTGCCCAGCGGATCGTATAGAGCATATCGTCTGCATTTGCTGCCCAGAAGCTGAAGCCGTTGCCTTCACCAGTATACTGGTTGTATGGCTGTACGGTATCCTTTAAGCCGCCGGTCTCTCTGACAAGAGGCAGCGTGCCATAGTGCATAGCAATCAGCTGACCGATGCCGCATGGTTCATATAAGGAAGGCATCAGGAACAGATCACATCCTGCATAGACCTTGTGTGCCAGATCTTCATTGTACCCGCAGAAGTAGACACCCTTGCCTTTATACTCGGTCTCCATCCACTTGAAAGCATCTTCCGCACCCTTTTCACCAGTTCCTAAGACAACGAACTGAACATCCATGCCCATGATCTCTCTGAGCTTCTCAGTAATCATGTAAATGCCCTTCTGATTTGTCAGACGGGAAACGATGCCTAACATACATACATCATCTCTCTCTTCCAGACCTAATTCTTTCTGCAGCGCAGTCTTATTAGCTTTCTTGCCGGATACCCAGGATCTGGAATCAAAGTTCTTTGCTAAGCGCTTATCTGTCTTTGGATTCCATTCTGTTGTATCGATACCGTTGACGATGCCCCAAAGGTCACCTCTTCTGTATCTCAGTACAGCATCCATTCTTTCACCATATGACTCTGTCAAGATTTCATTGGCGTAAGTCGGAGATACTGTCGTCACCTTATCAGCATAGACAATACCAGACTTCATGAAGGAAATGCCTGTATCGAACTTGATGGAACCATTGTCGAAGTAACTGTAGTCCAGACCTAAGCAGCTAGGCAGCATATCTACACCGAAGTTGCCCTGGAAAGCCATGTTATGGATCGTATAAACATGCTTGATATTCTGATAGCGGTAGTCATCCGCATAGCAGGCATGGCACAGCAGCGGAATCATACCTGTCTGCCAGTCATTGGAATGGATGATGTTCGGCCACCAGTCAATGAAATAAATCATGTCCAGGACTGCTCTTTGGAAGAAGGCAAATCTCTCACCGTCATCTTCAAATCCATACAGACCGTCTCTTTCAAAATAAGCCTGATGTTCAACAAAGTAATAGATAACACCGTCAACTGTACATTTATAATAGGTAGCCGGCTGATTGATCCAGCCGCTGTGGATCTGTACAGTCCCCAGTCTTTCCAATTTGCCATAGTATTTCTGAATGATCTTCTTATATAGAGGAAGTACAACTCTGACATCGTGTCCGCGCTTTGCCAATGCCTTTGGTAATGAACCTATGACATCTGCTAAACCGCCGGTCTTGATGAAAGGCAGTCCTTCACCTGCTACGAACAAAATAGATCTAGGCATAAATTTACCCCTTTCTTTAGATACGGTCTCTTCTCTTTACATACACTGGAGCTTCATCTGTTCCCTTTAATTCTTTAATATGATGAACGATTGCATACTTGTCCACAACAACATGATCAAGCTTTGCATTTTCACCAATATAGGAACCAGGAAGTATAATACTGTCCTTTACAACCGCACCCTTGCGGATCGTAACATTACGGCTGATGATGGAATCTTTGACTGTTCCTTCAATGACACATCCATTGGCAACAACAGAGCCCTTCACAGAAGAACCATCTGTATATTTACTTGGGGAAGAATCATTGGTCTGTGTATAAATCGGCCATCCCGGCTTAAACAGACCAGAAGCAACACCTCTGTCCTTTAATGACATGGACAGACGGAAATATTCAGGCAGACTGTTGATGCATCCAACAAATCCCTTGATGCCGTAGCCTCTGACATCCAGTTCATCAACAGAATCCTTCATGATATCTCTGAACCAATATAATGAAGAAGTTGCAGCTGCTTTCTTGACCAATTCAATGAACAGCTTCTTGCTCATGACATAGCATTCCAGTGATATTGAAGCATTCTTTTTCTTGCCGCGGTTAATGCCAATCTCTGATACACGCTTATCTTTATCCAAGGTAAGTGTATCGCATCCAAGGAATTCATCCTTGGCATCAGCTGTATTGTAGTACAGACATGTCACATCAGCGTGGCTCTCAATATGCTGCTGCAGGACAACGCTGTAATCCAGACTGTATACAAAATAACTTGGTGCCATGATGATATATGGATTGTCATCTTCTTCAATATACTGCATGTTCAGCATGAAGTTGGCTACATCATGATTGTATACAGAAGATGTGAAGGTCTTCTCCCCATAGAGGATGCGAAGCTTTCCACGCTTGGAGTTGATGTTGTAATGTGCACCGTCACCTAAATGCTCAATCAGGTTCCTTGGTTTCTCTTTTAAGTACACCTGAACGTTGGAGATGCCGCTGTTTGTCATATTGGAGAGAACGAAGTCGACAACACGATATCTTCCCATGAATGCCATTGCCGGGACAGGTCTGTATTCACTGAGTCCTTCAACTTGGGCATTGTTGTTTTCAAAGTTAATTATTCCTAATGCTCTCATCTTCATCGTCCCCCTTACTCAACGTACTTCTTCGCGTACAGATCAATATGCTCGCTCTTGGCACTTCCGCATACTGCACCCGGTGCTACTTCTACATCATCCGCAATAATACTGCGGATGACCTTTGCACCTTCGCCGATCTTTGCACCCGGCTGAATAACAGAGTCAATGACCTTAGCACCCTTGGCAATGACACAGTTTGTACCAACGATGGAATTCTTGACTTCACCTAAGACAACAGCGCCCTGGGTAATATATGAATTCTCAATCTTTGCATCTTCACCGATATACTGCGGAAGTGCATTGACATCTTCGGTATAGATCTTCCAGCTCTTGTCACCAAGATCCAGCTGATCGTCATTCTTCAGAAGGTCCATATTGCTCTCCCATAAAGAGTCAATTGTTCCAACATCCTTCCAGTAACCGCTGAAGCGGTATGCTGCAAGTCTTCTCTTGTCTTTCAGGTAAGCAGGAATGATATCTTTACCGAAGTCATGGTCTGACTTTTCATTCTTGTCATCTGCCAGCAGGTACTTTCTCAATGTCTTGTATTCAAAGATATAAATACCCATGGATGCAAGGTTGCTCTTTGGATGCTCCGGCTTTTCAACGAATTCTTCGACCATGTCATTCTTGTCGCAGTTCATGATGCCGAATCTGCTTGCTTCCTTCAACGGTACCTGCAGAACAGCAATTGTTGCATCTGCATTCTGCTGGTTGTGGTATGCAAGCATCTTGTCATAGTTCATCTTGTAGATGTGGTCGCCAGATAAAATCAGCACATACTCTGGATCGATTGAATCCAGGAAGTCGATGTTCTGTGTGATTGCATCTGCAGTTCCACGATAAACTTCAAATCCTCTTTCATCTGTTTCTCTTGGTGTCAGTACATAGACACCGCCGTCGTTGACGTCTAAGCCCCAGAACTGATCTTTTGCAACATACGCATTCAAAAGAACAGATTCATACTGCGTTAAAACGCCGACAGTAGAAATTCCGCTGTTTGCACAATTGGATAACGGGAAATCGATAATACGATACTTCCCTCCAAAGTGAACAGCAGGCTTTGCAACTTTCTTTGTCAGATCGTGAAGACGGCTTCCTCTTCCACCTGCAAGAATCATTGCGGCCATTGTGTTAGCTCTCATTATATTTGCCTCCCAATTATTTGGATTGTTACCTAGATTTATTATACACTTCACTCTTTTGTTTGAACCATCAAAAAAAAGGAATTTCATGAACTCTGAGCTAAAAAACTATATTCTTTACAGAAACAAGTTCACTTTTCATAAATATGCACGAACCAATGACACAAAATACAGTGAGCCTGTGATGACTATACTGCCTTCAGGAGATGTCTCCTTGAGTGCCTGATCAACCGCATCTTTCCAAGATGCCAGGGTCTGGCACCCTGATATGCTGAGTCCATCTATCGTATCTGCTCTGCTGTTGGCAAACTGTGTGATGAGCAGACGGTCGCAGTTCTCCTTCAGCAACTCCGCCATCGTCTGTCCCGGCTTATCTTTCAAGGCACTGAATACAACCGTCAATGGACGCGGAAGTTTAGACAGTGACTGGATCAAGGCACGCATGCCTTCTTCATTATGGGCACCATCCAGTACAACCGTCGGATGCTTTCTGATAATTTCAAACCTGCCAGCCCATTGAGCATGATACAAGGCCTGCTTTGTTAAATCTGTGTGAATGCTGATGCCAAGCAGCTTTGCACTCTCCAAGGCAAGGGCTGCATTCTTCTTTTGATAGTCGGCTAATGAGGACAGTTCATATTCATCATGATCAAAACGCAGAGACTGTCCACCCAGATCGTCATAGGCCGGACATTTGATCAGAGCCGCCTGCATCCGTGCTGCTTTCCGTTCAAAAACAGGTAATACTGTTTTTGGCAGAAAGCCGATGATGCAAGTCGTCCTCTTCTGAATAATGCCGGCTTTTTCAAAAGCAATCTGCTGGATCCTGCTGCCGAGAATATTCATGTGGTCATAAGCAATTGTGGTCACAATCTCCAGTTCAGGATGCCTGATGACATTGGTGTTATCCAATCTGCCGCCAAGTCCTGATTCAATGAGGGCATAGTCCACATGCTTGTCCTTGAACCACTGAAAAGCAATCAGGCAGTCAATCTCGAACATGCCGAGATCTTCACGTTCGATGGCCTCAATATTTTCCAATAAATACTTGTGAAAGACCTCCTCACTGATCCATACATCATCAATGCGGATGCGGTCCCGATGGCTTACCAAGTGAGGGCTGGTAAACATCCCGACATGGTATCCGTGTGCACGCAGGATCTCTTTGAGATCATTGGTAACAGAACCCTTCCCATTGGTGCCAGCGATATGGACCGTCTTAACCGCATCCTGTGGATTGCCTAAGTCATTCAATACACGCTTGATTGGCAAAAGGCCATGATTCCGATTCTTCCGGCTCATGACCCATTCTTCATTATATTCAGTCATACATTGATATTTGGAATCTGCCAGTCAATTGGCTGGATTCCCTTATCTTCCAGGAAAGCATTTGCTTTGGCAAAGTGCCCGCATCCAAAGAAACCATGATAGGCACTCAACGGAGAAGGATGAGCAGCTTCTAAGACCAGGTGCTTTGTCTGATCGATCATCGCTGCCTTTGTCCGGGCATTTCTGCCCCACAGCAGAAAGACGACCGGGGTGTCTTTTTCATTGATCTTCTGGATCACATGATCTGTAAAAGTCTCCCAGCCTTTGCCGGCATGACTGTTTGCCATACCTCTTTCAACTGTCATCGTCGTGTTCAGCAGGAATACACCCTGCTTTGCCCATGGCATCAGATAGCCGTTGTTCGGGATGTAGCATCCCAGTTCATCCTGCAGTTCTTTATAAATATTCTGCAGACTTGGTGGAATCTGAATACCGGGATTGACAGAGAAGCACATGCCATGTGCCTGGTGAGGCTCATGGTATGGGTCCTGCCCCAGGATCACGATTTTGATATCTGGATAATCGCAGTTCTCAAAAGCCGCAAAGACCTGAGAACGCGGCGGATAAACTGTTTTTGTCTGATATGCGCTGTGAAGGAACGCTGATAATGTTTTAAAGTATGGCTGCTCCCATTCTTCCTGAAGCCATGGCCACCAAGAATTATGCACCAAAAGGATCATCCTTTCTGTACTTTCTGCCGGCAATCAAAGCAATAATGCCGACCGCTGCCAAGCCGCCGCCAATTGCTCCGAACAAAATCCAGTTCGGCTGTTCTTTATTCGTGGAAGTCTCTGAAGATGTCTCTGCACTGCTGACTGGCGAATCGGAGGCAACAGTTCCATTTTTGCCGGTAATGTAGCTTTCCACTTCTGCTGAGACAAGATCAAAGTTGCGGTCACCGTTGTTCAGCAGTACTGTATTGAAATCCTTGGCATTGAAGGAATTGCCTAAAGAATCTTCGGCTTCTTCTCGTAACAGAGAGTAGTAGGAAAGACCGGTTCCATATGGGACCAGCATCAGCGGATACTCTTTCACATATTCAATAATACTGGATGCATAACTGGAACTGATGCCCAGATCTGTATAGTATTTTTCAACTTGACTGTCACTGTATCCAAGGCCATTGACCATTAAGTCAGTCACTGCATCAAGAACATAGTTTACACTTGTATTCAGCTGGTTTGCATTGATAGAAGCAGAAGAAAGTCCGGAATAATTCCACATCTGATTCTCCGCATACATTGCCCAGCCTTCGGTCGTGCCTAAAGTGCCGATGACTAGACGCAGCGGATTTGGATTGGTGCTCATATAGTAATTTCTCTGGTACATATGTCCAGCGATGCCTTCATGTGCCAGGGTCTCATAGAGAGAATTGCTGTCACTGATGTTGTCCCCGTTGATTTTGATCGAGTTTGCAGTGGCATCGTCGACCGGACACTGCATGTAGTATGCAACGATGCTGTCGGTCGCAACACTCTTATCCAGATATTCCGCATGATAGGTAAACGATGACAGAGCTGGGAATTCGTTGGTCAGCTGCTTCTGCAGATACGAAAGTACTTCTTCCGGTGTCGACATAGATACCGTCTCATCCGTACTGCTTTTCTGTGATGCCTGCAGCAGTGCCATCTTCTTGATCTCTTCTTTTAAGTACGTTGTGCTGTAGTCCAGAATTTCTTTCGTTGTCTTTGTTGTGGAAGCCTTTGTCAGCAGAGCTGCCTGATAATATGCTTCTCCATCCGGCAGATCAGCGACGGAATCACCATACTTTCTGCTTCCTCTCAGCTTCTCCAGCTCATCTCTGACTTTCTGATACGCAGGAATGACCTGTTCCAGAACAACTTTCTTATTCTGCGCAGAGTAAGTTGTTCTTTCTTCATCGGTAAGGAACGAAGCAGCTTTCAGACGGCTGTCATATACAGCAATCAATGCATTGTCATCTGTTTTGCTGACAAAGCCGTCGATCCACTCTTCTGTCTCATCCAGCATGTCATCTGTCAGAAAGATTCCCTTATCTGCCTGCTCTTTGGTAATGGTCAGTGCCTTATCCATGTATGCAGGTATTGTTGTCAGGACAGTGATATAGTCTGCTGCATCATCTTTGCTGCGCAGAACAAATTCCGTCATATTGGTAATAATATTGGATGTAACATCATTATTCGGTTCAAACAGCATTTCCAGATCCATATATTCGGCCTGTGCATTTGCTGCTTCCAGTTCATATTCATATTCCTTGTAATCTACTTTCTGGGTATCAGAAAGAGAATCATAGTCAAACTCATGAAGACTGTCCAAAGACTTCTGGTTCTCGGATATGACTTCATCCTTGTCCTTGATGGTGCCGATGCTGACTTCCGGTTTTGTAATCGTATAGGCTGCCGGGTCAGAAACGGAAAAATGCATCGTCGTGAAGTCATCTTCCATCATCGCAACAAATTCATTCGTCATGAAGTCATCAAAATCAGTGCTGCTCTTCTGACTGTCTGCATGGACCACAAACGGATCCATCGAGATTGTTAATGTAATGCCAGTCAGTGCGGTGATGATCTTTTTCCAAAAAGTCATGGTAATTCTCCCTTCACATGTCATTTTATTATAACGTAAAAGGACGTCCTTTGCAGAACGTCCTTGCTGTGATTATGCTGCTTTTTTCAGATTTGTCTGTGAAGCTCCGTTGGTTACAACAACGATGACAGTATCTGAATATCCTTTGTCTGCAATTGCCTTGCGGTCAAATGTAATCAGTTTCTGTCCCTTCGTAATTTCATTTCCCTGCTCAACAAAAGCTTCAAATCCTTCACCATTCATATTGACAGTATCAACACCGATATGGATCAATACTTCAATGCCTTCTTTGCTTGTAACGCCGATTGCATGCTTTGTTGGGAACAGCATTGTGACTGTTCCGTCAAATGGAGCATAGACAGTTTCGCCATCCGGCTGAATGCCGACACTTGGTCCCATTGTTTCAGCAGAGAACATTGGATCTGGGATCTCTTTTGCATTGACAAGCTTGCCGCTGACCGGCTGTGTGACTGTACCTGCATCTGTTGTAATGACAACTGCTGCAGGAACTGTTTCCGGAGCCTTGGCTGCTGCTTCGCCGTCATCTGCATCTTCCGCATCTTCTCTCCAGAATAAGAATGTCATGATGAATGCTGCACCACCGGAGATAAGAAGCAGGATTGCATAAGTAATTGGATTTTCAGCAATCAGGAAACCAGGAATACCGGTAACGCCGTTTGCAGTAGCACCAATATGGAAGATAGCACCGAAGAAGGAACCGATTGCAGAAGCAATTGCCGCAAAGACGAACGGCTTCATCAAACGTAAGTTGACACCGAAGATTGCTGGTTCCGTGATACCTAAGGAAGCAGATAATGCGGAAGGAATGGCAATGGTCTTTCTCTTTGCATTCTTTGTTTTCAGACCGACTGCCAAGCAGGCACCGAACTGTGCGAAGTTTGCAGCAGAGGCAATCGGCATCCAGGTATTCAGCTGACCTGCGCCCAACATGCCAAGTTCAATTGTATTGTACATATGATGCAGGCCCATAACGACCGTGATCGGATAGATTGCGCCCATGACAGCTGCACCGAATGGGTTGGCTACCAATGCTGTTGCTAAGCCTAATACCCAAGTCTCCAATGTAGAGAAGATCGGGCCGATGACCATGAAGGTAGCTAATGCTGTGACGAGGACTGTTGTTAAAGGAGTAACGAACAGATCGATCATTTCAGGCACTACCTTATGCAGCTTGATTTCAAGCTTGCTCATCAGGTAGACCGATATGATGACCGGTATAACGTGGCCCTGATAACCTAATTGGTTCACCTGACCTATCGTATAATTGCCGATCTTGAGGCCTTGACCAAGCAGATACCATACTTTATATCCACTTGCTGCAGCCCAGCCGTTGGTCAATGCTGGATGGACCATCATCAGACCGATGACTGCACCTAAGAAGATGTTGCCGCCGAATACCTTCGCCGCAGATACAGCTACAAGTACTGGCAGGAAGGCAAAGGACGTATTGGCTGCCATATCCAGGAAGCCATACCAGTCAGAAGTCGCAAAGCTAGGAATTGCCTTACCTAATGCTTCAACAAGTCCCATCATCAGACCTGCTGCTACGATAGCCGGCAGAATTGGAACGAATACATCACCTAATGTCTTAACTAATCTCTTCCACCAAGGCATGTTGGCTGCTGCTGCAGCTTTGACATCTTCCTTGGATCCAGCAGATACGCCGGATACTGCAATGAACTCGTCATATACTTTGTTGACTGTTCCCGTACCGATGATAATCTGAAGCTGTCCATTAGAACTGAAGACGCCTTGTACGCCTTCGGTATCCTCAATTGCCTTGACATCAACTTTGCTGCTGTCGACAATTGCCAGTCTTAAGCGGGTTGCACAATGAGCTGCGGATGCAATGTTTTCTTTTCCCCCGAGATGACTGAAAATCTCTTCCGCGCACTTCCTGTAATTCAATGCCATAATTTCCTCCCTTATTGTTTATGGTTGTATCAATCACTCAGCATGGATCAGCTGATTGATCTCCTCTAGACCAGGCATTACTCGCAATGCCCCTTTCCGTGTTGTGACAATGCTGGCGGCTGCGTTTGCTCTGACCAGCATCTTCTTCAATGATTCTGCATTGAACTGTGCCAATCCTGTTTCCAGGACACTGTTCAGTACACAGGCACAGAATGTATCTCCGGCACCGGTTGTTTCAATTGTTCCCTTCTGCAGGAAAGCAGGTGCTTCCACCTTGAGGCCGCCGCAGTATGCCCGGCTGCCATCCGGTCCCATTGATAATGAGATCAATTTCAGATTTGGATAGGTCTTCTGCAGCACCGCAATGCCTTCATCAAAGTTCCGCTTCCCGGTGAACCACAGGATCTCATTGTCCGAGATCTTCAGGATGTCTGCCTGTGACATGCCATAGGCAATCTGTTCCTTTGCCTCATCCAGAGATGGCCATAACGGCTCTCTCAGGTTTGGATCAAAAGAGATCAGCAGATGATTCTGCTTGGCGACTTCCAAGGCATACTTCGTTGCACTGCGTACAGGTTCATCTGTCAACGACAGCGAGCCAAAATGGAAGATCTTTGCATTCTTGATCAGCTGCGGATCAATCTCTTCCTTCTTTAAGTTCACATCAGCACCCGGTTTGCGGTAGAACGCAAAGTCACGGTCTCCGTTCGGCAGCTTCAATACCAGTGCCAGCGTTGTATGGACATCCGGATCATATTTCAAGCCCAGATCTGATATGCCCTGTTCCACAATTGCCTTGTCCAGCATCTGGCCGAAACCGTCTTTTCCGACCTTGCCGATGAATGCTGTCTTCCGTTTGAACTTTGACAGCATGCTTAAAACATTACATGGTGCTCCGCCCGGATTAGCCTCTAAAAGAGGATTGCCCTGTGCGGATAAGCCGTTCTCTGTAAAATCTACCAGCAGCTCACCTAATGCGACCACATCAAAAGCTTTCTCTTCGTTCATATCTATTTTTTACTCCCTAGGTTACTAAAGGAAGTTTAGCACCCTGGCATTCATCATGAAAGTGGATTTGGTAAACAATCATGAAATTTGATTGGTTAACCGGTTTCCAATATCTTAGACAATATGTAATGACCCAACCGTGATTTGCAATGTTCGAGGATTTACC